>JAJDTA010000142.1 GCA_022827405.1 Acidimicrobiia bacterium
CCGTTGTCTTGGAGCGGTAGTGCGAGCCCAACGATGTCAGCGATCCCGGTTCGGTTCCGTCCACCGCAGCCGCCACCAATACCACGAGTCCGCCGCCTTGCCCTCGGCTGAGCCATTCGACGGCACCAAACAGGCTGCCGACGTCGGGGTTGACCAGGGTCAAGTGCCGATAGATCTTGTGTAGGTGGGCAGAGTCTGATCCGTAACCGCTGTCGAAATCCGCAGTGGTTACCAGGCGAACCTGGTCTCCCCGGCGTTGGCTAGCCCGACAGATGCTGGCCGCGGCCGACACCATGGCCTCGAATCGCTCGCCGTCCCCGAACCTCGACTGGAAGTCCAACATGACAGCCCTGGTGTCCAGAAGAACGGTGGTGTGAGTGTGGGAGAACTCCTCGAATTGGCGGACGATCAGCTCGTCGTGGTGGGCCGACGAACGCCAGTGGATGCGCCGGGGGTCATCGCCCTGCTGGAATGGGCGCAGTCCGTACAGCTCATCACCGCTTTGGGCCATGGGGCTGCGCCGTACTGCGTCGAAGGTATTGCCGGGCAAGCGAGGAGGGGGTCGGACGGGGAACACTGCGGGATAGACCAAAGCCTCAGCGGGCTCGCCGATCTCGAAGCGCCGAGTGGAAATACCCAGCGGATCGGTCAGCGTCAGGGTGAGCGGACCGGTCTTGAGCTGCCCGCGCTTCACGGTGGGTAACCGGTAGGAAACCGTCAGATTGTCTCGGCCCGGGATAGGTGCCGCCAGAACGTCGAGCGAAATGAAATGGTCGGTAGAGGTCTCGGTGGAGAACGACTGGCTGTCGGCGAGACGCAGCACCGGGCTGCGCAGGCGGCTGGGGTTGGTCAGTTCAATGCGCGCCTGGCAGTCGTCACCGACGTGCACTTGCTGGGGTTTGACCGATCGGGCCGTTATCCGCAGAGGCTGGCGGACTCTGACGTAGGCCAACGAGAGGACTGCCGCCAAGATGCCAGCGATGCCCACGGCCAGCAGTTCGCTGGTGCCGAATACCCGCCCCGCCCCCACCAGAAGAGCGGAAAAGACCAAGAGCAGCCAGCCCGTTGGGGTGAGCATGGTCGGGGGATTGCTAGTCGACCGGGGAGGTCATCCCTGGCGAGGTAGGGGGGCGATCTGCCATCGGACCCAGGAAGTCAGTCGACCGGGGCGGGGACCGAGCTCATGACGTCGTCCACGATTTGAGCGGGCGGTGTTCCTTGGGCTCGGGCTTGGGGGTTCAACAGCAGCCGATGGGCCAAAACGGGAACAGCCAGTTGCTTCACGTCGTCGGGGAGCACGTAATCCCGCCCCTGGGAAGCTGCCCGCACCCGGCTGGCCCGCTGCAACGCGAGGGTAGCCCGGGTGGACATCCCCAATATGAGGCTGGGGTGGTCTCTGGTGGCGTTGGCGATCTGCACCAAGTACCGCTTGATCCCCGGGGCCGTGAATATCGCGCTGGCGCGGTCGGCCAGCTCGCTGACTGCCTGAGAGTCCACCACGGGGCGGAGAGTGTCCAACGGGCCGTCGGCGCCATGGGCTTCGAGAATGTCCAACTCGGCCTGCTTGGAGGGGTAGCCCACCTCGATTCGCATCAAGAATCGGTCGAGCTGGCTTTCGGGCAGCGGGTAGGTGCCCTCGTGCTCCAGCGGGTTCTGGGTGGCGATCACCATGAACGGTCGGGGGAGGCCGTGGGTGGTGCCGTCCACGGTGACCTGCCGCTCAGCCATGGCCTCCAATAGCGCTGACTGGGTCTTCGGGGAGGCTCGATTGATCTCGTCGGCCACCACGATGCCGGAGAACACCGGTCCAGGCTGAAAGTCCAGGGTATTGGCCGTCCGGTTCCAGATTGTGGCCCCCACCACATCGGAGGGGAGCAGATCGGGGGTGAACTGGATGCGGCCGAATTCGGCCTGCACGGTTATGGCCAGCGCTTTGGCCAGGCTGGTTTTGCCAACGCCCGGGGCATCCTCGATTAGCAAATGCCCCTCGGCCAGCAGGCAGGTTACGGCCAGATCCAGCACATTGGGCTTTCCCAGGATGGCCCGGCCGATGTTTGCGGTGATGGACTGGAACTGCTCGGCGAACAGATTCTCTTCTGCTCTGCTCATTGCCATATCGCTGAGTCTCTCAGGTAGCGCGGAGTTGCGGCCAGCGCTCGGGCATGTCAACGAGCATTCCGTCGGGACTGGGGCCGTGGTCGCGCAACGTGCCCCGGCGTCGGATCGCCAGGTCATAGCGCTCGGGTTGGGAAGTCCAGCAGACGTTTGGGATCAGCCCGGAGATGATGGCGTTGTCGCAGTCCTCCAGCTCTACCCGGCGGGCACCCGACAGCCACACGGTGCGCTGGAGCACCCAGGCGGCCTCGGCGGCCTCGGGATCGAGCGTCTGCTCGCACCAGCGGACGAATCCGCCCTTGAGTCGACGACCGCCGAACGGCTCAGGTGACTCGATATCAAGGGTCGCAGCCATCCGCCAGCGGTAGACCTCATTCCCGTCGCGCTCGATCCAGGCGTCGAATGGGGGCTGGTCCCAATCGGGCACGGTGGCGTCGTACTGACGAGTGCCGACTCGCCTTCGAGCGGCGTGGAGCACCCCGAGCACGGCGGCGTCGTACAGGTGGGTGCATTGCTGGCGGACGTCGGTCCAGGCGAACACTTCCGACGCGGTCGTGGTCAGCGGGCAGCCCACCAGGGCCTGGAGCTGGTCGAGGGCTCCTGTGCACGGTTCCCAAGGCATCCGGGGCCCGGCGGCAGACGCCTCGGTGATGCGCTGGCCGTCATGGGTGAGTGCCGCCTCGTAGTGGTGCATATCGTCCTCGAGGCCGACCACCACCGTGTGGGGGTCGGGGGCGATAATTCGCAGCCGGCGGCGGAAGGCACCGCTGCCGTGGCGGTTGCGAACCAGCACAGGCTGTCGTTCATCCTTAGGCACTGGCTGATGTTCGCACACCGAACCCGGACGACCAGATTCGTCATCGGGGCAGCTACTGTCGGCTGATCGTGTCTGGCCCGCCTTCGCCTCTCCGCGCCCTGTCTCATCGGAGCTTCCGACTGTTCTTCATCGGCGTGTCCATCGCCACCACGGGCCAGTTCATGCAGTCGCTGGCGGTTCCGTTCTATGTGAACGAGCTGACCGACTCGAACACCTGGGTTGGGGCTTCCGCGTTTGCGGTGCTGGTGCCGTCGCTGATCATGACCCCGGTGGCCGGCATCTGGAGCGACCGGACCAGCCGCAAGGCCATCTTGATCGGATCGTTTTGGATGCAGATGGCGGTGGCCACTGCCTATCTGGTGCTCTATCTCGCCGGTGCCTTGAACCCGTGGTTGATCATCGGGCTCCAATTGGTGGTGGGGGCGGCGTCGGGGTTCCAGTGGGCGCCCACCCAGGCCATGACCGCCCTGCTGGTTCCACCCGAGGATTTGGTGTCGGCGGTGCGGTTCGTGTCCTTGTCGTTCACCGCGGGAAGGGCCCTGGGCCCTGCCTTGGCCGGACTCATACTGTGGTTGTGGAGTCCGGGGCCGGCCTTCGCCATCACCATCGTCGGGTTCGCCATTGGCTTGATGTACATGGCCCCGATCAGACTGCGTCCCGCTGAGCCCATTGAGCGGGAGCCGTTCTTGGTGCAATTCAGCCGAGGAGTTGCGTACATCTGGCGGCGTCCGGCCATGCGCTTGGTGATGTCCACCTCGTTTATCGTGGCCGGTGTCGGGGCGGTGTTCGCCTTTGCCCTGGTGGCCAGCGTGGCCGACGACGTGTTCTCCTTGGGCGATGGCGGGCTGGGCTGGCTCACCGCGACGTTCGGATTCGGGTCGATGCTGGCCGCGCTGTACGTGACCAGATACGGCGACCGCCACGCCCGATCCCGGGTCGAGATGACAGCGGTGGGGGTGTACGCCGTGGGGGTGTTGGTCACCGGGGCTACTTCTTGGCTGGTTATCGGCCTTTTGGGGTACTTGATCTTCGGAGCAGGCCACATGGCCCACGGCGTGACGATGAACAGCGCCCTGCAAGTGCAGGTGGACGAGCAATTTCGGGGCCGGGTCATGTCGGTGTGGCTGATGTCGGTGCTTTCCGGGCTGCCTATTGGGGCGTTCATCGGGGGGTACTTGGGCGACCTGGTGTCCATGCGATTCGTGGTGCTGGTGTATGGGGGATTGCTGGCTGTCTTTTGGGGGGTAACGGTCGTCCGGACCCGCGGTTTCGCCGGCCTCGATCTCGGCCCCGGCTGATCCATTGCATGCCGGACCGCACTCGCGGAGTACGGTCGGAGGTCCATGGGAGAGAGCAGCCAAGCGCCGGGAACGCGGTTGAGCCGAAGAGACCGCTTTCTGCACGAGCCTCGGTTTCGTGATTGGAACTGGGTGGAAACCAATTGGTTCTGCTTCTTCGTCCCCGCTGAGGCCATGGTCGGGCACTTGCGCTCGATGTGGCGGCCCACGCTGGGAATCGTGGGGGCCAATGTGTTCGTGTACTCCAACCGGGGGTTGGATGCCACCGGGGCATTGGCCAACGACATGCACGAGGATCGCTATGCCATGCCCATGCCCCCTCACAACTTGGACGACTACCGCCTGGACAACGGCATCTCGGTGCACCAAACCGAGGCATTCCAACGCTGGGAAGTCCGTTACGACGGCATCGACGGAACGGTGTTCGATCTGGAGTACACCGCGTTGATGCCGCCGGTAGAGGTGGGGGAGACCAACGTTGCCGGGGCGGGGCAGGGTTTCGGGTCGATTCAGCGCACCGACGCCAAATTGGCCCACGGCCACATCGATCAGACTCTCCACGTCTCAGGGGAGGTCGTGGTGAACGGAGAGCGGTTCGACGTGGACTGTGCGGTGAACCGGGATCATTCCTGGGGACCCCGCCGGGAATCAGTGGCTCGTTTGGGGTGCGGCAACTTCGACGACGGCCATTGGGGAGACGACTTTCATTTTCTCGTGCAGACCCGCAATGACTCGCCTGAGTCTTGCGTTATCACCCACGGCTACCTGCTGGACGGGGGGGATATCGTCCGCATCACCGAGGGGACCGGACGATTTGAGCTGGATGGCTACCGCACCACCGCACTGGTATATGAGATCGCCGACGAGCGAGGCCGCCACCATCGCTTCGAAGGCCGGGTGGCCCGCACGATCGAGAAGGTGTCCACCAACGCATTTTCGTGCAACGGCTTTGTGGACTGGGACTATGAGGGTGAGCCGGGCATAGGGGAGTACCGCTGGCACTGGGGTGTCCGGGAGCTGCGGGAGTGGCTGGCCGCCAACCAATAGGGCGCACGAAGAGGAGGAAGAGCCATGAAGACACGGGCTGCGGTGTATCGGGAGCCGAATGCGCCGCTGGACATCGTCGAGTTGGACATCTGCAACTTGGCCCCCCAAGACGTGCTGGTGAAGATCACCCACAGCGGCATTTGCCACAGCGACCTGAATGTGTACCACGGCACCCGCGAATGGGAGACCCCCATGATCTTGGGCCACGAGGGGGCCGGCGTGGTGGAGCATGTGGGGGAGGGCGTCACCGGGATCAAGCCCGGCGATCGGGTGGTGCTGTCGTTGGTGGCCAGCTGCGGCCGGTGCCGGTCGTGCGCTTCGGGCTTCGCCAACCGCTGCCAGGTGCTGCCCGCATTCCCCATCGGCACCTATTACGACGGTGGCCACCGCTTCGAAAGAGACGGCGAGATCCACCACTCATTCTGCACGGTGGGTTCGTTTGCCGAACACGCTGTGGTCCACTTCTCCAAGGCAGTGGCGGTGCCCGACGACGTGGGGCTGGATGTGGCCTGTCTGGTGGGCTGCGGGGTGCCCACCGGGGTGGGTTCGGCGGTCAATACCGCCCAGGTTCGTCGGGGAAGCACCTGCGTGGTCTACGGCTGCGGCGGTGTCGGCCTCAACGTGATCCAGGGTTGCCGCCTAATGGGGGCAGCCGGGATCGTGGCAGTGGACCTGCTGGCCGACAAACTGGCCTTGGCCGAGAGGTTCGGCGCCACCAGCACCGTGAACGCGTCTGACGACGACCCGGTGGCCGCGGTTATGGAGATGACCGGGGGGCGGGGTGCCGATTACGCCTTCGAGGTAATCGGTACGGGCGCCACCTACATGAACGCCTGGCACTCGATCGGCATGGGCGGGCTGGCGGTGATGGTCGGCGGACCGCCGGCGGGAACCCCATTCCACATCGATGCCACCGAGATCTATTTCGGCAAAGCGCTGACCGGCAGCATGTACGGCAACTCGTCACCCGCCCGAGACTTTCCGTGGATATTCGACCTCTACCGTTCCGGCGAGCTCCTGCTCGACGAGCTGATCTCCCAGCACCGCCCATTGGACGACGTCACCGCCGCCCTAGATGAACTCGACACCGGCGGTGTAGTCCGCACCGTGCTGGACATCGGGGAGGAATAACTCAACTACCCGAACTCGTCGATCCAGCGGGTGTAGTCGTCGAGCACCGGCAGCACCTCTTCGGCTGAGCCGCCGTGGGGAAAGCGCAGCACCACCTCGGTGATGCCGATATTCCGGTAATAGGCCAACTTGCCGGGGTCGGGGTGAGTGCCGTAGGTGACCAGCTCCAACTCGTTGATGCTCCGCCCCGCAGCGGCCATGGCCTCACCCAAATCGGCGAGGGCGTCTCTCATTCCAGCGCCGCCGATGGGCATCCAGCCGTCGCCGAACTCGGCGATGTGGGCGAATGTGGTAGGGCCGGGAGCGGCGCCGATGATGGTGCGGATACGGGGCTGTTGAATGGGCTTGGGCCAACTCCACGAGGGCTCCATGGTCACAAACTCCCCGTGGAACTCGGCTATTTCCTGCCCCCAGAGCGCTTGAGCACAGAGCATGTGCTCTCTGACCAGAGCCCGCCGTCGGCCCACGTCGATGCCGTGGTTCTCCATCTCCTCGTGGTTCCAGCCGTAGCCGATTCCCAGCACCAGACGGCCTCCGCTCATCCAGTCGAGGGTGGCGCACTGCTTGGCGTAGGTGATCGGATCATGTTGGGCGGGCAGCGCCACTCCCACTCCCAGCCCGACAGTTGTGGTGGCTTGGGCGCAGGCGGCTAGCGCGATGTAGGGGTCAAGGGTCCGGAAGTAGGTCTCCGACAGCTCGTCTTCGCCGGTGGGAGGCGGGGTGCGCCGACTGGTGGGGATATGGGTGTGCTCGGGCAGGTAGATGCAGGCGTAGCCGCGGGCCTCTGCCTCCTGGGCCAGGCGCACCGGCGACATCGACCGGTCGGTGGTCTGCATCATCACCCCGAACCGCATGCCCAAAGCGTATGTTGCTTGGGCTCTCTCCTTGGCCTTGGCAAAGCCGAGTTCTCCTTTGTCAGCACATAGTCTGCTTGGGCTGCCAGTTTCGCTCCTGGCACGGGTACTCTCTGGGCCAGCTAATGGAACGCCAACCAAAGATCAGGCTGGTAGCCACCACCGAGGTGCCCATGAGATGGGGGCGATTCGCCTGCCACTCCTTCGAGTCGATGGACGACGGCGTGGAGCATGTGGCGTTCACGCTCGGCGACATAACGGGGGTCGACGAGGTCTTGGTGCGGGTACACAGCGAATGCCTCACCGGGGATGTGTTCGGCTCGTGGCGCTGCGACTGCGGGGCTCAGCTGCACGCGGCCATGGACGCCATCGCGGCCTGCGGCACCGGCGTGCTGGTGTACATGCGGGGCCATGAGGGAAGGGGCATCGGCATCGGGCACAAACTTCAGGCCTATGCCCTTCAAGACCAGGGGCGGGACACGGTGGACGCCAACTTGGAGTTGGGCCTGCCAGTGGACGACCGCAACTACGGCGTCGGTGCGGCCATCCTGGCCGATTTGGGCGTCACTCGAGCGGCGCTGATGACCAACAACCCCACCAAACTCGACAGCTTGGCCTCATTCGGCCTGGAGATTGCCCGCCGGGTTCCCCTGGTAGTGCCCCCCAGAAGCGAGAACGTGGACTACCTCCGCACCAAACAACATCGCCTCGGCCACCTGCTGGATCTGGCGTAGTCGGAGGTCAGCTTTCCGACTTGGCCGCTGGTAACAGCGAGGCCGCCTCAGCATCTAGGACCACGGAGACATTGGGGTGCAGTCGAATTGCCGAGGCCGGAGTCTCAATCGAAACGGGTCCTATGAGTGCATCACAGATTGGACGGGCCTTGTGGGCACCGAGTGCTACTAGAAGAATCGCTCTTGCTCGCAAGATGGTTCCGATTCCTTGAGATATCGCCTGGCGGGGGACATCGTCAATCGAGGCGAAGAACCGGGCATTGTCCCGCCGCGTCTCCTCGCTCAACTTGACGACACTTGACAGCCCTTCGAATGAGGCGCCTGGTTCGTTGAAGGCGATGTGTCCGTTGCCGCCGATTCCGAGAAGTTGGATGTCGATGCGGGCCTCAGTGACCAGTTGCTCATATCGCTGAGCCTCGGCCTCGAGATCGGGTGGGCTCCCGTCGGGCCCGAACAATGCGTCATCTCCCAGATCGACGAGGTCGGCGAGATCTGCCCTGATCACGTTTCGGAATGCCTGCGGATGGTCGGAGTCGAGGCCCACGTACTCGTCGAGCAAGTAGATGGACGTCTCAGCAAAACTGAGCCCCCCGGCCTGACACCGATCGACTAGCGACTGGCAGACGCCGACCATGGTGCTGCCGGTCGCCATCCCAAGGCGCGGCTGAGGTTTCGACCGGACGACGTTCTCCACAATGTCGGCCGCTTTGCCGACAGCCTCTGCGGCATCTGCGGCGATGAAGACCTGCACAACCAGACCCCGGCGCTTCAGCCGGTGCTACGGGCCCCAGTGATGTAAGACACCAGGTCGTCTTTCGTGACGTCGGCCACGTCCACTTCAGCGCACTTCCGGCCTTGGTAGAGAACGACTGCCTGGTCGCAGACTGCCAGTACCCGGTCCATGTTGTGGGTTATGAGCAGAACTGCAACCCCTTGGTCACGCAGGTTGACAATGAGATCCAGAACTCGCTGGGTCTGCTCGACGCCGAGAGCCGCGGCCGGCTCGTCCAGCAACACGATTCGCTGGCCCCAGGCAACGGCGCGGCCTATGGCCACTGCCTGGCGCTGCCCACCGGAAAGAGAGCCGACTGAGCGCCGCAAGGAGGGAATTCGGATGTCGAGACGGGCGAGCGTATCGGCGCATTCGTTGCGCATGCGCCGCTTGTCGAGCAGGCCTATGCGGGCACCGAGCCAACCGCCTCGGGTGCGCTCTCGGTTCAAGAAGAGGTTCTCGGCCACATCCAGCGGGTCGATCACTGAGAGCGTTTGGTGAACTGTCTCGATACCCAGCTCTCGGGCATGGCGGGAGGAGCTGATGCGGTGCTCGGTCCCCTGAACGAAGATGCGGCCCGCATCGGGTTGGTAGAGACCCGCGATGCACTTCACCAGGGTCGATTTGCCCGCGCCATTATCGCCCAGCAAGGCGGTGACCCGGCCGTGGTGCAGTTCAATGGACACGTCGTCGAGGGCTTGCACCGCCCGGAATGATTTGGAGATTCCGGAGGCAACCAATGCGGGGACTCCGCTCATCGGCTGCCTTTCCAGGCCACAGGGTTGCCCAGCACATCCCAGACACCGGCTACCGACGCCGTTCCCGATCGCACACCGGCAACGCCGACGACAAATGCCCTGGTCACGAAGGCTTGAATGCGAAAGCCGAAGACCACGGTGTCGCCCTCGCTGATCCTGCGACCCGATTCAGGCCTCAGCTTGGCGTAGTAGTCGATGGCGGCGGGGTCGGGCATGTCCACTGCCATCGCCTTAGTTGCCGCCTCGCTGGGGTCGTGGGCAACCACGGCGGTTGTCTGGTAGTCGCCGAATACGGGATCGATGTAGAGGCCACCGCCGATGCAGAACGGGATGCCCTGATGGATGTGGGCGACCTCGCTGACATAGCAGACCGCGGGTTGTTCGGGAAGGTTGCGAACCGCATGCAGGGGCGTGGTTCCGGTGAGGCCATGGCCCGGTTCCACTTGCGTGGCGCCGGCCTCGGCAAGCTGGGCCAGCACTGCCGTCGATGTGGTGCCCGGTGCGTTGATCTGGAGCATCGCCTGGTTCTCGTGGCCAACGTGCCGCCGAGCAATCTCCGCAGCACGGGCCAGGGTGGCCATGTTGGAAGTGGTGCGCGTGCCGCCGCTGTCCGGGTCGAAGAGCAGCGCCGGAAACGTGGTGAGGCCGGCAAACCGTACCCCCGACAGGCCGCTGATGTGGTCGAGCACTGTGGGCAACTCTTCGAGGGGGACGCCTCCCTCGTGGCCCGAGTAGAACTCGTCGCCGGGAGCGAACACCCGTACCAGCAGATCTTGGACCTGTCCGAGGCGGGCAGCCGCAGCCGAGACTTCTGCTGCTTTATTGGGCGAGAACACCGTCCAGTAGTCGGGCTGCATGGCCGCGGCTTCGCCGGTTTCGGCCGCGGGCACCTGCACAAGATGTCCGAGGTGCCCGAGATTGTGCCCGTGGGCGGCAATCGGTCGGGCGCAGGCCATGTCCACCGCCACATAGCCGTCCACCCCTGCGCTGGATATTGCTTCGAGTGCGCCCGGCGCCCTTCCCACCTGCTTGGTCATGGCGTACACAGTCAGCCCAAGGGTCCTCGCCTCACCCATGAGATGCGAGGTGTTGGCGGCCATGGCGTCTAGGTCCAATGCGTAGCTGTTGGCAGGGATGGCACCGGCCTGATGCAGCGCCACAACGGCCTCCACAAAGGCGGGGTTCTTGTCCAGTAGCGATTTCAGGAACACCTTCAGGCCTCCTTGGCTTCTCGCATGCTCAGGGCCACGGCCAAGATGATGATCACACC
>JAJDTA010000158.1 GCA_022827405.1 Acidimicrobiia bacterium
CAGCCCGCCTCTCGGTCATCGAAGACCGAATCAACAACATGCCCCGCAAACTCCACCACTGGAACACAGCCCAAACCGTCTACGATGACCTATGTCGCGACCACCAATAGAGCTTGCCGGGGTTTGGCCGTCCAGGGCACCGTGGGGCGGTCGAAGTTGTAGTAGTCCTCCCATTACTGGAGGTTGTCGTTAAACAGCTCGGTGTCGTCGATGACGACACCGTCGAGCATACGGCAGAGGACTCCTCTGAGTCGATGCGGTGCGATCTCTCAACTTTGCCGTTCAGCCTCGGCGTCGCGGGCTTGATGTAGGCATGGCAGATTCCCCGGTCCAAGACGTGCCAGCAGAAGCCGGACTGGAACTCGGCGCCGTTGTCGGTCTGGACCGACTCGACCCTGAACGGGAGCCTCTCCAGCACGTAGTCGAGGAACTGGACGGCGGTCTTCTGGTTGCACTTGGGGTAGACGCGCAGCACCCGGATGCGGGTGCAATCGTCGATGGCGGTGAACTGGTAGTGCTTTTGGGCGGTGACGCCCGCAATGGAGGCGATGAACTTCACGTCGCCCTGCACCTGGTGGCCGGTCTGGGCTTCTCGCAGCGCTTCGGGCGCTGTTTGTGGCGCTGGTTGGCGGGAAGCCGGCCCATGCCCAGGCGGTCGAGGATCTTCCACACCCGGGGGGTTGGAGATCTCGATGTCGCAGTAGCGCTTGAGGTACATGGCGATCTCAAGCGGGCCGAAGTGGTAGTGCTGGCGCAAATACACCATCTTGGCGACCACATCTGACTTGGTGGCCCTGGGGCTGTGGTGCAGGCGCGACGACCGATCCCTGAGCCCTTTTGGGCCCAGCTCCTCGTAGCGGTTGCGCCACTTGTAGAACGTCGGCCGGCTGATGCCGCAATAGCAGCACGTGGCCGCCACGCTGCCGGTCACCTCCTCGGCGTGGCGCAACACCGCCAAACGGTGCCGGATCTTGCGCAGCTGCTCTCTCTCGTCCATCAGATCTTCCTCTTGTGAAAGACCCCGACTGTCAACAACCTCCATCAGTTTTAGACCTAGAAGAATTAAGCCGACATCAAACAATGCAAAACCCTAAACAGCTGAAGGGATTCTGTGATCGTCTTACTATCCACAATTAGATAGTTGACATGACAACTATCTATCTTTCAATTACCAGTGTTCCTAATGTTCAAGAACTGACTGTTAGATGATAAAGATTAAGATCACATTTCTTCCAAATACTGTTGCGATTTGGTCACCACAGTGATATTGATTATTCAAGACGTAATGATTCAATGAATGAGGAGGTAATTCGAATCACCTTGGAACCTCGACAGAAAGAGTAAGGCAATGAAAACATTCAATCGACTAACCATTGGCCACAAGACCAACAGGCAACTCTGCCTGCTGGTTGCCATCTTGACTCTGGTGCTTGTCGGCAGCGTAGCGACCGCTATCTCTGCCGAAACACCGCTCGGCACCGGTCAGAAACCGTTCGAAGACGGCGGCCCAGAACAACCGGGCGAGGGATTTGCCAATGCTTCAGAGCTCGCTGTCACAACAGACCTGAGTTCGGTGGACCCACGAAATGTGTATAGAGTGGAAGACCTCGAAAGGTACGGCTCGTTTGGCATCGCCCCCTCAGCCTCGCTAGCGCTCAACTCGTCCGAATGGATTACGGCAGGAGACTGCACCTACCAACAACGTGTCGACAATCCCCACTGGTCGAACAGATATACCAAGACCTCGGTGCATGGGTGGTGGGTCAAGAAGGTCGGCAGCTCATGTCCGAGAGAAGCAAATGTTGACATATACCTCCAAGCGCACTGGTGCAACTACGTTGGCGGCTGCAGCTACATCAACATTGCATCAAACAGCGACGACGTGAGAGCCGGAGGAGGCAGTGGTCGTCGTGTGAACGCTCGCCACGGGTGCGACGGTTCCATCCGGGTTAGCTATCGTGGCGCAGTGGATGTTGACCTCAAGGATCGAGGCGACCCAGGTGGCCTCACCTACTCCGTATCAGTAGGGCGCAACTGTTACCCCGCTTAAGTTGATGACTGGCCCGAGGGTCACAGGGCTGATCGCTTTGTGCGACGTTGATGACGATCAGCCGTCCTCAACGAGGGTGTACCGGTTTAGAGTATCGGAATTGGCGCAGCTCGCCAGCGGCGATCTTGTGCTGCTTCGCGACGACCTCGGCTGGACCACTGAGTTCATCGGCGAGGATGGACCACCCGAACTCAACGATGTCCTCTCGACGGTCGAGATTGTGGTGCTCCCCGACGAGGACGATCCTGGTTGTGAGCCTCATCCATGGGAGTGGCTGGTCTATCTAGCCACCCGACGGGGGCTGTCTGTCACGGCCGACGAGCTCAAAGAAGGCCCCTACGGTATCTACCTCTCAGCCAGAGTGGTCGAACTCTGCACATAGACCGACATTGGGTATGGCCTCACGTTTGGTCGGAGTCACGCCTGTGTAGCCCGCTGACAGTCGGGTTCTGTGTGCCGTGCCCCTCTGAGGTTGGTCCTCCTGACTCCCACAAACCGGGACCAAAAAACAGGGCACACATCACGATGGCGCGAACAGCGAGCTACTGGTCGCAGATGAGCACCGGGGTTCGCGGTTACAGGGTGTCGGTGCCTAAGTCCTCTTGTGCGATGGTATGGAACAGGGTTTCAAGTTCGTCGCTCTCCAAGATCTCCAGCAGGATTTTGCGGTCGTTTTCAGTGATTGTTGGAGACCCCTGTTGGTGCTTGGTGGGGTGAGGCGCACTTGCGACATCTGTCACGCGGCTCATCGTACTAGCCCAAGGTGAAATTCCAACGGGTGGGTAATCGGGTTCAGCGGACGGCACCGGGGATTAGCCAGCGGGAGCCGGCGAAGCGCCAGAGGAGGGCAACTAGGCGGGCGGCCATGAGGGCCCACATGGCGCCCCACAGCCAGCCGATACCGGCGTCGGCGGCCATCACCCATACGGCTAGGGGGATGAATACCGCGGCGGCGCCAGCCATGGCCACGGCCAGGAAGCGCATGTCTCCGGCGCCGATTAGCACGCCGTCGAGGGCGAACACCACTCCGTTTACCGGCTGAATGAACGCTAGGTGCAGCATGAGGAATCCCACGAGCGACAGCACCGCCTCATCGCTGGAGAACACCAGCGGTAGCCATGGTCGGGCAACCAGGAGAATCGCGGTGGCCGCTAGGCCCGAGGCCAATCCCCACTCGATCATGCGGCGACCTGCGGCCCGAGCCTGGCCCAATTCGTTGGCGCCCAGAAGACGCCCGATCATGGCCTGTCCGGCGATGGCCACCGCGTCCAACACCAGGGCCAAGAAGAACATGAGCTGGTAGATCACCTCGTGGGCGGCCAGGTCTATGTCGCCCAGCCGAGCAGCCACGGCCACCGACATGGTGAACGAGGCTCGAAGGGCCGCGGTCCTCAGAAACAGGTCCAATCCCACAACGGCCAGTTGGGCGATGATCGAGCGGTCAGGCGCCATGGTCACCCCGTGGACCTTCACCGCCTCTCGGATCCACCACACGTAGGCGCCAGCCGCCAGCCATTGGGCGATCACGGTGGACAGCGCCGAAGCGCCGATGCCGAAGCCAAGCCCGTAGATCAGCACCAGCTCTAGGGCAAGGTTCAGC
>JAJDTA010000091.1 GCA_022827405.1 Acidimicrobiia bacterium
GTGATGGCCGGCACCAAGGCCGAGCGGGAGGGCATCTTGAAGTGGGGCGGCAAGATGTACAAGGCCGAGCGCCGCCTCTCCAACCCCAAGATCGAGATCACCATGCGCAAGGCGTTCGGCTTCGGCTCGGTGGTGATGGCCCAGAACCCCTTCGACAACCAGACCCAGTCGTTCTCGCTGCCCAGCGTGAACATGGCCGCCATGCCCGCCGACGCCGGCGGCCGCTCAGCCAAGCTCGACGCCGAAACCCAAGCCCAAGTAGAACGCGAGCAGCGCTCCGGCCCCTACCGCCTCGCCGGACGCCTCGGCGCCGACGACGTTATCGACCCCCGCCAAATGCGAAACGCCATCCTCGGTGCCCTTCAGCTAGCCGAGAACCGCTAGCCCTTCCAGCTCGGCTGATCTCCTTCCTCGCGAGCGCACAACCCCTTTGGGATCTATGGCTAGTGGGCTGCTGTTCGGCGTTGGTGCAGGGCTTGTTCTAGCTGGGGGGCTCGGCTCTTGAGGTAGGCGATGATCTGGTCGCGGGATTGGTCGAAGAGGGGGTCGGCGTCTTTGGCGGAGGGGAACCTCAGCTTGAAGACGAGTTGGTCGAGCGCAGCGTTGTCCCATTCGGCTCCGAATTTCTGAAGCCAGTAGAACAGGCCGTCCTCGAGGCGGTGCCCGCTGAGCTGGTCGATGGCGGCGAGGTCGATCAGGTCTCGCAGGGTGCTGCGCCAGCGGATCACGTCGAGCTTGAGGGCCAAGAGGTCTTGCAGCGACGCCACCGGCATTGCGTCAACTGTCGGTCCGTGGTGCAACACCTCTACGTCAGCGGTGCGGGAATCGGCGTTGGGATCTTCGAATATGTGCACGCTCACCCCGTCGAGGTGGGCATGAACCTCGTGCGGGCTCAACCCGATCATTGTGAAGGACTCATCGGCCTGTTCCTCCAGCAGTGACCCCACCCCCGCAGTGTCGAGCGGACCGGGGGCCAAGACGTCGATGTCTTCGCTGACGCGGTGCCTCAGATGAATGGCCACCGCGGTGCCTCCGACCAGCACGCCGCCGCAATCGGCCGCGGCTGCCGCCGCTTTGGGCCACACGGCCCGCTGGCGATCGCCGATCACCTCTTGCCAATCGTCGATCTGGCCCATCAGACCCCGGATGCCGTCTGCCGGTTTGGCTGGCCCGATTCCTCTTCGACCAGTTCGGCGACGGCCAGCTCCACGCTCTCGGGGCATCCGGGGATGCCGGTCTGCGCCACCAGGGCGTCGATCGGCAGGCAGCGCAGGGCCCATCGGCGGGCGTCGAAGTCCAACAGCCTTCCGTTCAGCAGCCGGTTGGCCACAAGCAGAGCATCGCGGGGCAGCCGGACGTCGGCGGGGTCGGGGCCGGACCAGAACAGGTGCCATAGGTCGGGGGGCAGCGTCTCAGGGCACCGGGCGCGCCGAGCCCAGCGCATCATCGGCAGATAGGGGCGCAGCTCGTCGAGTTGGCCGCCAGGGGCCAGCTTCCATCTCAGTATCCGCCGGGTTCGGTGCTGCCAGGGCACTTCGACGAACGTGGAGTCGACGTATCCGTCGGCCTCCAGGCACCGCAGCACCCGCTGCGCGCTGCGACGGGCGATCCCCGCGGCGTCGCCGATCACCGCCGAATCGGCACCCCCGAGATAGGAGCGCAAAACGGTCAGCACCATCACCTCTGCCTCGGTGATGGCGGGGCGCGGATGGGGCGGCAGCGGTGCCGGCAGCTGCTCGGGGGGAACAGGGGGAGTCAGCCACCGCTCCGCACCAGCAGGTGCCTTGAACATGCGATCAGCCGGCCTGTGCAGCCAGCTCAACCCAGACCCCCCTCCGGGCCGGCCGGGTCCCGCCCCGGCGCCCTCGCCGTCGGGCCGGTCGGGTCCCGCCCCGGCGCCCTCGCCGCTGGTCCGGGTGATCCGGGCCGCGAGCTGCTCAGGCCGGTCGTAAGGGCTGACCCGGCTTCCGCACACCGAGCGAATGCCATCGGCAATCGCACGCGCTGCCCCCGGGGAAACCCCATCCAGCCTGCCCAGCGCCCCCGGCTTGACTGTGAACGGGCCATTAGCAGTGAGAACCGCGCCCACCGCCCACCCCCGCAAAGGAGCGTTCCCGTTGGCCAAAATCGTGCCCGTGCGCACGCTGTATCGCCGCCGACACCGGCCGCACCACCTCCTCCCATCGGCATCGGGCAACCGGCTCCCCGCCTCAGCCCCGCACCGGGGACAAGCCGGCCCGCCCGGCCATCGGGCCTGCTCCATGAACCGAGCAGCCGCTGGCTCACCGCCAAAAGCCCGGAAAGCGTCCTCAGCCGCAACAGCATTGGGATAGCACAACGACAGGCCTGCCACAGCCACAACCCTACCCCCGAGCAGCGACGCCCATGCGCCGCAAACTAAAGATTGTGTCGCCAAGAATCGAATGGCTCAGGGTAGGAAGGAGCTGTCGTTTCGATCCCCGGTTCCGGCTCAGTCGGCTCCTCCGGCTCAGTCGGCTCGCAGCCTCCGGGGACAACCTCGGTGTCGATGTCGAAATTGTTGGGAGGTCCCGGCTTTGAGTTCTGCGCCTATGCGCACGCGTCGCGGGCCAAGTCGTCGGCTTCGTCGCCGTAGTCGGCTCCGATGAGGCGGCGGCAGGCCGAGGCCAGCTCGCGGCGGAAGTCTGAGGCGTGGGTGGCTGCGAGAACATCGCCGACGAGTTGGCGGGCTATGGCCTCACGGCGGGTGTAGGGGAGGGCGCACACATCGGCCACGCCGTCTTTGTCGTCGTCGTGGGGGTAGGTGGTGGGCCCGCCCAGCGACCGGTTGGCGCAGAAGCTCGGCCCGGTGACCACACCGACGTAGAACACGCCGTTGGCGGGCGGAGCCGCAACCGGGGACGCCTCGTTGGAGGTGCCCGCCTCACCCTCGCCGACGCCGTTCACGCCCCGCACCTGGAAGGTGTAGCTGGTGCCATTGGACAGGCCGGTCACGGTATGGCTGGTGGTAGCCGGGCCGCTGTCGGCGATGTCGGCCCAAGCGCCATAGCCGCCGCCGGACTCGCTCTGGCGGTACTGCCACTTGGTGATGGCGCTGCCGCCGCTGCTCAGCGGGTTCCAGGAGAGGGCCACACTGCCGTCGCCGGGATCAGCGCTCAGCATGTTGGCGGTGGGGGTGCCCGGAATACTCGGAAACGACTCGTCATCGGGTCCTGGGCCCAAGACGTTGACGGCGCGAACTTTGAACTGGTACGCCGTGCCCGCGGTCAGGTCTCTGATAACCAGGCCCATGCCGCCGGTGTCATCGGTTTCAAGGGTATCGGTGAGGTCAACCTGGGTTTGAGTGAGGCTACGATCGAGATTGCTCGTTGTCCGGAACAATGCGCTGGCCGGTATTGCCACCCATTCGCCGTAGTCGCCTGAGTCGGCTTTTTGGGAGTACTCGTAGCGGATGATCTTGGAGTCGCCGTCGTCGAGGGCGTTGTTGTCGTCCAAGGGCGGGATCCAGGTCAAATCGATGGTGTGGGTAGAAGAGGCCATAGCCTCTACTTCCGTGGGCGCGCCCGGGGGCATTCCGGGAACCACCGCCGCAGTCTGAGCATGGCTGCCCTCCCCTCTGGCGTTGACCGCGCGGAGCTGGAATCGGTATTCCGTCCCGTTGTCCAAACTGCTCACGGTGTAATCGGTCGTGTCGGCGTCGCTGTCGGGAATAGTGATCCAGGCGGGCGATGTGGCGGTGAAGCTGCCGGCGCCTTCAATCAGGCGGAATTGCCAACTGGTGATGGGGAGGCCGCCGTTGCTGCTGGCCGCCCAATTCAATTCGACCTGCTTGTTGCCGAGCACCGCGGTCAAATGGCGGGGACGTCCTGGAGCGGTGGCGATGGTGACCGGCTTCGTCTCGGCCGCAGCTCCCGGGCCGTTGACGTTGCGGGCCCGAATCTGGAACTGGTAGGCGATGCCGTTGGTCAAGCCGGTAACCAAGTGAGAAGCAGTGGCTGCACCAGAGCCGACGACGATGGCCCACGGGGAGTAGCCCCCGTCGCCGGACTTCTCCCGACTTTGGCCCGCATCACCCCCTGAGACCAGCGGGCATGTTGCTCAAGACCGAAGCGGCTAGTCCCAGAGGCGGCGGGCTCGGTGGGCTAGGTCGGCGTGGGCGGTGGTTAGGTCGCAGCCGAGGAGTTCGCCGTCTTGGACGACGGGGTTGCCGGCTACGTAGAGGTGGCGCACTCGGCGGTCGGGGCCGAGGACCAGGCCGGCCAGGGGATCGACCACGTCGGCAATGTCGTCACCGGGCCACACGGCGAGGTCGGCGGCCATGCCGGGTTCGATCTGGCCTAGGCGGTCGGACACTCCCAGGCAGCTTGCCCCGCCCGCGGTGCCCAGGCGGAGGGCGTCGGCGGGCATGAAGGCGCTGGGGTCCATGGCCCGTAAGCGGGCGGCATACAGCGACTGGCGTAGCTCAGGGAACAGGCCGCCCACCTCGTTGGAAGCCACGCCGTCCACCCCGAGACCCACCGGCACACCGGCGGCTTCAAGATCGGTCACCCGGCAGGTGCCGGCGGCCAAACGGGCATTGGAAGAGGGGCAGTGGGCCACGCCCACCCCGGCGGCACCCAGACGGGTGATCTCCTCGTCGTTGATCCAGATGCCGTGGGCCAGCCACACGTCGTCGCCCACCCAGCCCCAGTCGTCAAGCTGCTCCACCGGACGGCGGCCGAACCGCTCCAGGCAGTGCTCCTGCTCGTCGATGGTCTCGCACAGGTGGGTGTGCAGGCGAAGGCCGTGCTGGCGGGCCAAAGCCGCCGACGCCTCCATCAGCTCAGAGCTGACGGAGAACGGGCTGCACGGCGCCACCACCACATGCACCATGTCGCCGTCGTGGTGTTGGGCGATCACCCGCTCGGTGGAGGCCATGATGGAGTCGAGGTCTTCCACCACATGGTCGGGGGGAAGCCCGCCCTGGGATTCGCCCAAGTCCATGGAGCCCCGGCTGAGATGCAAGCGGATGCCGACGGCGGCGGCGGCCTCGACGATGGCGTCGAACACGGCGTCGTCGCCATGGGGCACCAGGTAGTGGTGGTCGGAGGCGGAGGTGCAGCCGGTGGCGGCCAGCTCGCCCAACCCCACCAGCGCGGCGGCGGCCACATCGTCCACCGAGAGCCGCCCCCACACCGGGTAGAGCTCCACCAGCCACCCGAACAGGTCACAGCCCACCGCCCGCCCCCGGGTCATCCACTGATAGAGGTGGTGGTGGGTGTTGGCCAACCCGGCAGTGATGATGTCGCCGTCTACGTTGACCACGGCATCGCCGGGCTGGGGCTCGACGATGCCCGTCTCAACGATGACGCCTTCGGCGATGGCGATGTCGCCGGGCCAGCGGGCCCCTCGCAGCACAGTGCGGGTGCTCATCGCTGCGCCCCGGTGAACAGCACTGCCGGTTTGGAATCGGCGGGCGGATCGTCGCACAGCAGGCCGGCCAATCCGGCTGAGCCTGTGGGACTGACGTTGATGCCGGTGGCCGCTCGCCCAGCTTCGCAAGCCTCGGTCACCACCGGCTCAGGCACCACCACCGGGTGGCCGCCGGTGGCGGCCATGGCCTCGGTGACCGCAGCCCAGTCGTAGGTCTCGTCGTCGAGGATGCCGCTGGCCGCCGAGGAGGGAGTTGGCGTCCACGGCCACATAACCGCTGAGCGCTGCCGCCGAGCCTCATCCAGCCCGCCCAACTCGGCAGTTCGCTCCCACGCCCGGGCTAATGGCGCGCACCCCTCGGTCTGCGCCGCCACCAGCGCGGCTCGGGATTGCCCGATGGCCAGCCCCTGAGCTACCGACGCCGCCAGCGCACCTCCGCCCACCTGCACATAAACCCGGTCGATGTCCGGCGCCTGTTCAGCCAACTCAAAGCCCAAGGTCCGCCCCCCATCAATGGTGTACCCATTGTCCGGCCCCTGGCACCCAAAGGGAACAGAGCCCTCACTGACTGCATCTCGAAAGCGAAGGTAGGAAGGATCTCCCTCCTCCCCATCAATCCGGGGACAGGTTTCAATAGTCGCCCCCAGCTCTTGAAGTCGAGCCACCACGGCGGCCTCAGCATCGACCGGCACATAAACAGTGATCGGCCACCTCTCAGCCGCCGCCACCACCGCCGCCGCCACCGCCGCATTCCCACAAGAAGCGATAGCCAACGGAGGCCGCCCACCAGCACCCCCGCCTCGACGTTCCCGCACCAACAAATGCAACATCAACCCAAACGTGTGCCGAGCCTTATGCGACCCCGACACATTGTCGGTCTCATCTTTAACAGTGATGACTCGCTCGCCAACCAGGAATTCCGAACAAGGAGTGACCTCGAACCCGTGCCCATCCACGTCGGCCACTGCCGCATCGAGCCGCCCCACCTCATCCACAAACCAAGCGTCATCGCCCGCCTCCTCCCAAGACCGCAGCATCCGCCGATACCGCACGAACGGCTGCGAACTCCCCTCATCCACCGACCACCCCGGCATCGGCAACGCCAGCACATGATCCTGGTCATCACCCCCCCTCTCAGCACACGCCCACGCATCACTTGCCGCGACCACCCCACAAGAACAAACCAGACCTTCCCGGTTCATCAGCGCCCCCCCAGGGCTGTGGGTGGCGCCGCAGGCGGACGTGGCCGCTCCGACGGCCATGCCGCCGTAGGCGACAGGACCCGCAGCCCGGACCGTGCCACGGCCCGACTGGAAAGGGGAGAAAGCATCAAACCCCAGTACGGGCGTTGAAGTCCACGATCAGCTCGTCCCAAACCGGCACCAAATCCCGCAAAGCCACCCAAAACGCCTGATCCCGCCGGGCGTCGAAGTGGGCCAGATCTACACCCTGCTGTTCTACCCAAGTGAAGTACCCCAAGTTGAACACCCGATCACGGTCGCGGTCGCTGAGCTGAAGCAAGTGGTCGGTGTCCACCCCGTTAAGCCACCGGCCAGCCACCGTGGCGGCCTCGGCAGCCCCGAATTCGCCCCCGAAAGCAGTGGCCACAGTCTTGGCCCGCTCCGAGCCGTAAAGAGCAGCCCCATCGGTGGCCACAGACACGATCACGTCGTCGGGCCCGCAGTCCAAAGCAGCGGCCATCTTGGCCGAGGCCAGCATGTTGCAGATGGACGACAGCCCCAGGTTGTCCAAGTTGGCGATCACGTCGTCGTCCACCCCTCGCTGGGCCAGCAGCGCCCGACCCTCCGGCGAGGCGAACAGCACGCCCAGCTCATCGGTGGCCTGATCCGACACCGCCACCACCACGTCGGTGTTAGTCACGTTGTGGATCAGCGGGACGTGCTTGTCGCCGATGCCCTGGATGTTGTGCTCCCCGTAGCCGTTATATAAGAGCGTGGGGCACTCCAGCGCCTCCACCACCGCGGTGGCCGATCCGTGGCGCTCCTTGAGGGGGTCGCCTGCTCCCAGCGTCCCGGCCGATCCCGAGGCGGCCACGAACCCGGCCAGCCGAGCCGAGGAGTTCCCCGCGGTGTAGTGCTCGAACACCCGCTCTATGGCGGCAGCGGTGGCGGTCACGTGGCCCAGGTGGTTCCCGTATTCGCAGAACTGGTTGAGGATCACGTTGGCCTCGTCTTCGGCCAGGGCGGCGCAGGCGTCGTATATCTCCTTCACGTTGCTCTCCGAGCCGGGAGTGCGGATCACGTCGGAGGGGTCCGACGTCCACCGGTCCAGCCACTCGAACCGCTCGGCCGACATGCCCTCGGGCAGCACGGCCACCCCCCGACAGCCCATGATCTTGGAGATGGCGATGCCCCCCCGGGCGTAGTTGCCGGTTGAAGGCCACACCGCTCGGTTCTCGGTGGGGTCGAACTGCCCGGTCACCAGTCGGGGGGCCAGGCAGGAGTAGGCGGCCAGCACCTTGTGGGCCCCGATCATCGGGAACCGGTTGCCCAGAAGCAAGATGATGGGCGACCCCACCCCCGACAGCGCCGGGGGAATCACCACGTACTCGGGCACCGCGGCCCGGCCCGCCCGAGAGGCGTCGTTGAACCAGTTGACCCGCCACAAGTTGGCGGCGTCGGCGGCGTCGGGATCTACCCCCGCCAGGGCAGAATCGGCCGCCGGGGGGTCGGCCAGCTCAGCGAATGTGGGCAGCTTGATGCCCACTTGGCGGCATCGCTCCACCGCCCGGTCGCGAGCAGTGGTGTTGACCACATCAGTTTCGAGGCCGAAGCCTTCGGGGATGCTGGAAAGAGCAGTCACGGCAAAACCTGTCGAATCGAAGTTGTAATCAAGGGGTAACAGAGTCTGTGGCACCCATGTCAGCGTTACAGGCTACTCTCTTGGGGCTGGCTTTTGAGCCGATCCAAGGAGGGAATGATGGCCAAGAAGTTTTTGCTGAAGCTGCTGGTGGTGGTGGCGTCGATCACGTTGATCGCTGTGGGGTGCGGCAACGACGACGATGACGCGGCTCCCGAGCCAGCGCCTGCCCCGGCGACCGAGGCTCCGGCGACCGAGGCCCCGGCCCCGGAGCCAGAGCCCGAGCCCGAGCCCACAGAGGCGCCGATGGACGACGAGGTAATCGCCGCGTTCGTCTTCGTCGGCCCGGTGGGCGACGCGGGCTGGACGTGGGCCCATGACCAGGGTCGCCGCTACGCCGAGAGTGAGACGGGGGCGACCACCCTGTTTGTGGAGAGCGTGCCCGAAGTGGCAGAGGACTTCCGCGCCGTGGTGGTTGACTTCATCGAGAACGAGGGGGCCGACGTGATCTTCGCCACCTCCTTCGGCTACATGGACCCGATGGAGGAGTTGGCGGGCGAGTACCCGGATGTGGTGTTCGAGCACGCCAGCGGGTTCAAGATGAACGACACCAACTTCGGCAACTACTTCGGCCGCATGTACCAGCCCCGCTACTTGTCGGGTATGGCGGCGGGCGCCGTGACCGAGGCCAACCAGATTGGCTACGTGGCCGCCTTCCCGATTCCCGAGGTGCTGCGAGGCATCAACGCCTTCACGCTGGGGGCGCAGCGGGTGAACCCCGATGTGGAAGTCCACGTGACCTGGACGTTCACCTGGTTTGACCCGGCCGTTGAGGGCGACAGCGCGGCCGCACTTATTGAGGCCGGCGCGGATGTGATCGCCATGCACCAGGACTCCACTGCGCCGGGTCTGGCTGCTCAGGAGGCCGGGGCCCGCTGGGTGTCGTACAACTCCGACATGAGCGCCTTCGCCCCTGATGCGTTCGTCACCGCACCGGTGTGGAACTGGGGGCCGTACTACACGCGGATCATCAACGCCGTGGCTGCGGGCACCTATTCGCCGGGGGCCTACTGGGGCGGCTTGGACGACGAGATCGTCGCCCTCGCTCCGCTGGCTGCCGATGTGCCCGCCGATGTGGCTGGCGAGATCGATGCGGTGGCCGCTTCGATGGTCGACGGCTCGTGGGACGTGTTCACCGGCGAGATCCGGGATCAGGACGGCAACGTGGTGGTGGCCGCCGGCGAGACGATGGACGACGGCTCCATGCTGGGCATGACGTTCTTCGTCGAAGGTGTCGTCGGCAACGCCTCGCCGTGATCTAAGCCGGAAGCCTCACGGTTTCCGCAGTGGCGTCTTCTGATGCCAACCATGCGGTCTGGCTCCGGGGAATCGAGAAGCGATTCCCCGGAGTGATCGCCTGTGCCGGGGCTGACCTGCGGGTCCGCCCCGGCACCATTCACGCGTTGTTGGGGGAGAACGGCGCGGGCAAAACCACCATGGTCAACGTGCTGGCCGGGGTGTATCGCCCCGACGGCGGCGAAGTGTGGGTGAACGGACAGCGGCGCTTCTTCCAGTCGCCGGCCGACGCCATCGCCGCCGGCGTGGGCATGGTGTACCAGGAGTTCCGGTTGGTTCCCACCCTGACGGTGGCCGAGAACATCGTGTTGGGGGCCGCTCCCCGGGTGCTACGCAGCGCAGAGATCGAAGAGCGGGTGGCCGAGCTCTCGGCGGCTTACGGGATGGCGGCCGATCCCACCCGCCCCGTGTGGCAGCTCTCGATGGGCGAGCGGCAGCGGGTGGAGATTCTCAAGGCCCTGTGGCGCAACGCCTCGGTGCTGGTGATGGACGAGCCCACCGCGGTACTGACCCCCGGCGAGGCGGCAGAGTTGGGGGCCGCGCTGCGGGCCATGGCCGACGACGGCCGCTCGATCATCTACATCAGCCACAAGCTCGACCAGGTGGTGGCCTTCTGCGACGAGGCCACCGTGCTGCGCCAGGGCAAGACGGTGGCCACGGTGGACGACTTGCAGGATGTGGACCTCACCGTTTTGGCCGAGATGATGGTGGGGTCGTCAGAAGGCGGATATGTGGATCGCCCGCCAGAAATTGAAGCCGGTCCCGAAGTGCTGTCCCTCCAAGGGGTCAGCGCGCTCAATGACCGAGGATTGCCGGCGCTGACCGATATCGACATGACGGTTCGGTCCCACGAGATCGTGGGCATCGTCGGGGTGTCGGGCAATGGTCAGAAGGAGCTGGCCGAGGTTATCAATGGACTGCGCCGGCCCACTCAAGGGCGGGTCACGGTCAAGCAGCAGGACGTGACCGATATGGCGCCGGGCGACCGGTATCGCCTGGGCTTGGCCTACGTGCCCGAAGACCGTCTCGGGGTGGGCTTGGCGCCCAAGATGTCGGTGGTGGACAACGCGGTGGTGCGGTCGTACCGGTCGCAGCGGCGGGGACTCATGTTGGTGATGGCCAAGTGCGTGAAGTTCTGCCAAGACTTGGTGGAGCGCTTCGGAGTGCGGACGGGCCGGCTGAACGACCCGATCGCCGGCCTGTCGGGCGGCAATCTCCAGCGGCTGCTGTTGGGCCGGGAGTTGGCCGAGCAGCCCGCGGTTCTGGTGGCCGCCCAGCCCACCCGGGGACTGGACGTGCAAGGGGTGGCCGCCATTCAGAGCCACTTGGTGGCCCAGCGGACCGAAGGGGTGGGGGTGCTGTTGATCTCCGAGGACCTCGACGAGCTGTTGGCGCTGTCGGACCGCCTCTTGGTGATGTACGAGGGTCGAGTGGTGTCGGAGTTGGCCCCCGACGTGACCCCGCGAAGCGTGATCGGCGAGGCCATGGCCGGACAGGTGCGGGCATGATCCGACCGATGCTCTACCGACGGGACCGGGCATGATCCGCCCGGTGCTGGCCCGCCGAGAACGGGTGCTGCCCGCCGTTCAGGCTTTCGCCTTCCTTGTGGGCATCGTGGTGGCGCTGGCGCTCGGGTTGATCTTGCTGTGGACATCGGGCCACAACCCGGCCGAGGTGTACGAGCGCATGTTCGACTCGGCCTTCATGGGCACCGACTCGCTGTCGCGCACCCTGGAGCGGGCCACACCGCTGGCGCTGACCGGGCTGTCGGTTGCGGTGGCCGGATCGATGGGGTTGTGGAACATCGGGGCGGAGGGCCAGATGATGGCCGGTGCCATTGTGGCCACCGGAGTGGCCATGATGGCCGACGGGCTCTCGGGCCCCTTGCTGATCGCGTTGATGATCGTGGCGGGTGTTGCCGGGGGAATGGTGCTGATGGTTGGCCCCGCGCTGGCCCGGTCGCATCTGGGGGTGAGCGAGATCATCACCACCCTGATGCTGGTGTATGTGGCCATCCGGGTGGTGGAGTGGCTGGAGACCGGCCCGTGGAAGGATCCCGAGTCGTTCGGCTTTGCGGTGATCGAGCCGGTGCCCGAGCAAGCGGCGCTGCCGGGGCTGTTTGGCCGGGCCAACATCGGCATGCTGATTGCGCTGGGCCTGCTGATTGTGTTCTGGCTGGCCGTGTCGCGCACCGCATGGGGCTATGAACTGCGCTTGGCTGGATCGTCGCCCAACACCGCCCGCTACGCCGGCGTCTCCTTGCGCCAGAAGATCCTGACCGCTTTGCTCCTCTCGGGCGGCATCGCCGGGCTGGCGGGGGCGGTGCAGCTCACCGGGTCAGCCGCTCGGCTGGAATCGGGGCTGTCCAACGGGTACGGCTTCGCTGGCATCATCGTGGCCGCCTTGGCCCTCATGCGCCCCTCGGGAGTGGCCGTGGTGGCCTTTGTATTCGGGGCGGTGCAGGTGGGCGGCCAGAGCATCCAGACCCTGGGGGTGAGCTCGGCCATCTCCGACATCTTGCAGGCCATGATCCTGTTCGGCGCACTGGTGGCCGCAGTGTTCTTCAACTATCGGATCCGCTGGACCGGTCCAGCGGTTGATTCATCGGGGCACGAGCCTGAAGAACCAGATGAGCCCGAACCGGCCGAGGACGCGGCCTGATGTCAGAAGATGCCCTTATCGGGTTGTTCGTCGCCACCGTGCAATTCGGCACGCTGGTGTTTTTGGCCGCGCTGGGCGAGCTCATTGCCGAGCGGGCGGGGGTGTTGAACCTCGGGGTCGAGGGCATGATGGCCATGGGCGCGGTGAGCGGGTTCATGGTCGGTCTGGAAACCGGGAGTCCGTGGGCCGCATTCTTCGCCGCGGCCGCGGTCGGCGCTCTGGTGGGCGGGTTCCATGCCCTGGTGAGCGTGGTGTTGGGTGCCGATCAGGTGGTGTCGGGCCTGGCTCTCACCATCGGCGGCCTCGGGTTGGCCGCCTACGTGGGCCGCAATGTTGTGGGGGAGCGGCCCGAGACGCTGTTCACCGATCTGGGGATCGCCGGGCTGGCCGACATTCCCTGGGTCGGCGAGATCTTCTTCGACCAGCCGCCGGTGGTGTACCTGGCCGTGCTGCTGGGGCTGGCGGTGTGGTTCGTGCTGGCCCGCACCCGGCTGGGTTTGGCCCTGCGGGCCGCGGGGGAATCGGCGCCCACCACCGACACGGCGGGCCATTCGGTGATGGCGCTGCGGTCGGGGGCGGTCATGGTTGGAGGCGCCTTTGCCGGGGCGGCCGGTTCGTTTCTGTCGCTCTACATGGCCCCGGGCTGGGTCGAGGGCACGGTGGCCGGCCGGGGCTGGATCGCGGTGGCCCTGGTGATCTTCGGAGCTTGGCGGCCGGGGCGTCTGGCTTTGGGGGCGCTGTTGTTCGGCTTCACGCTGGCCCTGCAACCCCGCTTGCAGTCGTTCGACATAGAGCTGTTGGGGGTGCAGTTGAACAGCATCTCCCCGGCGCTGCTCGGCATCTTGCCCTTCGTCCTCACCGTGGTGGTGCTGGTGATCATCAGCTGGCGCTATCGCCACCGCCCCTCCCCGGCCCCGGCTGCCTTGGGCCTGCCCTATCGTCGAGAAGAGCGCTGAGTCAATCGTCACCAACGGGGAGTAGGGTTCCCCGATGGCTGTGAACACCACCCTGGGTTCGGCGCGCCAGTTCTTGCCCTATTTCGTGATTACCGGCGCGCTGTCCATGGGCTACGGGTCGGTGTTCACCCTGCTGGCCGAGTTCCGGGATAAATTCGGTTTCAGCGAGACCGAGCTGGGGTTCATCGCGGGGGTGGGGTTCTTTGCCGGGGTCATTGCCCAGGTGGGTTTGGCCCGTTTTGCCGACCAGGGTCACGTCCGGCTGTTGATCCACATCGGGATGATCGTGGCCATCGTGTCCATGCTGGGCATGGCGGTAGCCGATCAGGCCTGGCAGTTCATGGCGGCCCGCTTCTTTCTCGGCGCGGGAACCGGGGCGGTTGGTCCCGCCATTCGCCGCATCCTCATCACTCGGGATCCCGCCAACATGGGGAGCAATCTGGGGGCAATGGGGGCCTTCGACGTGAGCGGGTTTGTGCTTGGGCCGGTGGTGGCCGCGGTATTTGCGGAGTTCATCAGCCTGCGTGCTCCGTTTTTGTTCTTGACGGCCTTGTTCGCCGCGGTCTACGTATGGTCTCTGAAACTGGATTTGTCGGCGGGCGGGGCGGCCAGCATCAAGGTGCCCGTGCGTCGGCTGCTGAGGATAAGGCCGATGTTGGCCGGAATCTTGGCCGGCATTGCCTTTTACACCACCATCGGCGTGTTCGAGGCCTCCTGGGCGGTGCTGCTCGACGACCTAGGGGCCAGCACGCTCCTCATTGCTCTATCGATCAGCTTGTTCGCCCTGCCGATGATTCCTCTGGCGCCTTTGGGTGGAAAATACGCCCAGCGTCGGGGCCCGATCCGGGTCATGGCGGTAACCATCATGGGCGCAGTGGGCTGCATGTTTGTGTACGGCTTTGTCGAATTGGTATGGGTTCTCATTGCGGTGTCAGCCGCCCACGCCATGTTTGATGCCTTCACCATGCCCGCCGGACAGCTATCGGTGGCGTTGTCTGCACCCACCGAGCAAGCGGCGGCGGCCCAAGGGCTCTATGGAGCAGTGGGCTTGGTGGTGTCTGGGATGGCCGCAGTGGCCACGGGAGCGGTCTATGACGCCTGGGGCCCCGAGGTTCTGTATACCGGCTCATCGGTGGTCATGGTGATTGCTTTGGCTGGGGCCGTGGCTCTAGGGGGAGAGCTGATGGGCCCCGCGACCCGCACCGCCAAGGAGCCAGAACCCGCAAGCTCCTAGCCGGCGCCATCCCCGAGCATGGTGGCACCGACCAGCTCGAACATCTCGTCGGTGACGTGGACGTGCTGGGTGGCGGCGTGGGCGTCTCGGAAGCACTGGTTGAGGGGATGGTCTTGGTAGAGGACCGATCCGCCGCCCCGGCGATAGGCCATCGACGCCACCTCCACGGCGATGTCGGCGGCGTGGGTGGCGGCCGCTCGGGCTCGCTGCACAAGTTCGTCCTGCACTGGCTGATCTGCCACTCCCGCCGCCCAGATTTCGTCCAGCACTTCTAGTACCAGGGCCCGGGCCGCTCGCAGCTTGGTGTCGGCTTGGCCGAGGTCGCGCTGGAACGCGGGCCGCTCATCGAGGGGGGCCTTGCTGGTGAGGCGATCCTTGCCCGCCGCGGCGATGACGATCTCATCCAGCGCCCGCCGGGCGATGCCCAGGCTCACCCCGCAATGGTCGGGAGTGATCAGGGTGTACATGGGCAGCCCGTGGAGGATGCCGCCTCGAGGCGGTGGCTGAGACAGGTCGAACAGCCGACTATGGGGCACAAATACCCCTTGCACGCTGTAGTCGTGGCTCAAGGTCTCTTCTAGGCCGCTGACCTGCCAGGTGTCGTACACGGTTACCTGCTCCACCGGGATCACCGCCCAGCGGGGCCCCGTCTCGGTGGTGCAACCGGCCACCACCCAAGCGGCGTCGGCGATGCCGGAGCCAAACCCCCATCGCCCGGTCAACACCACACCGTTGGGGGCCGGTTTAGCCCTTCCCGACAGCGGAAAGGTGCCGGTGAACGGCGGCCAGGCTGCCCCTTCAGTGGCGGTGGCCGCTACCTCGTCCATGCCCTCTTGCGGCAGGCGGGCGGCCGCGATGGCCGCGGAGGTGGTTGTGAAGGTCTCGTTCCAGCCGGCCGATCCGTCGGCTCGACTGGCCGCTTCGGTGGTCAGGAATTGGGAGCGCAGGTCGGCTTCGAGGCCGCCGAGCTCTTTGGGGAGCTTCAGCGTCAGCAGACTTGGGCTCTCGGTGCTCATGGTGCCCTCAAGCTGAATCTGCCGGGCTGAGCTGAACCGGCAGCCCCGACTGCCAGACCATGCCGGTGAGCGGGTCGACGTCGGTCTCGGCGGTGGTGAGGGTGCATACGTTGGGGTCGGCCCAGCCGTGGGGAATGGACACCGCCCCGGGGGCGATCTCTTCGCTGGTGCGGGCCGCGCCCACCAACTCGCCGTGGGCGCTGCGCACCTGCACCGCCTGGCCATCGGCGATGCCGTGGTCGGGGTGGATCAGCACCTCGGGGCCGACATCGCCCAAGTCGCGGAGTTGCCCGTTCATGGTTCGCATCTGTCGCCGGGGCAGCAGCACCAGGGGTGCGGGGTCGTCGAGGTCGGCCAACTGCGCCACCAGCGGCTCGGGAGCCAGCCGCCAGCGGCCTTCGGGCAGCACCCGGTTGAGAACCCAGCCGTGAACCGGGCGGGATTCGCCGATCAAGCCCCGTCGGGCGGCCAGCACGGTAGCGGCGTCGCTGCGGCCCCGCTCGGCGATCAGTTCTAAGAGGTCCTCGTCGGTAGCGGTATCGGGGTCGACTCCCCGGGGCAGCACGCCCACGCCCAAGCGACGGCCCAGCTCGGCGAAGGCCTGCCACATGAGTCGGCGGTCGGCGCCGGGCGGGACCACTGCCGGGGTGTAGTGGGTGGCGATGGCCGGTTGGTAGGCGTCGAGCATCCAGGGGAGGTCGGCCCGCTCCAGTTGGCCAGCGACGGGCAGCAGGTGGGTGGCCAGCGCGGTGGTGTCGGTTTCCACCACGTCGGCCACCGCCAGCACGTCGAGCGATTCGAACGCTGCCTGGGTCCGGTCGCGGTCGGGGAAGGCGATCAGCGGGTTGCCGCCCACCACCACCAGCGCCCGCACGTTGCCGGCCTCGATCTCGTCTACCAGGGCGGCGCACGGGTACTCGCCGAATCGGCGGGGCAGTTCGGGACGGCTGGCTGGCCCGGGTTCGGGCTGGCCGTCGGAGGGCTGCCAGCTTCGGGTGTCGAGCTGCAACAGGTAGCCGGGGTTGAACCACATCCCGCCGGGCTGGTCGTAAGAGCCGGTGACCACCGCCAGCGCCCACAGCAGCCACTCGGTCACGTTGGCGTGGCGGCCCATGGACACGCCGGTGCCCGACAGCACCGACAGCCGACCGGCGGTTCGCACTGCGTGGAGGAGTTCGAGCAGGTCGGCGGGGTCCAGCCCGGTTCCGGAGGCTGCCCGGTCCAGGGTGAATGGCGACACCGCGGCGGTCAGGTCTTCGACCCCCACCGAGTGCTCGTTCAGGTAGTCCCGGTCAGCCCCATCCGCCAACAACTCACGCACCAGCCAGCCCAGGATCAGGTGGTCGGTGCTGGGTCGGGGGGCCAGATGACGGTCGGCCAGTCGGGCGGTCTCGGTGCGGCGGGGGTCGATCACCCACACCGGGCCGCGCTTCTGCTGGGTCCGCAGCCGGGTAATGGGGTCGGCCAAGCCGTTGCCGTGGCCGTGGGAGACCACCGGGTTGGTCCCCACCAGAAGGAGCATCCGGGCGGCTTCTTGGTCCCACATGGGGGTGATCCCCGACCAGCCGCCCATTAGCTCGGCCACCAGCGGGCGCATGGGGGTGTCGATGGTGGTGGCGGTGTATTTCTGGCGGGAGCCGATGGCACCGAGGAACCGCTCGGCGGCCCGGCGGCCGTTGGCGTCGTAGGCCGAGCCGCTGGCCAGATACATGGCCACCGCGTCGGGGCCGCTTTGGTCGATGATGGCGGCCAGTCGACTTCCCAGGTCGTCGAGGCACCGGTCCCACCCCACGGCCTGACCGCCGATTTGGGGCCGGTCGAGCCGGTGCGGGTGGTGGTGCCAGTCGGGCAGCGCCCGGCCCTTCGGGCAGGTGTAGCCCTGGGAGATGGGGTGGGCGTCGTCGCCTCTCACCTTTAATACTCGGCCACCCTCGACGGTGACCGTGATGCCGCACATGGCGGTGCAGATGCGGCAGAAGGAGTGAACCTCCTGAGCGTTAGACAATGCCCCGGGCGCGGTCGATGCTCCATTGGCTAGCTGAAGGAGCATTGGAACTGGTCTTGTGGGCGATCTCGGCCATGATGCCCTCTCGCTGGGCCATGCCCACCATGCTCTCCAGCCTTCCGGTGTAGGAGGTGGGCTGTTGGAGCATCCACACGATGCCCTCGGCGGAAACCGAGGTGTCGGCCCAGGTGGAGTGATCGGCGTCGGGGGCGTTCATCACAAAGCCCTCGCTGGCCACCGCGGTGTCGATGCGGAAGCAGTTCACCGCAATGCCGTCGTCGGCCAGAATGGCCGCGCTGCTCACGGTCAGATGCTCCAGCGCGGTTTTGGACATGCCGTAGGCCATCAGCGATGGGAAATAGGCGAGGCCGGCCGCCGATGAGACGTTGACGATCCGCCCGCCGCGTTCGGCCAAGTATGGACGGCAGAGCCGGGTGGCCAGCAGCGGCGCGGTGGTGTTTATGGCCATGGTCAGCTCATAGCGCTTCAGCTCGATATCGAGGTCGCCCACGAAGGTCACCGCGGCGTTGTTCACCAGGGCGTCGATGCGGCCGAAGTGGTTCGCCACGGTCTCCACCATGGCCTCGATTTGGTCGGGGCGGGACAGGTCGCAGGGCACGGCCAAGCCGTCGCCGCCGGCTTCGTCAACGGCTGCTGCGGTTTCGTCCACCGTGCCGGGCAGCTTGAACCGGGCCGAATCGGTGGCTCGGGCCACGCAGGCCACCCCCGCGCCCAGCTCGCCGAGGCGGACGGCCAGGCCTGCGCCCACGCCGCGGCTGGCCCCGGTGACGATTACCACCTGGTCGCTGAAGGATTGCTCTTGGTTCACCATGGCCTCACATCATCGTCCAAGCCCAAGAAGGGCACTCGGCCCGAGCAGATCACGATCTGGTGGCCGGCCAGCGGCTGGCCGTTGACCGTGCCCACCGCGGGGGCCTCCCGGTGGCCGGGGACGCGGACCTCTCCAGAGGGGAGCACCACTTTCTCGGGGTGGGACAGGTCGTAGGTGTCGGACTCGGAGTAGTACTGCCCCCGGTAGACGCCGAGGCTGCCGCCGTCGTCCCAGCCCCAGTCGTAGCCGGTGCCGATCATGGCCCAGTCGCGGTGGATCTGGTTGGTCTCGATCTCGTAGACCTCGCCGGCGGTGTCGGTGAACTGCGACCGAACTTGGCGCCAGCGTCGGGTGTCGTCCCAGAAGTCAACCTCGAACTCGGCCGCCACCACCTCGGTCTCGGAGCCGTCGGATTGTCCGATCACCCCGTCCAGGTAGTGCTGGCGGCCGTCGCCGGTGCTGTGGACCTGCACGTGGCCGCCAAAGTCGGCGCACGAGAACGGCAGCCAGTAGAACACCGAGCCGTGCTGGGCTCGGACGTCGATGCCGTCCTCGCCGGTAACGGGCTCCGGCCCGGCGGTTTGGGGTCGAACTCCCCAGGAGTGGTCCCGGCCGCCCCACCAGTTGTTAACGGTGTAGGCGGTGCCGTCGAGGGTGACGGTCCCGTCCATTCGACCCACCTGGGTGTAGCGGCGGTAGTCCTGGGTGACCCGGCCCCGAACCCGGCTGAAGTGATGGTCTTCCTCTTTGGGAGGAAGAAAGTTGGTCCAGGTCAAGTCCATGTCGAGGGGGTGATCACCTCCGGTGGCGGTCAGGCGGACTTTCTTGAACGGCTCGATGATCTCGATGTCAAGCGGTCCCACCCCCACCCGGTCGATGTCGGGGCGCAGAGCTCGGCTGAAGCGGAAGTTCCGCTGATTGCTGCCCCCGTCGTCGCGGGGCACCTGGCAGGCCACGAAGCCGTCGAACACGTTCATGTTCATGTACAGCCCCACCCCGATGATCATGGTCAGCGACCCGGCCGGGTCGTAGCACGAGAACCAGTACCGGTCGAAGAACCGGGGGTCGCTGGTCCCCACGTGGTCGAACGTGGTGGGTATCTGATGGCGCAGCGTCTCGTCGAGTCTGGTCAATGGCACGGCGACATCCTATGGCTGGGAGGTCGGGAAGGCTCAGGCCACGGTGCCGCTCGAGCGCAGATCGGCGATCTGATCGGGGCTGCGGCCCATGGCGGCCAGCACCTCGTCGGTGTGCTCCCCCAACTCGGGCGCCAGGCTGCGAGGCGCCCATGGGGTGCCGTGGAAGTCGACCGGGGTGGCCAGCATGGTGGTGCCGGTGGCCCCGTCGGGCACCTCCACCAATGCGCCCGACGGGCCGGTCTGGGGGTCGGCCAACAGGTCGTCGAGGGTGTTCACCGGGGCCCAGAACATGTCGGGCTCGGTGGCGAAGATCTCGGCCCACTCCTCCAGCGGGCGAGCAGCGAAGGCCTCGTCGAGGGCGGCGATCAGCTCCACGGCGTTGACCGCCCGGTCGCGGGAGGTGGCGAACCGCTCGTCGTCGATCCACTCGGGATGGCCCACGGCTCGGGCCAGCGGGGGCCAGTGGCGGTCGCCCTCCAAACCCACTACCCAGAACCGCCGCCCGTCGC
>JAJDTA010000137.1 GCA_022827405.1 Acidimicrobiia bacterium
GGCCCCACCTTCGCCAATCGGGTGCGCCGGGCCATGATGCAGATGACCGACTCCATCGAGCGGTGGAACTCCTACATGGTGATGAACCGGGCCGAGCGCATCGACAACACCTTCACCAATCGCACTCTGGAGGTGTCCAAGGGTCTGTCGATGGCCCGCTACGAGTTCTGCTTCTGGGATCTAGAGCCCGACCAGGCCCTGATCGTGACCGCCGAGGTGCCCGAGGCCCACTACTGGGGCGCCCAGCTCTACATGATGGGCTCCTTCGAGCTGGTCGACACCTACGCCCACATCTCCTGTCGCAACCAAACCCAGACCACAATCTCCTCCGACGGCAAAGTGCGCTACGTGGTGTGCGGGACCGACCCCGGCCTGGCCAACTGGCTCGACAACGCCAACCGCCGCAATGGCCTGTGCACCCTGCGCTGGTTCTGGCCCACCGGCGACCAGGCCATGGCCCCCACCACCGAGGTCGTCGCCCTAGCCGACCTAGCTGCCGCCCTCCCCGACGACCACCCCGCCGTCACCCTCCAAGACCGCGCCGCCGACCTAGCCACCCGCCAAGCCCACCTCCGCCACCGCTTCCGGACCTAGCTCTAAGGCCGCATCAGGCCGCCGCCGTCCACTTGGAAGGTCTCGCCGGTCACGTATTGGCTGGCATCAGACAGCAGGAACCCGATCACCGGGGCGATGTCGGTCACGGGGTCGCCGTCGCGACCCATGGGGTGGTTGTCGAACAGGGCCTTGTACGACGCCAGACGATCGGGGTCGTCGTCGGGCGGGGCCCGGTGGGCCACCGATGCCGGGTTCACGCAGTTCACGGTGATGCCGTCGCGCCCCCATTCCCGGGCCGCAGTGCGGGTCAGCGAGCGAATCGCTTCCTTGGCCGCTCCGTAGGGTCCATAACCAGGGCCACCGGTGATCCCCACATTGGTACCGAACGTGATGATCCGTCCCCGCCCTTTGGCCGCCATGTGGGGGTGAACTGCCTGCATGAACCACAGCGTGCCCTTGGGACCGGTGTTGAGAAGCAGGTCCATGTCCGATTCGTCCACTTCCAGCAGCGGCATTGTCGGGCGGAACGACTGGGCGTTGGCCACCAAACCGTCCACCGTGCCCCACCGCTCCACCGTGCGGTCAACCACCTCGTTGGTGTGGTCCCGGTCGCCCACCGACCCGGCCACCGCCAGCACATCGCCGCCCCGCTCCCGCAGCTCAGCGGCGGTGGCCTCGATGCGCTCGGGCTTGCGGCTGGTCACCGTCAGCTTCACGCCTTCGTCTACCAGGTACTCGGCGATCCCCCGGCCAATCCCCTTCGAGGCTCCGGTGAGGATCACGACCAGACCTTCCAGCATCGCCTGAGCGTACTGTTCTAGGTGATGCCACCCTGCTTCAGCGGCCATGAGCTGGACCCCTGATCCCCGGCCCGACTGGGTAGCCGCCGTGAACCGGGGCGACGCCGGCCCGGTGGTCGACGAGGCCCGTCGCCCGTTCGACCCCCACCTGCTCATGGCCGAAGCCTTGGTCCGCCAAGGCCGAGCCCCCGATGACCGGGCCGCGCTCGGCGCCGATGGCTTCGTCGAACCCCTCACCCTGTTCTGTCACGGGCTGGAGCACGAGGCCGACCTCACCGTCATGGGGCGGTGGATGTCGCGCCGCATGATCCTGCGGCTCCTAGAGGTCCGCATCCAGATCAACGACTATCTGGCCGCCGACCCCGGCACCCTCGACGAGCCCGTCGACCAGCCCATTTTCGTGATCGGCGCACCCCGCACCGGCACCACCGTCATGCACGGCGTACTGGCCCAAGACCCAGCCCATCGGGCCCCCGAGGGCTGGGAGCTGCTGCGCCCCGTGCCGCCGCCCCACTCCGATCCCGATGTCCGGGCCGCCGACCCCCGCATCGCCCTGGCCGGCGCCGAGCTGGTCATGCCCCAGACGGTGGCCAGCGGGATGCTGGCCATCCACGAGTACTCCGGGCGCATGTTCAAAGAATGCCTGTCGGCCATGTCGTTCGAGTTCCGCTCCGAGGAAATGGTCAGCCGCACCGACGTGCCCTCCTACCAAGCCTGGTACGACACCGCCGATCTGCGCCCCGCCTACCGCACCTATCGCCGGGTGCTCCAGATCTTGCAGCGCCGCATGCCCACCCGCCGCTGGGTGCTCAAGTCGCCTGCCCACCTCCAGGGCCTGCCCGCCCTTATGGAAGTGTTCGACGACGCCCGCTTCGTGATCACCCACCGAGATCCCACCGCCATCCTGCCTTCGGTCACCAGCCTGATCGCCACCATGCGCTGGGCCCACTCCGACCGGGTCGATTTCGCCGCCATCGGCCGCTACCACCTCGAGCTCTACGCCCGCAGCCTCGACAACCTCATCGACCTGATCGATTCCAGCCGTCTGCCCGCCGACCGCACTGCCCAAGTGCCCCATCGCCAGGTGAGCACCGAGAAGCTGGCCGCCGCCCGGTCGGTGTACGAGCAGCTCGGCATGGAGCTGAGCGCCGACGCCGAAGTGGCCATGGCCGCCTACGTGGATGTCACCCCGCCCGGCAAGCACGGCGAACACCGCTACCAGTTCGAAGACCTGGGGCTCACCCGAACCGAGGTCCGGGCCCGCTTCGCCCGCTACATCGACCGCTTCGACATCCCAGTGGCTGACAATGACTGACCAGGAGCACCCCGAAACCGCGTCGGCCTACCGGCTGGCCGAACTGCTCGGCGACCTGCCCCACCCCGACGACTTCGGCCCCGAGGCCTACGAACTGGTGGAGCGCACCCGCGACCTGGTGGCCGCCGTGTCGGCCAACGACGCCGATCCCACCACCCGGGCCGAGATCGCCGCAGCTTTAGCCGACATCACCGAGCGGTTGCGGACCCACACCCGCGACCCCCACATCGTGGTGGCCAAAGACCACGAAGGCACCATCTACAACCTCACCCAAGCCGGATCAGGCCTGCTCAACCCCCATGCTCCCCGCCTCATCTTCGACCCGGTACCCCCGCCCGACCCCGACGCTGAGCCCCGTCCAGTGGAGATGCGGGCCACCGTCACCCTCACCGAAGCCCACTCCGGCCCACCCCACCGCGCCCACGGCGGCGTGGTGGCCACCATCCTCGACGAGGCCCTGGGCAACGCCGCCACCCGAGCCGGTGCCACCGGCCTCACCGCTGGCATCAACATCCGCTACAAAACTGGTGTCCCCCTCCACACCCCCCTAGAAGTCACCTGCCGCTACTCCCACACCGAAGGCCGCAAACACATAGCCACCGGCGAACTAAGAGCCGGCGAGACCATCTGCGCCACCGCCGAAGCCATCTTCATCACCGAGCCCCGCTCTTAGCCCGCCCTCAGGCCGTGTGCCACGATTGACGCCATGGTCGACATCGCACCCCCGGACGAGGCCGACATCCTAGGCACCGCAGTAACCGCCTCAGGCCTAGCCGCCGAAGCCCCAGTGAAGATCCCCGTCCAGCGCTACCTCTCCCCCGAGTTCGCCGAACTGGAATACGAAAAGATGTGGCCCAAGGTGTGGCACGTGGCCTGCACCGTCGACCACATCGCCAACCCCGGCGACTGGTTTGAGCACCGCCTCGGCAAGTACTCGATCATCCTGGTCCGGGGCGAAGACGGCGTGCTCCGGGGCTTCCAGAACGTCTGCCGCCATCGGGGCAACTCCATCTGCCAGGGATCGGGCACCGGCATCACCGAGCTGCGCTGCCCCTACCACCGCTGGGCCTGGGACCTCACCGGCCGCCTCCGGGAAATCCCCTCCCGCCGGGGCTTCGGCCCCATCAGCAACGACGACCTCCCTTTGGTGCCGGTGCAGGTGGACACTTGGGCCCGCCTGGTGTTCGTGAACCTCGACATCGACGCCGAGCCGCTGGCCCAGTGGCTGGAGGGCATCCCCGACGACATCGCCTGGGCCAACCTCGACGAGTTCCGGGGCACGTATTCCACCGCCACCGCGGTGAACTGCAATTGGAAGGTGGTTAACGAGGGCTTCTCCGAGACCTACCACGTGCAGGGCCTGCACCGGGAGATGCTGGGCAGCATCAACGACGTCAACTCCCCCCAGCGCATCTGGGACCGCCACGGCGTGTCGTATCAGCCCTACGGCGTGCCCAGCCCCCGCCTGGGCCGCAGCGTGGACGACCAGACGGTGTGGGAGTCGTTCGTGGTCACCCAGGGCGGCCGCATGGGGCCCGACTATGCCGAGCCCGGCAGTCCCGCTCCCCAGGTGCCCGACGGCCAAACCCTCCAAGACGTGATCGCCCAGAAGATAAGAGACCATCAGGCCACCATGGGCGTCGACTTGTCGGGCTACGACACCGCCCAGATCACCCACCTCAGCCAGTACAACCTCTTCCCCAACACCACGGTGCTGATCAGCGCCGACATCTTCACCGTGCTCACCGCCCGACCCGGCCCCAACCCCGACGAGGGCGAGCTGGCCACCATCCACCTCAGCCGAATGCCGTCGATTGACGCCCCGGCCTCTTCGCCGGTCCACGTCACCGTGCCCATGGACCAGGCCGACTTCGGGTTCGTGCTCAACCAAGACTTCAGCGTCATCCGCACCATGCAATCCGGCCTCCACCAGCCCGGCTTCACCCACGTGTGGCTGTCGGGCGAGGAGTGCCGCATCATCAACATGCACCGCAACCTGGAGCGCTACCTCGGCTTGGAGCCCGGCGGCTGGATACCCGCCGACCAGGCCCGGTGAGCCTGCCCGAACACCCCGAGGCCATCACCCCCGACTGGCTGACGGAGCAACTGGCCGAGCGCTACCCCGGCACGGTGGTCACCAGCGTGGAGGTGCTGGCCGTCCACGCCGGCACCAACGCCAACGCCCGCCTGGCCGTCACCTACGACGGCGACTCCGACCTGCCCGCCACCATGTTCGCCAAGCTCCCCCCGCTCGACCCCGACCGCCGGGCCCAGATCAACCAAACCGGCATGGGCCGCCGGGAGGCGCTCTTCTACCAGCACTTGGCCCACCGGGTGCCCATGCGCACCCTCACCCCGTATGTGGCCGCCTTCGACCCCGACACCGGGGCGTTCGTTCTGCTGCTGGAAGACCTGGACGGCTCAGCCAAGTCCCTGCCCGACTACAGCAAAGGAGTTCCGGTGGCCTACGCCGCCGAGGCCATGGACCACTTCGCCGAGCTCCACGCCCGCTACGAGGATCCCGACCGCCGGGCCGCCGAGGCAAGTTGGGTGCCGCTGGCCACCAAGGGAAGCGACTACGGCGCCCGGCTGCTGCGCTACGGGCTCGACAACCACCGCGACAAGCTAACCGACGCCTTCGCCGAGATCGCCGAGCTCTACATCGACCACACCGCCGAGCTCCACCAGGCGTGGGCCGCGGGATCCATCGGCGGCCCCGCCACCGTGCTCCAAGGCGACGGCCACATCGGCAACCTGTTCGTGACCGAAACCGGCGGGCCGGGCTTCTTGGACTGGGGCCTCATCAACGTGGGCGCCCCGATGCGCGACGTGAGCTACTTCCTAAACATGTCCATGGACCCCGAAGACCGCCTGGCCCACGACCAAGCCCTCATACAGCGCTACCTCGACGCCCGCCTCGCCCACGGCGCCCAGTCCATCGCGTTCGATGATGCGTGGCTGGCCCACCGCATCCACGCTGCCTACACCGTCCCGGCCAGCTGCCAAGTGGTCACCTTCCCCGAAGACGCCTCCCCCGGCCGCCAAGCCTTCGCCGCCGCCTTCCTAGCCCGCTCCGAAGCCGCCCTAGCCCACCTAAACCCCCGCCCCGCCCTCCGCGACGCAATCGGCCTCTAGCTCCTGCTTACTCGTCATCCAGGCGTCCCGTACCATGGCGGGCATGGCTTTGGCCGAGATGCAGCCGCATGTTGAACTGCCGTTTCTCATCAACGATGCCGACAACCACTTTGTGGAGCCCCGCGATCTGTATGTGAACTACGTGGATCCCAAGTGGCGGCACAAGGCGGTCACCTTCGAAGCCGATGAGGAGGGCCGCTGGGTGGGGGTGTTCGGGGGGCGCCCGTCCCGCCTCAACCAGGCGGTGGCGCTTGTGGCGGCCGACGACGATGCCGCTGCTGAGGTGGCCGCCCGGGCGGTGCCCACCGCGGGCGACGAGAACCAGATGAAGGCCGGCCAGTCCAACATCCACTCCCCGGGGATGACGCTGTCCCGCCTCAACCCCTACCGCAACCTCTCCATGGACGAGCGCATCGAGCTCATCGCCTACTTCCGCGACCAGGAGGAGTCGTGGGGCAACCGCGACCTGCGCTTGGCCCTTATGGACTCACAGGGCATCGGCGCCGCCCTCATGTTCCCCAACCAGGTGCTGTCTTTGGAGTATGAGTTCGCCGACGATGTCGACGGCATCTACGCCAACACCCGGGCCTACAACCGCTGGATCAACGAGGAGATCGGCTGGGGCTATCTCAATCGCCTGTTCCTGCCCGCCTATGTGTCGCTGGCCGACCCCGGCGAGGCCGCTGCCGAGGTCGAGTTGGTGCTCAACCAAGGGGCTACCGTCGTCCAGATCATCAGCGGCCATGCCCACGGCGGCCGTCACAACACCCGAGGCGGCCGCTCAATGGCCGACCCGGTCTACGACGGCTTCTGGGCCCGCATCAACGAAGCCGAGGCCCGGGTGGTGACCCACCTGGGCGCCACCGACTACCAGAAGAACGGCGCCGACTGGAGCGAAAACCCCGAAGACGGGCTAGGCGAATTCGACGCCCTCCAGTGGGTGCTCTACTGGGGCGACCGCCCCGCCATGGAGACGGTGGCCGCCATGGTGCTGCACAACCTGTTCGGCCGATTCCCCAACGTCAAGGTATGCCTGTCGGAGCAGGGCACCGTCTGGCTGCCCTACATCCTCCGTAAGATGGACCACGCCTTTCTCATGGGCCGGGGGGCCAGGTGGGGCCCCAAGCTCGACCGCCGCCCAAGCGACATTTTCCGCGACCACTTCATCGTGGCGCCCTTCCCCGAGGAGAACGTGGCCCGGGTGGTAGAGGCAGTGGGCATCGAGCCCGTCGTGTTCGGCTCCGACTTCCCCCACAGCGAGGGCCTGCCCTTCCCCGCCCTCTACGCCACCACCCAGCTCAAAGACATGAGCGACGCCGACATCAAAACCATCATGTGCGACAACCTGGCCCGATTCCTCAACATCGAACCGGTGCCGGTCCCCGCAGGGAGCTAGCCCCTAGGCCACCTTCATGAGGGCGGCCATGTTGCCGCCCATCACCTTGCGGACTTGGTCGTCGGGCAGGCCATCCAATTGGTCGACGAACGAGATCGGGTCGGCCATGCCCTCCACGTGGGGGTAGTCCGAGCCGAAAATCACGTTGTCCACTCCCACCAAGTCGATGAGCCCTACCGGGTCGTCCTCGTGGAAGGGGTGGATCCAGAGATTGCGCTTGATGGCCTCTACGGGGTGCTCTTCCCAAGAGTGGGGGAAGCGCTCGTAGACGCTCTCCAGTTGGGCCAGCAGGGGTCGCACCCAGGAACTGCCGTTCTCCACGATGGCCACCTTTAGCTTGGGGTGGCGGGTGAGCGCCCCGTGGGCCACCCATGAGGTTACCGCATCCTGAATGGCCCGGCTGTGGGTTATCGCCATCTGGAACAGCGACTGCCTAAACGCCGTCATCTCCCCGCTGACGCCCTCCCACTCATCGGTGAACCTGGTGTAGCCGCTGTCGGAGGCGTGCATGGCCACCAGCACGTCCAACTCCACCACCCGCTCCCAGAACGGGTCGAACTCAGGCAGGGCGAACGACCGCGGCCCCCGCAGTCCGGGAGGCGCCGCCGGGCGGATCAGCACCGCCCGGGCCCCCCGCTCCACGCACCACTCCAGCTCCTCGATGGCCTTGTCCACGATGGGCAGGGTCACGATGGGCACCGGGAAGATGCGCCCCTCGTAGTTGAACGTCCAATGCTCCAGCATCCACTGGTTGAGGGCGTGGATCACGATATGACACTCGTCGGGAGCGTCCCGGAATCGCTCCTCCACCAGCGACGCCAACGTGGGGTACATCATGGCGTAGTCCAGCCCCAGCTCGTCCATCAGCTCCAGCCGGGGTTCCGGGGAGAAAAACGCCGGCAGCGCATCGATCGGCTTCATGATCTCCCGGTGCGACTTGCCCTCGGGATTGCCGTGCTTGAAGTACTCCTCCTGGGCACCCGGTGAGCCCACCCGCTGGAAGGTGGGGTTGGGGATGTACTCACTGATCTTGCCCCTCACCATGATCTTGGTGCGGCCCTTGTGGTCGATGTAGTCGATGAGCCCCCGATGGGAGTCGGGCAGGTGCTTGGTGAGCGCCTCGGTGGTCTCGTACATGTGGTTGTCGGCGTCGAAAACCGGGTAATCAAGCTGGCGAGAAGGCATACCAATCATCTTATTGCTGGTATACGCTGATGGCGATGGCGGGACCGCTCACGCCTGACTTTTATCGTTACGAGTGGCATCCGCTTAGCGGCGTTCGTCTCGACGGCGAGTTCGTGGTGGCCCAGTGGGCCGACGGCGCCGAGTTGCACTGCTACCGATGGTGGCTCGCCGAGCAGCGCGATGTCGAGATCTCCTCCCGTGAAGGCCTGCTCGACCCCTGCGACCTGGGCGACCATTGGCGGGTGACCGAGGCTTGGGTGGAGGCCGACGGAGCGCTCGGCGTTCGCTGGGCCCACGACGATGTGGTCTCCCGCTATCACCCCGGCTGGCTCCGCCATGTGGCCGACGGCCAGTTCCGCCCCGAGAGCTTTCTCCCGGAACCCATTGCGTGGGACTCCTCGGCGCTTCCCGAACCGGTCACCTACCACGGTCCGTCGGTGCTGGCCGACCCCGAGATGCAGCGGTTCTGGCTCAACGACTTGGCGGCCTACGGCCTGACCCGACTCACCTCGCTTTCCGTTGCACCCAACCAAGTGGAGGAGGTGGCCCGTCGAGTCGGCGTGCTGCGCGACTCCCACTTCGGCCCGGTATGGGACATCGAGGCGGTGCCCGATCCGACCTCCACCGCCTACATGAGCATCGGCCTGGGCCCCCACACCGACCTCCCCTCGCTGGAGATACCGCCGGGGTTCCAGTTCTTCCACTGCATCGAGAACTCCTGTGTCGGCGGGGCCAGCCAGATGAGCGACGGTTTGGCCATCGCCCGCTACCTGGAGCAGCACGATCCCGAGGTCTACGACGCCCTCACTACGCTGAGGTGGGTGTTCCACGGTCGGGGCGCCGAGGTCGATTGGCGCTGGTCGGGGCCGCTGATCGATTTGGGAGTGGCCGGTACACCCCTCACCCTGCGGACGTTCTATCCCGTGCGGACCTTCCCCGACATGGCCACAGACGACATCCCCCGGGCTTATCGGGCAGTGCAGAAGCTGGGCGAGCTGTCCCGCGACCCCCGATTCCTGATTACCTTCAGATTGGAGCCCGGCGAAATTGCGGTATTCGACAACCGGCGAGTGCAACACGCCCGGGAGCCGTTCGAACCCGCCACCGGTCGCCGCTTGTTCCGGGGGTGCTATATGAACAGCGACGACATCTACTCCAAGCTGCGGGTGTTGAACCGTCGGGCCCAAGAGAGCGAGTTGGCAAGAGCATGACCGGAGTCTTCATCACCTGTGCCATCAC
>JAJDTA010000029.1 GCA_022827405.1 Acidimicrobiia bacterium
CATCAAGAGCGATGCCAAGGTGCGCCTGGCCACGGCGGTCACCACCGCCACCGTCACTGACACCGCCGAGCGGCTGGCCATCTTGGAGCAGGTGGCCGACGACGTGGCCGACGCCGGGCGGTGCCGAGAACTGCTCACCACGGTTGGCCCGGAGTTGTCGGTGGCCGCGGAGCTGGAAACCGAGACTGCGGCCTGACATGCGCGCATTGGGCCTCGGTGTTCTAGCCGGGGTTCTTGCCTGGTTGGTGACAGGATGCGGGGGTGGAGGCAAGACCACCGTGACCGTCTACGCCGCGGCGTCGCTGGCGGAGGCGTTCGAGGACTTGGCCGACGAATACGAGGCGGCCAACCCTGACGTCGATGTGAAGCTCAACTTCGCGGGCAGCGCCCGGCTGGCCGCCCAAATCAGCGCCGGCGCCCGGGCCGACGTGTTCGCCTCGGCCAACAGTGCCACCATGAACCGGGTGGCGGCCGAAGGGCGCACGGCGGCAACTCCCGTATTGTTCGTCCGCAACCGATTGGCTTTGGTGGTGCCGATCGACAACCCGGGCAATGTCACCGAGCTGGCAGACCTGTCCGATGACAGCTTGGTGTTGGCCATGTGCGCCCCCGAAGTGCCCTGCGGCGCTCTAGCACGGGCCGTGCTGAACGACGCCGGGGTCGACGCGGACGCCGACACCGAAGAGACAAGCGTGCGGGCCGTGCTGACCAAGGTGACCCTCGGCGAGGCCGACGCCGGGCTGGTGTATGCCACCGATGTGGCGGCTGGCGGCAACGAGGTGGCCTCTGTGCCCCTCGGCCCCCAGATAAGGTTCAACGACTACCCCGTGGCCGCGGTCAGCGAGCGGGCTGTTGCCGCCGATTTTGTGGATTTCCTCCTCGGACCCGACGGCCAGGGCATCCTTCACAGCCACGGATTCCAATCGCCATGACCGATCGCTCACCCCCCAAAGAGCCGAACAACCGGCCGCCTATCCCAGTCATGGTGATGGCCATCATCGCGGTGGCCGTCCTGGCGCTGCCCCTGGTGGGCCTGTTGCAGCGCACACCGTGGTCTTCGCTGGGCACCACCCTGGGCGAAACCGCCACCTTGGAGGCTCTCCGAGTCTCGGTGGTGGTATCGCTCCTCGCTGCAGCGGTCTCGGTCGTGCTGGGCCTGCCCCTGGCCTGGGTATTGGCCCGGCTGACATTCCGGGGCCGGGCGCTGGTGCGGGCCATCGTGCTGCTGCCCATGGTGCTGCCCCCGGTGGTGGGCGGCATCGCCCTCTTCTTTGCCCTCGGCCGAAAGGGGCTCGTCGGAAGGGCGCTGCACAACTGGTTCGGCCTTGACACCCTCATCGGCACCACCGCGGGAGCGGTGATCGCCGCGGCCTTCGTGTCGATGCCGTTTTTCGTGATCACCGCCGAGGCGGGGTTGCGCCAGCTCGATCCCCGACTGGAGTCGGCCGCCTCCACCTTGGGCGCTGGGCGCTGGACGGTCCTGCGCCGGATCACCGTGCCGTTGCTGGCCCCGTCGCTGGCCGCGGGGGCCACCCTGTCATGGGCCCGGGCCCTGGGCGAATTCGGGGCCACCATCACTTTCGCCGGCAACCACCCGGGGCGCACTCGCACGCTGCCGTTGGCCATCGCCCAGGCCAACGAAGCGGGCCAACCCGAGGCGGCCGTTGCCATGTCGGTGCTGCTCATCGGAGTCTCGCTTCTCATCCTCATCGGCCTGCGCCACCGCTGGATCGCCCCCCGCCAGCCTCAGCCGCCAAACTCGCAAAAGACGTCGCCGTCATGAGCATCCAAGCAGACATCCACGCCCTAACCGGAGACTTCGCCATCCAAGCAGCATTCAACGCGCCGATGGGAAGCTGCACCGCCATCGTCGGCCCCAACGGAGCAGGCAAGACCACCCTGACCCATGTGCTGGCCGGGCTGATCCCCATACAGCAGGGCAAGGTGGTGTTGGCCGGCCAGGTGGTCGACGATCCCGAACAGAATATCTGGGTACCTCCCGACCGCCGGCCCATCGCCCTGCACAGCCAGCACAACCTGTTGTTTCCCCATCTCAGCGTGGTAGACAACGTGGCCTTTGGCCCCCGGTGCTCGGGACTGGCCGCTCGTCCAGCCCGCCAAATGGCCGAAGAGTGGCTCCACAAGGTTGGCCTGGCCGATCTGGCCGAACTGCGCCCGGCCCAATTGTCCGGCGGCCAGGCCCAGCGGGTGGGACTGGCCCGGGCCGCGGCCTGCCAACCAGTGGTGCTCTTGCTGGATGAGTCGCTCGCCTCTCTCGACGCCGAAACCCGCACCGACGTGCGCCACCTGCTGGCCGACATCGACGCCACCCGGGTGCTGATCACCCACGACCCCGTCGAGGCCCGGGTGCTGGCCGACCAGCTCCTGGTGATGGAAGAAGGCCTGGTTGTGCAATCCGGGACCCCCGATGAGGTGACCGCCAACCCCCGAACCCCCTGGACCGCGGGGCTCTTGGATGTGAACCTGGTAACCGGCCACGCTTCGGGTACCCATGTGGCCCTCGACTGCGGGCTCTCCCTCATCACCGCCACCCCCAAGAACGGGCCGGTGCTGGTCACCTTTTCCCCCGCAGCCGTCACTTTGTCGACTGTCCAACCCCACACCAGCGCCCGCAACACCTGGGAGGCCCAAGTGGCCCGAATCCAACCCGAAAGCGACCGGGTACGGGTGCTTTTGGAGTGGCCTCTGCCCTGCCATGTGTGGGTCACGCCCCAAGCAGTGGGCGAGCTCGGCCTGAGTGCGGGATCGCGGTGCTGGGCCGCTCTCAAAGCCACCGAGTTGACCGTTCGAGACGCCTAGTCCGCGCGCGCCAATACGCCCACTTTTTCGTAGCCTCATTCTAAAGGCCCAGGTCACAGACCTAACCTGCAATGACTATTGCGTAATTTCCCTTGTGTAATTACACTTTGAGGACTTAGCGCTTGCAGCATCCAAGCCTCGTTCTCAGGGGGGACTGATGACACTCATACAGGAGCCACTGGCCGCAGTAGCAGGCAATGGGGCCGATGCCGACCGAAATGGGGCCAGCGCGACCGGGATGCGAGTGCGCAAGCGCAACGGCGAACTGGAGCCGGTAGACGTCAACAAGATCGTCAACGCGGTGGCCCGCTGCGCCGAGGGACTGGTGGGCGTCGACCCGATGCGGGTGGCCACTCGGACCATCTCCGCGCTGGCCGACGGGGCCACCACCCGAGAACTCGACGAGCTGTCGATGCGCACCGCGGCCGGCCTCATTGTCACCGAGCCCAACTACTCCAAGCTGGCCGCCCGCCTCTTGTCCACCTGCATCGACAAAGAGGTCCGCAACCAGAACATCCCGTGGTTCACCGAGTCGATCAAAACCGGCCACAGCCTGGGCCTCATCAGCGATGAGGCCGCCGACTTCGCCGAAAAACACGCCCCAGCGCTGAATGCCTCCATCAGCTCGCTGCGCGACCGGAACTTCGAGTTCTTCGGCTTGCGTACGGTGTACGACCGCTACCTGCTGCGCCACCCCGACACCCGCCAAGTGATCGAGACCCCCCAGTACTTCTTCTTGCGGGTGGCCTGCGGCCTGTCGGCCGACGCTGATGAGGCCATCGCCTTCTACGACCTGATGAGTTCGCTGGCCTACTTGCCCTCCAGCCCGACATTGTTCAACTCGGGCACGGCCCACCCCCAGATGTCGTCGTGCTACCTGCTCGACTCCCCTACCGACAGCCTCGAGGGCATCTACGAGCGCTACACCGACATCGCCCGCCTGTCGAAGTTCGCGGGCGGCATCGGCGTGGCCTGGCACCGCATCCGCTCCAAGGGGTCGCTGATCCGGGGCACCAACGGCCTGTCCAACGGCATCGTCCCGTGGCTCAAGACCTTGGACAGCTCGGTGGCCGCCGTCAACCAGGGAGGCAAGCGCAAGGGCGCGGCCTGCGTGTATCTGGAGACCTGGCACGCTGATATCGAGGACTTCTTGGAGCTGAAGGAGAACACCGGCGACCACAACCGCCGGGCCCACAATCTCAACCTGGCCAACTGGATTCCCGACCTGTTCATGGAGCGGGTGGAGAAAGACTGGCAGTGGTCGCTGTTCGACCCCAAAAAGGTCCCCCACTTCACCGATCTGTACGGCGATGAGTTCCGGGAGGCCTACGAAGAGGCCGAACGCGAGAAGCTGTACGAGGTCCAGCTCCCCGCCCGCCAGCTCTACAGCCGCATGATGCGATGCCTGGCCCAGACGGGCAACGGTTGGATGACCTTCAAAGACGCCTCCAACCTGCGCTGCAACCAGACCGGACAAGAGGGCCGCACCGTACACCTGTCCAACCTGTGTACCGAGATCATCGAGGTCACCAGCGCCGATGAGACCGCGGTGTGCAACCTGGGGTCGGTCAACCTGGGGGCGTTCGTCGATACCGGCACCGGCAAAATGGACTTCGATCGGCTCGGCGAAGTGGTCCGCTCGGTGGTTCCCTTCTTGGACCGGGTGATCGACATCAACTTCTACCCCACCCCCGAGGCGGCCAGCTCCAATGCCAAGTGGCGCCCGGTGGGGCTGGGCCTTATGGGCCTCCAAGACGTGTTCTTCCACCTGGCCATGCCGTTCGACAGCGACGAGGCCCGCCGGTTGTCGGCCCGCATCTCCGAGGAGATCTACTTCAACGCCCTGTGGGCTTCCACCGAGCTGGCCGAGAAGCACGGACCCCATCCCGCGTTCTCCGAAACCCGGGCGGCCAGCGGCCACCTCCAGTTCGACCTGTGGGACAGGGAGTCCTCCGACCCCGCCCGGTGGCAGACCCTGCGGGACCGCATCGCCGAGCATGGGCTGCGCAACTCCCTGCTCATCGCCATCGCCCCCACCGCCACCATCGCCTCCATCGCCGGGTGCTTTGAGTGCATCGAGCCCCAAGTGTCCAACCTGTTCAAGCGGGAGACCCTGTCGGGGGAGTTCTTGCAAATCAACCGGTACCTGGTGAACGACCTCCAAGAACTGGGCCTGTGGGACGACCAGATGATCGCCGACGTGAAGCGATCCGAGGGATCGGTGGCCGAGATCGACCGCATTCCCGACGACTTGAAGGCGGTGTATCGCACCGCCTGGGAGATCCCCCAGCGATCGCTCATCGACATGGCCGCCGACCGGGGGGCGTTTATCGACCAATCCCAGTCGCTGAATCTCTTCATGGAGTCGCCCACCATCGGCAAGCTCAGCTCCATGTACTCGCACGCCTGGAAGTCGGGGTTGAAGACCACCTACTACCTTCGGTCCCGCCCGGCCACCCGGATCAACCAGACAACCACCGGCGGTACTCCCACTGTCCCTGATTCCGCCCCAGTTACCGACGCCGAAGCGGTGGCCTGCTCCTTGGAAAACCCCGAAATGTGTGAGGCATGCGACTGATGGCACTGGCAGAAACCCCCTTCCTCGAAGAAGACCTGGCCCTCAGCCCGGCGCCGCAACCCGCGCCAGCGGCCGCACCGGCCAATGGACGCATTCTCGATCCCGGCTTCAAGCTGACGCTGCGCCCCATGCGCTATCCGCAGTTCTTCGACATGTACCGCGACGCCATCAAGAACACCTGGACGGTGGATGAGATCGACTTTTCCGACGATTTGGTCGATCTGGAGCGCACCCTGTTGCCCGCGGAGAAGCACCTGGTGAATCGACTAGTAGCGTTTTTTGCCACCGGCGACTCCATCGTGGCAAACAACCTAGTTCTGAACCTCTACAAGCACGTCAACGCCCCCGAGGCCCGGATGTATCTGTCCCGGCAGCTCTATGAGGAGGCGTTGCACGTCCAGTTCTATCTGACGCTGCTCGACAACTACATCCCCGACCTCGCCGAGCGGGAGGCCGCCTTCGCGGCCATCGACAACATTCCCTCCATCCGCCAGAAAGCCGAGTTCTGCTTCCGGTGGATGAACTCGATGGATGACATCGAGCGGTGCGAAACCCAGCAGCAGCGCCGCCAGTTCCTGTTGAACCTCATCTGCTTCGCCACCTGCATCGAAGGGTTGTTCTTCTTCGCGGCGTTCGCCTACGTGTACTTTCTGCGGTCCAAGGGGCTGTTGAACGGGCTGGCCGCTGGCACCAACTGGGTGTTCCGCGACGAGAGCTGCCACATGAACTTCGCCCTCGAGGTGGTGAACACGGTTCGGGCCGAGGAGCCTGAGCTGTTCGACGCCGAGCTCAGCCAGCAGGTCTCCACCATGATCCGCGAGGCGGTCGACTGCGAGTACCAGTTTGCCGAAGACCTGTTGGGCCAGGGCGTGCCCGGAATGTCGGTGGCCGACACCCGCCGCTATCTGGAGTTCGTGGCCGACCAGCGCCTCACCCAACTCGGCCTGCCCAAGCTGTTCGGGTCCAAGAACCCGTTCTCGTTCATGGAGCTCCAAGACGTGCAGGAGCTGACCAACTTCTTCGAGCGCACCGTGGCCTCCTACCAGGTAGGCGTCGAGGGCGACGTCGCCTTCGACGAGGACTTCTAGGCGGTGGGCCGCAGCAGCTCCAGCAGGGCGCGGGCCTGCTCGGCTTCCCACTCCGATTCTCGGAGCTTGTCCATCGCCGTCTTCAAGCTGGCTACCCGGCGCAGCAGATCGTCGTCGGCTGTGCCGGTTCGGGCCTGGCGCTCAAGGTAGGCCAGTTCTCGCTGGGCCGACTCGTACAGCAGGATGGCCATAACTACTTCCTGACGGTGCACGCTGGTCCGCAGCCCCTCGTCCTCGTCTACCAGCAGCTCCCGCATCAAGGCAGTGAGCCCCGCCTCGGCCTCAGCCAGCAGAACATCCAAGTCCGGGTACTCCAACAAGGCCTCGAACCCGCCCCGGTAGAGGGGATAGTCGAACATCTCGGGGACGATTTCAGGCCACACCGCACTCGGTTCATTGGCCGCCAACCACAGCACCTGGCGCTCCACATTGTTGGGCGGAGGACCCGCGTTGGCTCCGTTGTCCTGGGGAGTCGAATGGTCCCTGCGCTCCCCGCCTGGGTCGAAGCCCGCGTCGGCCGGATGCGGCGCGGCGTCGGGCGCAGCGTCGGGCGCGGGACGGATCGCACGGCGTGGGCCACGGCGTCGGGCGTCGGCCACCACCCCCCGCAGGTGGTCGGCGCTCACCGAGCATCGGTCGGAAATCTCCACCAGATACTTGTCCCTGATCTCCGGATTGGGGTGTTCCGCCACCAGCCGGGCGGCCCGCTCCCCCGCCCTCACCTGGCCTTTGACCGTTGAGAGGTCGGCCTCGCCCAGCACCCGATTGATGCGGAAGTCCATGAAGTCCACGGCGTCTGCCGCCGCGGCCGCAAGCCTTTCCGGGTCGCTTTGGGCCAGGTCGCCGGGGTCGGCCCCCGGGGGCAGGTCGGCCACCGCCACCTCCAACTCGAAGGCGTGCTCCCACTGGGAAAAGCGCTCGGCTGCGGTTTGGCCGGCAGAGTCGGCGTCGAAAGCCAGCACGATGCGAGGCGCGAACCGGCGCAGCACCCGAACGTGATCCTCGGTCAGAGCCGTGCCGCAGGTGGCCACCGCCCGGGAGATGCCGGCCTGGGCGAAACCGATCACGTCGGTGTAGCCCTCGCACACGATCACCTCGCCGGCGTTCACGATGTCCTGCTTGGCCCAGTTCAAGCCATACAACACCCGCGACTTGCGGTAGACCGCGTTGTCCACCGAGTTCTTGTACTTGGGCCCCTCCCCGCCGGGAAGCACTCGACCGCCGAACCCCACCGGCTTGCCGCTGGGGTCGAATATGGGGAACAGCAGCCGGGCCCGGAAGCTGTCCTGGATGCGCCCGCCCTTGTTGCGGAACCCCAGGCCGGCATCGGAGAACACCTGCGCCGGTATTCCCCCGTCGGCACCCACCCCCAGGTCTTTGGCCAGCGCGTCCCAGTCGTCGGGGGCCCATCCCAGCTTGTACTGGCGCACGATGTCGCCGTCGTAGCCCCGGTGGCGGAGGTAACCGCGGGCCTGTCCTGCGTCGGGTGCGGTCAGCAGGCGCTGGTGGTACCACTCCACTGCCTGCTCCAAAGCCTCAGTGAGCTTGCCCCGCTTCTGGCGGTCGGCTCCCTCGCCGGGGGCGGTGTAGCGCAGCGCGATCCCTGCCCGGCCAGCCAGGCGCTCCACCGCCTCGGGAAAGTCGGCGTGCTCCACTTCTCGCAGAAAGGTGATGGCATCGCCGCTGGCCTTGCAGCCGAAGCAGTGGTACACGCCCATCTCCGCGTTGACCGAGAACGACGGGGTCTTCTCAGCATGGAACGGGCACAGTCCCTGCCAGCGGCGCCCCACCCGCTTCAGCTGTACGTACTCGCTGATGACCGCGACGATGTCCGTCGCCTCTCGCACCCGGGCCACGTCTTCGTCGTGGATGCCCACAGTGTGAGACTACGCCGAACCGGTGACAGCTTGGGCAGTCGCTAGCCGGACCCCGAGGCCACAACTGCTTGGGCTGCCGCCAAGCGAGCCACCGGGACCCGATGCGGCGAACAGGACAAATAGTCCACGCCTGCGGCGGCCCAGAACGTGATCGACGCGGGGTCGCCACCGTGCTCGCCGCACACCCCGATCTCGAGGCCGGGGCGGGTGGCGTGGGCCGCAGCCACCGCATCGGCGACCAGCCGGCCCACTCCGGTCTCGTCCAGGGTCTCGAACGGGTTGGCCGCCAACAGTCCATGGTCGATGTAGGGGCGCATGATTCGGGCTTCGATGTCGTCGCGGCAGAATCCGAAGGTCATCTGGGTTAAGTCGTTGGTGCCCACCGACAAGAAGTCGGCCCACGCCGCGATCTCGGCTGCGGCCAGCGCGGAGCGGGGTGTCTCGATCATGGCTCCCACCGGTATGGCCCGGCCCCCCAAGCGGCTCTCGAATCCAGCCAATTCCTCGACCACCGCGGCCCGCACATGGGCCAGCTCGGGGCCGCCCACCACCAGCGGCACCATGATCTGCACCTGCGGATTGCCCCCAGCCGCCACCCGTCGGGCGGCGGCTTCGGCCACTGCTTTGGCCTGGGCCCGATATAGCTCGGGGCGCAGCACCCCCAGCCGGGCGCCCCGCACGCCGAGCATGGGGTTCTCCTCCACCAGTTCGGGATGGTCGGGCAAAAACTCGTGCAGGGGCGGATCAAGCAGCCTCACGGTCACCGGCAGTCCGTCCATAACCTCCAAGAGATCCACCAGATCCTCCACCTGGGCCTCGGCCAGCGCATCCAGCGCGGCCCGCCCACCGTCGGTGATGGCCCGCTGGATGAGCGGCAGCCGCTCGCCAAGGAACATGTGCTCGGTGCGGCACAACCCCACCCCGACAGCACCGAACTCCCGGGCCAGTCGGGCCGAGAAGGCGTCGTCGGCGTTGGCCCGCACCGCCAGCCGCCCGCCCCGCACCTCGTCGGCCCACTCCAGCAGCACAAATAGTTCTTCGGGAATCTCCACCTCGCCCACCTCAGCGGCACCCAGCATGATGGTGCCCGCCGAGCCGTCCACCGTGATGGGATCGCCGTCGCGCAACTCCACCTCGCCCAGCCGGGCCGCACCAGCCGCCACGTCCACCGCCAGGGTTTCCACCCCCACCACCGCGGGGATGCCCCAGCCTCGGGCGATGACCGCCGCGTGGCTGGCCATTCCACCCTTGGCGGTGATGATGGCGGCAGCGGCCGACATGGCCACCTCGTCGGCCGGTGTGGTGAACGGCCGCACAAACACCGCGGGGACACCCTCGTCGTCGGCGTCCAGCACCGCGTCCACCGTCAGGCACACCCGGCCCGAGGCTGCTCCGGGCGAGGCGGCCACCCCATGGGCGGCCACCGCTGCGGAGGGGCCATCGGCCATCTTGGCGTGGAGCAGGTCTTCCACGTCGTCGGGGGTAACCCCCAGAACCGCCTCGTCCCGCTCCATTTCGCCCCGCTCGGCGGCCTGCACCGCGGCAATTACAGGGCTGGTCACCGCAGCAACCTGATCGGGCCGATCACCGACGCCCTCACAAACCGAGTTTGGCGTCCAGGTGCTCGGCCAGCCCGTCGATGGGCACCCGGTCCTGCTCCATGGTGTCGCGGTCACGCACCGTAACCGCCCGGTCTTCCAGGGAGTCGAAGTCCACGGTCACGCAGTAGGGGGTGCCGATCTCGTCTTGGCGGCGATAGCGGCGGCCGATTGACTGGGTCACGTCGTAGTCGGTCATCCACCGCGGCTGGAGCAGCCCCAGCACCTCCTCGGACACCGCCTGGAGTTCGGGCTTTTTCGACAGGGGCAGCACCGCCGCTTTGTAGGGAGCCAGCCGGGGGTGGAGCCGAAGCACGGTGCGGGTCTCCCCCCGCACCTCCTCGGTGTCGTAGGACGCCAGTAGGAACGCCATCATCGTGCGGGTGGCCCCCGCGGCCGGCTCGATTACGTGGGGGCGGTAGCGCTCGTCGGCCTGCTGGTCGTAGTAGTCGAGGTCGACTCCGGAGTGCTCGGCGTGCTGGGTGAGGTCGTAGTCGGTGCGGTTGGCGATGCCCTCCAGCTCACCCCAGCCCCATGGAAACAAATATTCCACGTCGGCAGTACCGGCCGAGTAGTGGCTCAGTTCGTCGGCGTCGTGGGGCCGCAGCCGCAGCTTGTCGGCGGGGATGCCTAGCTCGGTGTACCAATCCATCCGGGCCCCGCACCAGTACTCGAACCACATGGCGGCCTCATCGGGGGGAACGAAGAACTCCATCTCCATCTGCTCGAACTCCCGGGTGCGGAAAATGAAGTTGCCCGGGGTGATCTCGTTGCGAAACGACTTGCCGATCTGGGCGATGCCGAACGGCGGCTTGGTGCGCACGGTGTTCAACACGTTGGCGAAGTTGATGAACATGCCCTGGGCTGTCTCGGGCCGCAGGTACACGTCGGCGCCAGCCCCGGCCACCGGGCCAGCCTGGGTTTGGAACATCAGATTGAACTCTCGCGCCTCGGTGAACTGGCCTATTGCGCCGCAACTCGGGCACGTGTCTGGGTCTTCCAGCTGATCCTCGCGGTGGCGCGCGCCGCAGTTGCGACAGTCCACCAGGGGATCGGTGAAGTTGGTCAAATGACCCGACGCCTCCCACACCTGAGGAGGCGACAAGATAGAGGCGTCAAGGCCGACCACGTCGGTGCGGAGCTGCACCATGGTCCGCCACCAGGCGTCCTTCACGTTGCGCAGCAGCAGCACGCCCAGGGGCCCGTAGTCATACGCACTGCGAAATCCGCCGTATATCTCCGCCGACTGGTACACGAACCCCCGCCGCTTGCAGAGGTTCACCACCTTGTCCATCAGATCGTCGCCCGAACCCCGGTCGACGTCACCACCGCTCATGGCCCGCAGGCTACCGGCCCCCAGTTACAGTCCTGACACCGAAAAGGGCGCTTGAGAAAGTTTGAGATAGGGCTGGGGATCAGGCGGTGACAGTGTCTGGGGCGATAACAACCTGAGCTTCGGCGCCTACAAGATCCGCGGCCTCATGGATCATGGACTTGAGTTCTTCGAGCGACTCAGCATTGGCGAAATAGGCGCAATCGCCGATATCACCCTCCGCGAGCCAATCTCCGCTGCCGTCGTCGTCTCTGGTGATTACGACTTTCGCCATGTCCTGTCCTCCTTTGGAATCTTCAGAGTAGCGCTTCGATCTCATCGTCAGACAGCCCCGCCTTGTCAGCCAACATCGCTCGTTGATGCTTGGGCTTCACCGTCCTCCCCTTGTGCATAGGGAGGATGATCGGCTGCCTTCCCTCTACTCGCAAGAGAACATGCGAGCCTGTTTGGCGGACCTTCTGGTACCCGATCTTGTGGAGTAGCCGCAGCACTTGATCAGGTTTGAGGGCTGGAAACCGTGAGACCGGAAGCGGCACAGACAGCACAATAGCAATTTTTGACCTTTTTCAACTACTATTATTTATCCTCAATTGTAGGCACCCGCAGCGCGGAGGCGGCGTTCTAGGTGGTGTTCTATGGCGGCGGTGGCCAGGTGCTCTACTTCGCTGGTGGCGGGTGAGGGGGGCAGGGCCAAGGCGGCGGTTAGGTGGCCGCCTAGCACCATGCGCATCAGGTCTAGGGCGTCGGGCGACAGGGGGGACCCCCGGCGGCAGTTGCGGCACAGAGCGCCGCCGCTGCTGTAGTCAAAAGACGCGAGGGTGTCGTCGGCCCCGCATGAAGCGCACACTCCCACCTCGGGTCCGACACCGTCGTGGACCAGCAGCTTGAGATAGAAGGCGGGCACCACTAGCGCCGAGTCGCCTGCGTCCAGCGTCCGCAGTCCACCCAGCAGCATCCGGTACAGCGCGCCGTCGGACTCCCGATCGACCCCCACTCGGTCGACCGCCTCCAACATGGCCATGGCCTTGCCGAGGCGAACCAGATCCTCCCGCACTTCCCGAAACTGGTCCACCGTCTCGGTCTGAGTCACGATGTCGAGCTCGCTTCGGCCCCGGTGGAGCTGGACCTGCACATGGCTGGTGGGCTCCAACCGTCCGCCGAACTTGCTGCGGGTCTTGCGCACGCCTTTGGCCACCGCCCTCACTTTGCCGTGCCCCCGGGTGCAGAACACCACGATCCGGTCGGCTTCGCCCAGCTTGTAGGTGCGAAGCACGATTCCCTGATCCCGGTAGAGGCTCACCGCAACAAGTCTCCCACTCTCCAACCCCGGCAATGGCGCACCGGGGCCACCGCTATCTGACCCGGCCGAAGCGGCGGTGGCGGTGCTGGTATTCGGCGATAGCGGCGAACAGATCGTGGCGGGTGAAGTCGGGCCACAGAACGTCGCTGAACACCAGTTCGGAATAGGCCAGTTCCCACAACAGGAAATTCGAGATGCGGTATTCCCCCGAGGTCCGGATGATGAGGTCGGGCTCGGGCATCTCCTGGTCGTACAGGTGTCGGGCGATGGTCCTCTCGTTGATCATGCGGGCTGGGATCCGCTGGGCGGCAATCTGTCGCACCGCATCCACAATCTCGGCCCGCCCTCCGTAATTGAAAGCCACCACCAACGTCATACGCTCGTTTTGCTGGGTGAGCTCGACGGCCTCGTCCATCTCCTTGATCAGGCTCTTGGGCACCCGCCAGTCGCGTCGGCCCACGAAGCGGATCCGCACCCCCATCTCGTTCAGCTCATCACAGCGCCGCCGCAAGATGGTGCGATTGAAATTGAGCAAGAAGCGAACCTCGTCGTCGGGACGGTTCCAGTTCTCAGTAGAGAAGGCGTACACGGTGAGCCATTCAATACCCAGCTCCAGCGCGCCTTCAATCACGTCGAACAGGGCATGCTCGCCCTGTTCGTGGCCCTCGGTGCGAGCCATGCCCCGCTGCTCGGCCCAGCGCCCGTTGCCGTCCATCACACATCCGACGTGGCGGGGGATTCGATCCCGGTCAAGGCAATGGTCCGACAGGCCCACACCTGCACGGTACTCCCCCGCGAGCCTCGATTGTGTGCGGGAGAGGGCCTTCAATCCGGTTTCTCCGCAATCGGGCGCCTGCCCACAGGTAGCGTCGGAGTGATGCCGGAAATCGCCGCGGTTGAGGAGGCCTTGGAGGCGGCCGTCTCGTCGCTGGACGGTGGGGGCGAGCGTCGTCCCGGACAGCGCGACATGTGCCATGCAGTGGCCGAGGCGATGGACTCAGGACGGCACCTGGTGGTGGCCGCCGGCACCGGCACCGGCAAGTCGCTGGCCTATCTGGTGCCGCTGGTACTGACTGAAGGCCCCTCAGTGGTGGCCACCGCCACCAAGACCCTCCAGGACCAGCTGGTCGACAAAGACCTCCCCCAACTGGCTGAAGCTCTAGGGCAGCCGGTGCGCTTTGCCGTGCTCAAGGGCCGATCCAACTATCTATGCCTCCAGCGGTTGGAGGAGCACCTCGCCGACGACCAGTTGAGCATGGACATCGCCGACGGCCCTCGGGCAGAGATCTCCCGGCTGGCGGCTTGGGCCCAGCAAACCGACACCGGCGACCGGGCCGAACTCAACTTCGAGCCCTCGACGGCTGCTTGGGATGCCCTAAGCGTGTCGGGCCGGGAGTGCCCGGGGGCGCAGCGCTGCCCGTCGGGTCCGGTGTGCTTCGCCGAGAAGGCCCGCCACCGGGCTGATGCGGCCGACATCGTGGTGGTGAACACCCACCTCTATTGCCTGCACCTTTTCAGCGACGCCCCGCTGCTGCCCGAGCATGAAACAGTGGTCATCGACGAGGCCCACGGCTTAGAGGACATCGTGTCCGACACCGCAGGCCTATCGCTGACCGGGAGGCGGTTCGACGAGCTGGCCCGCCGGGTCCGGGCGGTGGTCGCCGATTCAGCAGCGGCGGGCGACCTGGAGAATGCCGGCGTGTTACTGAGAGAGACCCTGTCCCCTTTTCGAGACAAGCCGTTGCCGGTTCCGTTGCCCGACGAGCTCCAGCGCACAGCAGTGCTGGCCCGAGGCCGGGTGGAACAAGCCCTCGTCGAGCTGCGGGGAGTGCCCGACGACGCCCCCGGCGATGTCGCCCCCCGCAAACTGAGGGCCATGCTGTCGGCCGGCGCCCTGGCCGAGGACTTGGCCCGGGCGGTGGAGGCCACGCCCGCCGAAGTTGCCTGGGTGTCGGGCGCCGAAACTTCGCCCGCATGGCGGATCGCCCCCATCCAATTGGGAGAGTTGCTGACCGAGTACTTGTGGGAGCACACCACCGCGGTGCTGACCAGCGCCACCATCCCCATGAACCTGGGCGAAGTGCTGGGGCTCAACCCCGATGACCACGACGCCATCGACGTGGGCAGCCCATTCGACTATGAGGCCAACGCGCTGTTGTACTGCGCCAAGCACCTGCCCGAGCCCCGCAATCCCGGCTACGAACCGGCCGCCCACGAGGAGCTGGCTGCGCTGATCGAGGCTGCTGGGGGCCGGACCCTGGCTCTGTTCACCAGCTACCGGGCCATGGACCGGGCCGCTGAGGTGCTTCGGGAACAACTCGAATACCAGATCTACACCCAACGCGACCTGCCCAAACCCGAGCTTATGCGGCGCTTCGCCGCGGAGACAGAAAGCTGCCTGTTCGCCACCATGAGCTTCTGGCAGGGGGTGGACGTGCCCGGTGAGTCGCTGTCGCTGGTAACCATCGACCGGCTGCCGTTCCCCCGGCCCGATGACCCCCTGCTCGAGGCCCGTCGGGAGCGCTACGGCAACAACGCCTTTCGCCTCGTCGACCTGCCCCGGGCCGCCACCCGGCTGGCCCAGGGTGCCGGGCGGCTAATCCGTCGAGGCGACGACCGGGGCGTGGTGGCGGTGCTCGACTCACGGATGGCCACCGCCGGCTACCGCTGGACGCTGGTCGAAGCCCTGCCCCCTTTCCCCCGCACCGCCGATCGCGACCAAGCCATGACCCTGTTGAGAATGATCCGCGACGGGGTTTGATCTACAGATCGAAGCTGCCCTGGGATCCCGGCCCGTAGCCGAAGCGGTCGAGCATCTCGGGGCGGCGCTGCCAGTTCTTCTCCACCCCCACATGCAGCTCCAAGAACACGCCCTTGGGGAGCTGGGCCCGGGCCGCAGTGCCCACCTGCTTGAGCACCGTGCCCTTCTTGCCGATCACCATGGGCTTCTGCGACTCCCGCTCCACCAATATCTCCACCTTGATGCGGGGCCACTCCCACTCGGTCACCGCCACGGTGATGGAGTGGGGCAGCTCCTCGCGGGTCACGGCCAGAAGCTGCTCGCGCACCAGCTCGGCCACCCAGCGGGCCTCGGGCATGTCGCGCACCATGTCGGGCGGATACAGCGGCGGCCCGGGCGGCATGAGCTCGCACAGCCGCTCCACTAGGGCGTCCACCCCCTTGCCGGTGCGGGCCGAGGTGGGGAAATACTCGGCGAATCCCAGCTCGCCGGCCGCGGCCAACTGCGCTACCACCTTGGATCGGGATGCGGCGTCGACCTTGGTCACCACCACGATGGAGTCGGGGCCGAGGCGCTCAGCGATGAACCGGTCCCCCCGGCCCAGTGGCCGGGTGGCGTCGATGCACAAGCACACCACGTCCACGTCGTCGGCCGCCTCGACCGCGGTGGCATTCAGCCGCTCGCCCAACGCTGTCTTGGGCTTGTGGATGCCGGGGGTGTCCACGAACACCACCTGCACTTCGTCGCGGTGCAGCACGCCGCGCACCGCGTGCCTGGTGGTCTGGGCCTTGTTGGACACAATGGCCACCTTGGTGCCCACGATGGCATTGATCAAAGTGGATTTGCCCGAGTTGGGGCGGCCCAACAGCGTCACGAACCCTGACCGGAAGCCCTCCCACGGGTTCTGATCGCCGAGGTCGCCGACCGGGTCGTCTGTCGACATGTCTCCCAGCTCGGCCACGCCGAACAGGCTACCGCTCAAATGCCGCCGCCCATCCCCCATCGGCGGGGTACTTTGAGCCAATGGCCGGATCGAAACCGGGATCGAGCAGCGAACAGGAATCCACCAAGACGGTGGCCACCAATCGCCGCGCCCGGCGGGAATACGAGATCATCGACGAGTACGAGGCCGGCCTGGTGTTGGTGGGCTCGGAGGTGAAGTCGCTGCGGGAGTCCAACGTCACGCTCACCGAGTCGTACGCCCGCATGGCCGACGGCGAGCTGTGGCTCCAGTCGCTGCACATCGCCCCCTACTCCCATGCCGCAGGGGCGTCAGGCCATGACCCCGACCGCCCCAAAAAGCTGCTCTTGCACCGCGGCGAGCTCAACCGGATCAAGACTCGCCTAGAACAAGACCGTCTCACGGTTATCCCGTTGTCGCTCTACTTCAAACAGGGCCGGGCCAAAGTGCTGCTCGGCCTGGCCCGAGGCCGCCGCCGAGCCGACAAGCGCCAAGCCATCGCCGAACAAGACGCCCGCCGGGAGGCTCGCCGTGAAATGGGCCGAGCCGCCAAATCCGGGGGATCGATGTCGCAGTGAGCCGGTATCATGGCAGGGCACCTTGACAAGAAGTGCACACGGGGCTGATCGGTTTCGACGTTGGGACCGGGGGCTGCGCTGTGCGACCCGAGTTGCTCAGACTCGCAAAACGGGGCAACCAAATAACCGACACCAAAAGTGTCCCTCTCGCAGCCTGATCCATCAGGTCTAGAGAGTCATCGCGACCGGTAACGGCACGCGGGGCCGGTTCACCGCAGCCCGGCAACAGAAGCGGTGGAGACAGTAGGGACAGACCACTGACGGCGGGAAAGACCGCTGACTCCGGGAAACAGACCCGGTGGCGGGCCCCCTAACGGGGCCACCCGACCCGGCGACGCGGCTGCCATCGACGCCGCACACCGGGAATGGTCGTATCACAGTCAGACACCGCCCAGCGGACGGGGGTTCGATTCCCCCCAGCTCCACTCAGCAAGTTCAGCCGTCGGGCGCGGCGGCGCTTCGGCGGCGGAACTGGATGTCGCGGTATTGGCTCAGCTCATCGGACAGTTGCTCTTTGAGGCTGAGACGCTTGGCCTTGCCGGTAACGGTGAACGGCACGTCGTCGCCGAAGAGCACGACTTTGGGGCAGTAGGCGAAGTCGAGCCGCTCGGCGCAGTGTTCGAGGATCTCTTGTTCGGTCACGGGACTGGCTTGCACGATGTAGGCGGCGATCTCCTCGCCGTAGTAGCGGTTCTCAAACGGGACAGCCAGACCGAACTGGACCGCCGGGTGGGAATTAAGCACCTCATCCACCTGGAACGGCGAGATATTGATCCCGCCGCGGATGATCAGCTCCTTGATGCGCCCTGAGATGAAGAAGTACGGCAGGCCGTCGTCGGACCCCTGCCAGAAGCCCTCGTCGCCGGAATGGAACCAGCCCCCCTCGAAGGCGCTGGCGGTGGCCTCCGGTCGCCCGGCGTATCCGCCCATCACCGTGGCCCCCCGGATGACGATCTCCCCCCGCTCCCCCGCCAGGCACTCCCGGCCGTTGGTGTCCTGAATCTGCACCTCCACGTGAGGTATGGCGCAGCCGATGCTCGGGAACCCATGGTCTACATACCAGGACCGGCGATCGCCGTCAGACATGGCGGGCATCATGTTTGACACCGCGGTCACCTCAGAAAGCCCGTACAGGTGGCGGACCGGGATGGCGAAGGCTTCCTCGAAGGCCACGACGGTTTCGGTCATGAGCGGCCCCGCACCGCAGAGCACTTCTTGGAAACAATCCGGTGCCGGGCCGCCGCCCTCGCCAAGGAGGAACTCCAGCAGGGTCGGGACCAGGCTGGACACCGAGGCCCCCTCTGCCTCGGCATCGGTCCAGAACCGATCAGATCGGAAGCGATCACACAAAATGGCCGAGCCGCCCACATACCAGGCCTGAAGGCACGACACGACCAGTCCGTTGACGTGGTGGATGGGGAGCACCACGATGACCCGGGTGTCGGCGTCCCAGCCGGTTGCCCGGCTCAGGGCGTCGCAATCGACGATCAGGTTGCCGGTACTCAGCTCAACGCCCTTGGGCTCGCCGGTGGTGCCGCTGGTGTAGACCCGAAGCGCCGGAGTCTCCCACCCGCTCCCGGTGCCGGGAAGGCTCAAAGGGGCAGCCTCCACCTCGGCGAACGGGACCGTAGGAACGCCCGAAACTTCGTGCAATTGGTTGGCTCGGGGGGCCTCGGAGGAGCTGTGGACGAGAATCTGGGCCCGGGCATGGTTGAGGATGAAGGCTTGGCGCTCGGGCGTCTCGTGGGCGTTCAACGGCAGGTACACCCACCCGTGCGTCCAGCATGCGAACGCCACCGCCAAAGCGTCGGCGGCGTTGCCGGCGAGCGCCGAGACCGACTCGCCCGCCTGGATGCCCCGCTCGGCCAGTCCGGCCGAGGTTCGCCCCACCTGGGAAAGCCACTCGGCCCGAGTCCACGTGCGGCGAGTCTCGCGGTCGTGGTCGATCTCGGTCAGGTAGGGAGCGTCGGGGCGATTGATCACCGGTCCCGCGAAGAACTCACCAAACGAACTCCATTCAGGCTGCCAGTCGTCGACTGGATGTGATGGGCTCATGGCGGCGTCGGACCGCTAGGCAGCGAGCACCGGGGGATGTTGGCGGTGGTGATCAGTAACGGACTGGATGGCGGCAGCACACCGCAACAGCGTCGCCTCGGCAAACGGGCGCCCGATGAGCTGAACGCCCACGGGCATGCGATCCTGGTCGAAACCTCCCGGTACCGAGACGGCGGGAAGTCCGGTGAGCGACGGAAGCCCGGTGAACTGCATGATCGCCGACAGCATGTCCTCGTCCTCGCCGTCGATGTTGACAAGCGTGTCTCCCAGGGGTGTGGCCGTGAACGGAAGGGTCGGGCACACGATCACATCCACTTCGCCGTAGGCGGCCAGCATCTGCTGGCGCAACAACGCCCGATAACGCTGGGCCTGGACGTAGTGAACAGCGGGAATCAGCTCCCCGACCTGGAGCAACAGCCGGACATCGTCGGCATAGTCATCGCGGTTGGCCCGCAGCGAGCGCTGGTGGTACGTGCTGGGCTCGACGGACTCAACCGTGAGCTGAGCGGAAATGTTGCCCTCAATATCGGGGATGGACACCTCCCTCACGACGGCGCCGAGATCTTGGAGCACATCGACGGCCTCGCGAACTGCCTTTTCGACCGCGGCCTGCATGTGGTGAAGCGAGTAGCCCTCGATCAGCCCGACTCGCAGGCCGCCGACCCCGCCACCGAGGGCGCTGGCGTAGTCGTCTACGCCGACATCGGCCGAACCCGGATCCCGGGGGTCGTGGCCGGCCAGAGCACCGAGGAGTAGCGCGCAGTCACGGGCGCTGCGGGCCATCGGCCCGACCGTGTCCATGCTCCAGGCCAGCGGGATGACGCCCGCGTTGGAAACCCGGCCGATGGTGGGCCGAACGCCGGTTATCCCGTTGAGCGCGGAGGGCAGCCGGACCGATCCGCCGGTGTCGGTGCCCAAGGCGCCGAAGCAAGCCCCAGACGCCACCGCCACTCCGGAGCCCCCGCTGGAACCGCCGGGCATCCGCTCTTGGTTCCAGGGGTTCTTCACAAATCCGAAAGTGACGTTGGCCGAGGTGCCTCCCCAGGCGAATTCGTGAAGGTTGGTCTTGCCGATAATGATGGCCCCGGCCGAACGCAGGCGCTCCACCACCGTGGCATCGCTGGTGGAGATGTTGTCTTTGAGAACTGCACTGCCAGCAGTGGTCAGCTTGCCGGCCACGTTGATGTTGTCCTTCAGGGCGATAGGCATGCCGTGAAGCGGTCCGATCCGGTAGCCGGCCCGGATCATGGCGGCCGATGCCTCGGCAACCTCAAGGGCATCTTCGAACACCGAGATGTAGGCATTGGTGTCGGAGATGGCGGCCGCCTGTTCGAGGCATGCCCCTACCAGATCGACCGGCGACACCTCGCCAGCAGCCACCCGCCACGCGGCCGTATGGAGCTCCATGGTCAGAAGTTCGCTGCGGCCCGTCATCCCTTTGCCCCTGCCAACTCGTGGGGGGCCATCCCAGTGGTGGTGTTGAACGTGGAGGCCGGCATCAGCTCCTGAACCGACTGCATACGGGCGCTGAGAGCTACTGCGGCAGGCATCCAGGCGCTGAGCAGCTCGGCCACCTCCACAGCGTCGGCGTCGGTGAGCGGAAGGTCGATCAGAGCGGCAGTTGCCTGGACATCCTCCACGGTGAGCTGGGAACTTCGCATGTCACTCATGGGGTCTCCCCTCGCCCGCCCGAGACGGGACGATGGCCACCGGCTCACGCGCCGGTGGGTGGTGGTGCGTATTGGCGGGGGTCGCCAGCACCTCGGCAGTGCGCCGATCGAGCTCTTCGGCATCGAGCATGCCCTTGTCGCCCAGGAGCTTCTCCAGAGCCTCCATCCACCGGTCGTAGTAACTCCAGCCAGTAGTCGAGTCGTTGTTTGACTCCCAGGCTTGGACCGAGCGGATCAGCTCCCCCTGGAACTCCGGCCAGTCGAAGGCGCCATCGTCAGCCATGGCGGTGGCGATGGCAAAAGCCCTGATCTCCCAGGCATGGTTGAACGCCACGTCCCCGGACCGGCGGGGTATCTCCTCGTTGTAAGGCAGTTCGTCTACAAGGCGCTCCAGCCTCTCCCGGACCTCGGGAGGGACTACCTCGTTCATCGGGGGCAAGGTCACACCGAAAGCCTCTACTCCGGGGTGATGGCGTCGGTGAGCCCGAGCAGAGAATCACGGGTGACCAGGGCGGCGAGCTCCTCCTCGCTCCAGCCCTCGGTGCCCTCCGGCCGCCGGGGCAGCACCCAGTAGCGGAGCTCGGCGCTGGAGTCCCACACCTTGACTTCGACGTCGTCGCCGGGGTCGAACCCGAACTCGGCCATCACACCGCGGGGGTCCCGCACGGCACGGGATCGGTAGGCGGGGTACTTGTACCAGTTGGGGGGAAGCCCGAGGACCGGCCACGGATAGCACGAGCACAGCGTGCATACCACGACGTTGTGCACGTCTTCGGTGTTCTCGAGGACGATCATCTCCTCGCCCTGGATGCCTCCTATGTCGATCTCGCGGCAGGCCGCGGTGGCATCAGCCAGCAGGAACAGCTTGAACTCGGGGTCGACCCAGGCCCGGGCAGTGGCCTTGGCGCCAAGATGCGGGCCGAGCTCGTTCTCGAACACCGAGGACATGTAGTCGATGGCGTCGCTGGCGATGAGGTCTTTCTCCACGAGGATCGACTCCATAGCCTTGACCCGAGCAGCAATCTCCTCGTCGCTGCGGGGGAAGGTTCCCGATACTGGGTGTGGACCTTGCGTTGTCATTTGGGCTTCCTATCGTGGTGACGGGGTTGGCGGTGACGAACAGTGCGAGCCGGCCTGAGGTCCCTCAGGCCGGAAGAAGATACGGCTCCCACAGATCGATGTAGACGGTCGAGTTGGCGCCCTCATCGCCCCACAGCTCCTCGCCGGAGAACTCGACGGTGTACACGTACTCCGATCCCTCGCCCTCGCCCATGGCGTTGGTGTCGGGGTACACGTAGGAGCCGTGGAGGGTGGCGATGGTCCCGGTGCGGCCCCGGACGTAGGCGGGCCGCCGGGTGTGACCCAAAGACGGGCCGTCGATCACCGTCACCCGGTCGCCGGTGGCGAACTTGGCGGGCTGGTCATTGGGCCGGTGGTAGTCGTCTCCGTTGGCGATCAGCCCCTTCAGCGTCTCGACCATCTCCGGCTTGCTGCTGGGAGGTAGCTCCTCGTCTGGATTTTCGAGGTAGTACTGGGTGCGGCGCTCGAGCTCATCGGCGTCGAAGACGCCCCTGTCCACGCCGTAGTGGATCATCGAATCGATCCAGTGCTCGTAGTACCGCGCCGTGATGTAGTCGTGCGGGGGGATCTGCTCCATTCCATGGCGGAACTCGTCGAGGTTGAAGGCGCCGGCCATGGCCATGGCCGGGAAGAACACCAAGACAGACTTCTCCCAGTCGGAGTGGAAGATGGGCTCGTCATCGGGATGAAGGATCGGGCCGAAACCATGCCGGCCCCCGAGGTCGTGAATACCGTCCATATCAAGCGCCTCCTCTTCCTAGAGCTTCGACCCTAGACCGCGCCCCCGAACGTGTCAATCAACATCGACCTATAGACCTGACGACGGACAGGAGTGGGCGGCCGGCTACGCCACCACCTCGTCGAGCACTCTGATCACGTCTTCTTCTGCACGGGCGAGGTACAGCCGCTGGGTGGCCATGTTGCGCTGGCCAACACTGTCTTGATCGGATTTTCGGGTTCGCCAATCGACGGCCAGTTGGCTGGGAGTGGCGTCGGGGTGAAGGGCGGCGAGCTCAAGGTACTGCCTGATGGCCTCATATACGTTGGTGGACAGCGACGACAGCGGCGGCGCCCAGGGCCCGAAATGCTCGCGATAGGCGCGTAATAGCTCGCTGTTGCCCGGACTGGTCACGCTCTGGAAGTAGTTGAGGGCGGTCCAGATGCCGTTGCCGGCCGCGGGGCCGACATGCTCCAGGGTGCACTCGTCCATCACCAGCGACACGTGGTTGGCCAGGTCGCGCAGTCCGGCCTCATAGGCCTGCTGCTGGAAGGCAACCTCATCGGCGCCCACCAGCGAAGACATCACCACGTCGGCGCCCGAGGCGCGGATGCTGTCGATGATGGGGGCAAACTCCCGGGTCCCCAGAGGGGTGAAGCGTTGGGCCACCACCCGGCTGCCCGACGCATCGAGGATCTTGGCCGCCGCTCGATGTGCTCCGAACGACCAGCTGTACTGCTGGCCCACCAAGAACCAGCGATTCCCGCCGGTCTCACGCTCCACGATCCGCGACAAGGCGCTCATCTGGGCTTCGGGACGCTCCCCGAACCGGATCACCTTTTGGGCCTCCATGCCGCCCTCATTGATCACCGGATGCACCATGAGCACGTCGTGGGCTTCGGCCGCTTCGGTGGCGGCCGCGAAGCTGGCCGAGGTGACGCAGGCAAAGATGGCCTGGCAGCCGGCCTCTATAAGCCTGAGGGTCTCTCTGCGGGCTTGGAGGTGATCGGTCGAGTCATCGGCGATGAGCAGGTCGACCGGACGGTGGTCCACTCCCCCGCCGGTGTTGACCTGCTCGACGGCTAGCTGGGCCATGTACTCCGCGGCCATTGAGTACACCGCGCCCGACCCCGACTTGCTGGTCAACAGCCCGATCCGACGAGCCCCCGTCGGCGCGGGCGAGGGCAGCGATGCCCCCCGGTGGCGGGCGAGCCATTCAATGCCCTCCGACGGCACCTGCGCCCGGAACCGCACCCGGGTCTGGGCCGCGCCGGTTCGCTCGAACTTGATGCGGAGCTGGCCCCGCCACGGCTGGTCCTGTTCGATAACGATCTCGCGCCCAGGAAGAACAACCCGCAGCCGGCCCAGCACCTGGGCATCGCAGCCGCCGGGCAAGTCGATGGCCACCGCGTAGCCGGGCGCGACCCGGTGACACCGAGCCCGGAACATCCACCCCGCGTCGTCCCGCCTGCCGAAACGCTCGAATGCCTCTGCCGGCGTCAGATTGACGTCAGCCTCACTCGACAGGGTGACGGTCGCGGAAGTCACCCCACTGCCAATTTCTCCTCGAACGCGTCGCGGGGCTCAGCCGTTGAGGCCGAAGCGCTCAACTCGTCTGCTGCCTGCGTCATAATCCGCTGAAGGAAGTCGAGCGCCTCGCGCACCGAACCGTCAGCGTCCAACCGAACATAGCGATAGCGCCCCACCTTGCGTTCCTGGACCACGCCAGAGGTGCGAAGCACCCGCAAATGCGATGACACCGTCGTGCGTCCAACGGAGTCGATCCGCTCGGTGATCTCCGACACGGTGCACTCGCCGTGCTCGCTCAAAATGGCCAGGATCTGCCGCCGGACTCCGTCCGACAGGGCATCAAAAGCAAGACTCTCAGTAGATGGACGCACCATGAGATCCTACACCTCGACTCGTCTCTTCGAGCACATCAATGTGCTACACCGAACCACAAAACACCCGCTCACTTGACCAGATTCTGCATGCGGCCTCGATCGATCGTGACCAACACGGCGAGAATCACGACGAGGCCTCTGAGGATGTCTTGGGTGAAGATAGACACCCCGGTCACATTCAGCCCGTTGCTCAAAACCGTGAGCAGCGCAACGCCCAGCAGCGTCCTTGGCATGCCGCCCACTCCTCCGGTGAGCGCGGTGCCCCCGATCACGATTGCGGCGATCGAATCTAGGAGGTACTGGTTGCCCAGGCTCGGGGTGGCCGATCCGAGCTGAAGCAGCAAAATGGCCCCACCGAATCCGGCAGTTGCCCCCGAAACGACGAACGCCAGCGTCTTGTATCGGCGGACGGGCACCCCGCTCAGCGCGGCCACTGGCTCGCCAGCACCAATGGCCACCAGATACCGCCCAAATCGGGTGTAGCGGTTCATGAACACCAAGAGGGCCCACACGATGATCGCGGCCAAGAAGGTGTTGGGAACATCTGGGATCAACTCCCCCCGGGCCAGCCAATCGAAGGGCAGCTCATAGACGAATACGGCTCGCCCCGACAGGATGTGCAGGGTGATCCCCGTGAATATGGAGAGCGTTCCCAAGGTCACGATGAACGACGGGAGCCTCAGCAAGATCGAGCAGAACGCATTGACTCCGCCGAGCGCCATCCCAATGAAGATGGTGAGGATGAACCCGGCCGTGCCCCAACCATAGTCCGAGATCAAAACGGCGGCGGCCGCCGCGGAAAGGGCGGCAATCGCCCCAACGGACAGGTCGATCGATCCCATAAGGACGACCAGCGTCGCCCCCAGTGAGATCATCAGCAGCGGTCCAGCCTGGGTGAGCATCACGTTGAGATTGGTGATGGAAATGAAGCGCGACTCGAAAGCGGTGAACAGCCCGATCAACACCGGCAGCACCAGCACGGGGACCAGCGGTCGCCCCCATCGCTGGATGAACTCCACCACGTCGAGCAAGACCTCGGCCGGACGGGCAGAGGCGCCGTCGCCATCGGATGGGTCGCTATTGGATGGGTCGCCATTGGATGGGTCGGGAGTGGATGGCTCGGTGTCGAGGGTCTCGTTGTCTGCCATCGGTGTCTTCCTTAGGTCATGAGCCCGATGACGTAGGCCTCATCGGGCTTGTTGTCGCGTGATGCGTCGATGGTTTCCACCAGGCGGCCGCTCCTCATGACGAGGATGCGATCGCTCAGGCCGATCAACTCCGGCAGGTCGTCGCTGACGATGATGATGCCCGCGTGGGTCTCGGCCAGGTCGCGCAGGATGCCGTAGATCTCCCCTTTGGCCCCCACGTCCACGCCCGCGGTGGGGTTTTCAAGGATGAGAACGCCCGGCTCTCGACGGATCCACTTGGCCAGAGCCACCTTCTGCTGGTTGCCGCCGCTCACCTGGGAGATCTCCTGGCCGTCGGTTGCTCTGATATCGAACTTGCCGATGGCGTCCTCGGTCTCGCTTCGCTCCAGGCGGTTCTTCCAGATGCCTCCCCAATGCACGAATCCGTATTCGTCACGATCTCCACTGGGCAGCGAGAGGTTGAACCTAACTGAGTCGGCCTGGATAAGGCTGTCGGTGTGGCGATCGGGCGAGAGGTAGCCCACTCCCTTGCGCTTCATCCGCACGGTGGAGGTGCGGTGGATCGCGGCATCGTTAAGGGTCATGCCCCCTTCATCCATGCGGTCGGCGCCGGCCAAACTCCGGGCCAGTGACGACTTGCCGGACCCCAAGAGGCCGGCAATACCCAGAATTTCGCCTTGGCGCAGATCGAAGCTGACGTCGCGAAACAAGAACTTTTGTGCGTCAGCTCGGTTGTATTGCGCCCGATCGCGACACCCTGCACCGCGCACCGACAGCACAATGCGCTCTCGCAACCCGCTGCCCTGGCGGTCTTCGGCATGGAAGTCGGCCTGGCGGACCCGTCCTACCATGAGCGCGTGGAGGGCAGCCTCGTCGGTGTCGGCGGCGGTGGTCTGCTCCACCTTCTCACCGTCTTTGAGCACCACGATGTCCTGGCAAACCTCCAGCACCTCCTTCAGCCGGTGGGAGACGAACGCCACTCCGAGCCCGCGGGTGGCCAACTCGGTGACCATGCCCAACAGGTGGGGCACTTCCTCATGGCTGAGCGCGGCGGTGGGCTCATCGAAGAGCACGAAGGTGCGCGGCAAGCCCAACACGTCGGGCACGGCAGTGGCTTTCACCGCTTCGGCGGCTTGGCGAATCGAATAGTTGAACTCGCTGGTGAGACGGGTGACGTCCACATGGATGCCGAACTCGTCCACCACCCGCTGGGCCTCTCGGATCATACGGGTGCGGCTCAGCACTCCCTTGTTGGTGAACGCGATCTCATGGCCCAAGAACAGGTTCTCGTACAGCGGGATACCGGCGATCAGCGCGGGCTCCTGGAACACCCGCCAGATGCCCAGCGTATTGGCCGCCTTGTAGGAATGGGGGTCGAACCGCTCCCCGTTGTGGAACATCGCGCCCCGATCCGGCTTGGTGATGCCACAGACGATGTTCAGCATCGTGGATTTCCCGGCCCCGTTCTCGCCCACGAGGCCCGTGACCTTTCCCGGCTCCAGTGTTAGGGAGACGTTGTCAAGCGCCAATTGAGCGTCGTAGCGCTTCGTGACGCCCTCGATCCGTAGCATCGCTACGCTCATTCCCCCTCATCTCGGGTAGCGGAGTGGTGGAACCTTACGCGTGAACCACTGACACGTCAACAATGATCGACGTATCGGACGGGCCAGGTCAGCCCCCCAAGGGCTGGTGGACTACCGGGTTTCGATGGGCTAGAGCTGCACTCCGGTGAAGTCGAAGTTGTCCATCTTTATTTTGTAATGGCTCGCATAGAGGGCATCGGTCTCGGCGATGCCCCCGCCCGCCGCGGCCTGGGCCCAGTCGGAGGGGACCTCGTAACCGGAGGGCTTGTCGGCAATCCCCTCCCAGTATTCCTCGAGGTGGATAGCGGCCAAGCTTGTCTGCGGATCCCAGCTATCGGGGTTGTGTACCCGCGAGGCCAGAATGGGGTCGAACGGGAGACGGTCTTCCGCGCCGTAGTAGCGGCTGATCAGGCCGGCCACGTTCTCTTGCGTGACGTGTATGCCGTTGACCCACATCTGCCGCTCGATTGGGCCGAACTCCACGCCTTGCAGGGTGTCGTACATGCGGGTAATGGGATGGACCGCAAAGGAGTGCGGGCCGTGGAAGTTGGTCGAGAACACCTCGCCCCGCTGGATGTTCTCCAGGATGTCGGGGTTGCCGTCTTGACCGCAGAACAGCACGTCGTCGCCCGGCGTGTAGCCCAAGCCCTCGGCGGCGGGCAGCACGCCGGTAAGCATGGCGTCGTTCGAGCAGGCCACGCCGTCGGGCTTGCCGTGCCGTCCGACGAGGTCTTGGAACGCCTGCTGGGCTAACACCGGATCCCAGCTTCCGGGCAGCTCGCCGACGATGCTGAGGGTGGGGAACTCATCCACGGCTTGGTGGACACCGGCAGTGCGGCGGAAGGCGAGCGACCCGCCGGGGAAGCCGGCGATGTGGAATATCTTGCCCTCGGCGGAGCCGAGCCGATTCACAATCTCCTGACACATCAGCTTGGTCGACCCGTATATGTTGGGCGGGTCGTGAAGATCCCAGAACGCTGTGTAGAACTCGTTGGTGTCAACGGGCATGAACCACGGTCCGGCCGCCCACATCTGCGAGTGGTAAGCCTCCGCTGGGGTCGCCGCCTGGTTGATGGGGCGGACCTCCGAACCATCGATGCCCGATACCCAGATCATGTTGTGGCCGCTGCCGATGTACTGGCGAGCAAGGTCCACAGAGTTCACCGGGTCGAGGTTGGTGTTGCCCTCGGTGTAAGCCGAGATGCCCAGCACTTCGACGGTCTGACGGCCGGCGTCGGCCATGGTGCGCGTGTACTGGTTGGGCGTCAAAATGAGGTGGGCAAGCCGCCCCTCTTTGCGGGAGACAACGGCCACCGTCTGCGTGGGCGCCGCCGTGGCCGGTGCCGCCGTGGCGGCGGGTGCGGGTGCGTCGTCATCGTTGCCGCAGGCCACTCCGATCCCGGCCATGGCCAAGCCGACGGCCGACATCCGCAGCACATCCCGACGGGACATCCCCTTTGTGTCGAGGTGCTCCAGGATCGGATCGATCGTGCTGTTGTCGCCAGGGGTCGGAACCGTTGAGG
>JAJDTA010000030.1 GCA_022827405.1 Acidimicrobiia bacterium
CGACGGTCATCCCCTGGACCGGTGAGGTCACGGTTCGGCCGATCACCAATATGGAGGCCCCTGCGGCGATAGCCGCCTCAGGAGTGGCCACCGAGGCCTGATCGTCATGGCTCGAGTCGGGAAGACGGATACCGGGCACCACGCGCTTCAACTCGGGCGCGACCTCTTTGACCACTTCAATATCGGCGGCTGAGCAGATGACGCCGCCGCAACCGGCATCGCGGGCCATCGCCACCCGCTCTTTCAGCACGGCGCGCGACCGGTCGGCGTCGCTGGTCAGGATCGTCACCCCAAGAACCTCGGCAGATCCGCCGCTGCCCTCGCCCAGACCCTGGACTCCGGCCTTGAGCACATCGGCCCCGCTGAAGGCATGAACGGTCAGCCAGCGGGCCCCGGCTCGGCCCACTTGAGCGGCCGCCCGTTCCACCGTGTTGGGGATGTCGGCCAATTTGAGGTCGGCAAACACCTCATATCCCCGCTCGGTCATGGCCCCAATGGCTGTAGGACCAGCGGTGGCAAACAGTTCGAATCCGACCTTGGCCACCCCCATCCAGGGGTGAACGGCATCGGCCATCAAGCAGGCCAGATCCAGATGGTCCACGTCCAAGGCTATGGCCAAGCGGGAATCACGCGTTGCTTTACTCATGGGCAGCTCCAATCAGCTCGTCCAGTCGACTCACGCCGTGGGCGGCGCACCAGCGGGCCAGTTCCCGCAATACCTTGGCCGGTGCCCGGGGGTCGGCGAATGTGGCGGTGCCTACTTGCACCGCACAGGCCCCGGCCATCAGCATCTCCACCGCATCCGCGCCCGAGGCGACCCCGCCCACTCCGATGATGGGCACGTCGGGCAGGGCGGCATGCACGTCGTAAACCGCCCTCACCGCCACCGGCCCCATGGCCCGGCCCGACACCCCTCCCCCGCCGCCGCCCAGCAGGGGCTGGCGGGCCTCGGTATCGATGACCATGCCCAACAAGGTGTTGATAAGGGTGAGGGCGTCGGCGCCGCCTTGCACCGCAGCGGCAGCAATATCCACCAGGTCGCCGGTGGCGCTGAGCTTGGCCCATCGGGGAAGGCCGCAGGCTGCGGTTGCGGCCAGCGCGGCCTCGGTCATGGCTCCCGAATGGGAGAACATGCGGCCTCGATCCTCCAGATTGGGACAGGAGACGTTGACCTCCACCGCAACCAAGGCGGCGTGATCGGCGCGGGCCAATATCTCGGCGGCGGCGGCATAGTCGTCTAGGGATCGCCCCCAGATCGACACCACCACCCGGGCACCACTGTCGGCCAGCTCCGGCAGCTCATCGTCCAGCCATCGGGGCAGACCGGGGCCTTGCAGGCCGACGCTGTTGATCATCCCCGCGGAAATGGGGTGGACCCGGGGCGGGGGATTGCCGGCCCACTCATAGGGGGCCAGCGACTTGACCACCACCGCCCCCAGCTCGGAGTAGTCCAGATAGCGGGCCAGCTCGGCGCCGTGGCCCACCGTGCCCGAGGCGGTCATGACCGGATTGGGCAGCCGAACCGAGCCGATGGCGGTTTCCAGCTCCGGCATCCCACCTCTGACCACTAGCGGCTCACAACTCCAAGGCCAGCTGATCGCTGGTCACCCCTCGGTGGTACTCCTGAAGCGACCGCACCCGCAGCGAGTGGCGAGACCAGTCGGCCATGCCATCGGCGGCCGCCAATCCAGCGGAGGCGGTGGTCAGCAAGGGCACCCGGTTGCGACTGGCCGCCCGGCGGATGTGGTCGCCGTCGGCCCGAGAGCCCCGGCCCCTCGGGGTGTTGACCACCAGCTGCACTTGGCCCCCGTCGATCAATTCCACCACGTCGGGACCTCCCTCTCCCACCTTGGCCACCACCTCAGCAACCGGTACGCCGGCGTCGGACAGCGCGGCCGCGGTGCCCGAGGTGGCCGCGATCGACAGGCCCAATCCGGTGAAAACCTCGGCCATCTCCACTCCGTCGGCCTTGTCCCGGTCGGCCAGCGACATCAGCACCATGCCGTGAGCAGGGAGCGGCACCCCGGCCGCGATCTGGCTCTTGGCGAAGGCCAGGCCGGGACGCAGGTCGATGCCCATGACCTCGCCGGTGGACTTCATCTCCGGACCCAAGATGGCGTCGGCCTCGGGGAAGCGGCTGAAAGGCAGGACGGCCTCCTTGACCGAGATGTGGTCGCCGTTGGCCCGGCGGCCCAGCAGCCCCTCCTGGCGCAGATCGGCCAGGCTGGCCCCCATCATGACCCGGGTGGCCACCTTCACCAGGGGCACGCCGGTGGCCTTGGCCACAAACGGGACGGTGCGCGACGCCCGGGGGTTGGCCTCCAGCACGAACACCTGGTCGGCCGCGCCGGTGCCGTATTGCTTGACCGCGAATTGCACGTTGATGAGCCCGACCACATCCAGGGCGTGGGCAATGTCCTTCACGTGGCGCTCCAGCAGAGCCACGGTGGCCTCGGAGAGGTGAATCGGCGGAAGCATGCAGGCGCTGTCGCCGGAGTGGACCCCGGCCTCTTCCACGTGCTCCATCACGCCACCGATGAGCACTTCGCCGGACATGTCCCGAATGGCGTCCACGTCGACCTCGGTGGCGTCTTCCAGGAAGCGGTCGATCAGAACCGGCCGCTCCGCGGAGAGCCCTCCTTCCCGGCCCAATGAACCGGAGACGGCCATCTCGGCCATGGCGTCTCGCAGATCGTCGTCGGCGTAGACGATGACCATGGCCCGACCGCCCAGCACATAGGAGGGCCGCACCAGTACGGGAAAGCCGATGCGACCGGCCACGTCGAGGGCCTCCTCCACCGTGGTGGCGATGCCGCCTGCTGGCTGGGGAATGTCGAGACGGGCGCACAGGGCATTCCACCGCTCCCGGTCCTCGGCCAAGTCGATGCTGTCGGGACTGGTGCCCACCACCAACCCGGCCGGCAGCACGCCGGCCAGCTTGAGCGGCGTCTGGCCGCCGAGCGACACCACGATCCCGGCGATGCCGGGGCCGCCCGCGATCTTCGACGATCGGAGCTCGGCGTCGATCACATTGTGGACGTCCTCTTCAGTGAGCGGCTCGAAATACAAGCGGTCGCTGGTGTCGTAGTCGGTGGACACCGTCTCGGGGTTGCAGTTGACCATGATGGTCTCGTAGCCGGCCTCCGACAGCGCGAAGCAGGCGTGCACGCAGCAGTAGTCGAACTCGATTCCCTGGCCGATCCGATTCGGGCCCGATCCCAAAATGATGACCTTGGCCCGGTCAGAGGGCTCGACCTCGCTGACGTCCTCATAGGTGGAGTAGTGGTACGGGGTCTCGGCCTCGAACTCGGCCGAGCAGGTGTCCACCGTCTTGAACGTGGCCTCCACTCCGGCGGCGATGCGGGCGGCCCGGACCTCGCTAGCGGGCACCTCCCAGAGATAGCCGAGCTGCTCGTCGGAGAATCCGAACTGCTTGGCTCGCTTCCACGTTCGGGGATCCATGGCCTCGAAGCCGACCTCGGCCAGCGCGGCCCGCTCCTCAGTGATCTGGAGAAGCTGATCGCAGAACCACGGGTCGACCTTGGTGGCCTCGAACAGCTCGTCCACCGTGCGCCCCCGACGCAGCAGGGCTTCCAGCTGGAAGATCCGCTCAGGGGTGGGCACCGCGGCGGCGGCCAAGAGCTCCTCGTCGCTCAGAGGGTCGTAGGCAGCCTCGGCGGGGTCGGCGTTGAGGCCGTGGCGGCCCAGCTCCAGCGAGCGCAGCCCCTTTTGCAGCGACTCGGTGAAGGTGCGGGCGATTGCCATGACCTCCCCCACCGACTGCATCTGGGTGTTGAGCACCCCTGACACCCCGGAGAACTTCTCGAACGCCCACCGGGGCACCTTGGTGACCACGTAGTCGATGACCGGCTCAAAGCACGCCGGGGTCTTCTCGGTGATGTCGTTGGGAATCTCATCGAGGGTGTAGCCCACCGCCAGACGGGCCGCGATCTTGGCGATGGGGAACCCGGTGGCCTTGGAGGCCAACGCCGATGACCGCGACACCCGGGGGTTCATCTCGATGACTACGAAGTCGCCGTTATCGGGGTTGACCGCAAACTGGATGTTGGAGCCGCCGGTTTCCACTCCCACCCGGCGGATGCAGGCGAAGGCTGCATCCCGCAGCACCTGGTACTCCACATCCGACAGGGTCTGGGCCGGGGCAACAGTGATGGAGTCGCCGGTGTGGACCCCCATGGGGTCGAGGTTCTCGATGGTGCACACCACCACGCAGTTGTCGGCCCGGTCGCGCATCACCTCCAGCTCGTACTCCTTCCAGCCGGCGATCGACTGCTCGATGAGGATCTCGCTTATAGGACTGGCCGCCAAGCCGTGGGCCGCCATCTCCCAGCCCTGCTCGGGAGTGTGGGCGATGCCGGTGCCGGTGCCGCCCAGGATGTAGGCCGGGCGGATGATCACCGGCAGCCCGATGCGCTCCATGATCTCCATCGCCTCATCCAGGGTGTGGGCAGTGGCCGAGGGAGGCACGGGCAGGCCGATGTCGATCATGGCCTGGCGGAACTTGGCCCGGTCCTCGGCGGTGGAGATGGCGTCTTGGTTGGCCCCGATCACCTCCACCCCGTACTTGTCAACCACTCCCGACTCGATCAGCTCCATGGCCAGGTTCAGCGCGGTCTGGCCGCCCAGAGTGGGGAGCAGCACGTCGGGCTGCTCCCGCTGGATGATGCTGGTGAGCACCTCGGCGCTGAGCGGCTCCACATAGGTGGCGTCGGCAAACTCGGGGTCGGTCATGATGGTGGCCGGATTGGAGTTGGCCAGCACCACCCGGTAGCCCTCTTCCCGCAGCACCCGGCAAGCCTGGGTGCCGGAGTAGTCGAACTCGCAGGCCTGGCCGATCACGATGGGGCCCGAGCCGATGAGCAGGATCGACTCGATGTCGGTCCGCTTAGGCATGGTTGCCCCCTGCCATGAGTTCGTCGAAGAGTTTGAAGAGGTAGCGGGAGTCGTGGGGGCCGGGGCCGGCTTCGGGATGGTATTGCACGCTGAACGCGGGCAGGTCCCGGCAGCGCAGGCCCTCCACGGTGTGGTCGTTGAGGTTGATGTGGGTGATGTCGGCCCCGGGAATGGAGCTGTCAGCCACGCAGAAGTTGTGGTTCTGGCTGGTGATCTCCACCGCGCCGGTGGCCAGGTTGCGTACCGGGTGGTTGCCACCGTGGTGGCCAAAGGGGAGCTTTTCGATCTCCCCTCCCAGAGTGGCGGCCAGGAGTTGGTGGCCCAGACAGATGCCGAAGATCGGGACTTCGCCCAACAGGGCGGCGATGGTGTCGGTCGCGCCGACCACCGCCTCGGGGTCGCCGGGCCCGTTGGACAAGAACACCCCGTCGGGCTGCCGGGCCAATATGTCGGCAGCCGCGGTGCCAGCCGGCACCACCTCCACTTCGGCGATGGTTTGCAAGTGGCGGACGATGGTGGCCTTCAGCCCGTAGTCAAGGGCCACCACCCGGCGGGGGGGACGGCCGTCGTCCCGGGTGCTGGAGAAGTTCTCGGGCTCAGACCGGGTCACCGTGGCCACCAAGTCCACTCCGTCGGTGCCGGGCTCGGCCACCGCCGCGGCCCGCAGGTCGGGCTCGGCCGCGATCCCGAAGGCCCCCGGCATGGCCCCAGCGTCGCGGATGTGGGTGGTTAGCCGCCGGGTGTCCACCCCGGCCAGCCCGGCGATGCCCTGTTCGACTAGGAAGGCCTCCAGGTCGCCGGTGGAGCGCCAGTTGGAGCGGCGGCGGGCCATGTCCCGCACAATCACGCCGCGACAGAACTGGCGGCGGCTCTCGTGGTCGTCCGGGGTGACGCCGTAGTTGCCGATGTGGGGATAGGTGAAGGTGATGATCTGTCCCGCGTAGGAAGGATCGGTGATCACCTCCTGATAGCCGGTGAGCACGGTGTTGAACACCACCTCTCCCGAGGTGATACCGCTGGGCACCTCCGCGCCTATGGCCTCTCCCTCGAACACCTCCCCGTCGCTGAGAACCAGTGCCGCCTCGCGGATCATGGCGTGGCCTCCAAAGCCGATGCCCGCACCGGCCGGGTCATGGCCGCATCTCCTGGTCGACCAGCACCGGGCGACCGCCGACAATGGTGTGGCGAACCCGGCCGCGCACTTGGCGTCCGGCGTAAGGGGTGTTGCGGGAGCGGCTGGCCAGGGCGTCGGGATCGACAGTCCAGGTCTCGTTGGGGTCGAACACGCACAGGTTGGCCGGCCCGCCGGGGGCGATCGGCGCCCCGTGTACTCCCTTCAGACCGGCGATGGCCGCGGGTTGCCAGGTGAGCAGCCCCACCACCTCGGCCAAGGGCAAGTTGAGCTCGGTGAGCGCCAAAGCCAAGGCAGTCTCCAAACCGAGCATTCCCGGTGGCGCCTGGTCGAAGGGCATCTCCTTGGTGTCAGGAGAATGGGGGGCGTGGTCGGTGGCGATGGCATCAACGGCCCCGTCGGACAGGCCCTCGCGCACCGCGTCTCGATCATCTGCCGGGCGCAAGGGCGGGTTGACCTTGAACACCGGATCGTAGGAGGCGCAAGCCTCGTCGGTGAGGGTGAAATGGTGGGTGGCGGCCTCGGCGGTTACCTCCAACCCGGCCTCACGGGCGGCCCGCACCATGGCGATGGAGCCCCGGGTGGACAGGTGTTGGAAGTGGATGGGGGCGCCGGTGAAGCGGCTGAGGGCGATGTCCCGCATGACCATGAGCTCCTCGGCCTCGGCAGGCACACCGGGAATGCCCAGGCGGCTGGACCACTCACCTTCGTGCATGTGGCCCCCCGCGGCCAGGGAATCGACTTCGCAGTGCTGAGCCAGCACCACTCCCAGCCCCGCGGCGTATTCCATGGCCCGGCGCATGAGCCCGGCCTCTTGGACCCCGTTGCCGTCGTCGGTAAACAGCCGCACCCCCAGCGCGGCCATCTCGGCCATGGGGGCCAGTTGCTCGCCTTTGCGGCCAACGGTGATGGCCCCAGAGGTGTACACGTCGCACGGAGCCAGGCGCCCCAGCGCCAGCACCTCCTGGACCACGGCGGCGCAGTCGATGGGCGGGTTGGTGTTGGGCATGGCCACCACCGCGCTGTACCCGCCCCGTACCGCGGCCCAACTCCCGGTCTCAATGGTCTCGGCCTCCTCGGCGCCGGGCTGGCGCAGATGGGCGTGGATATCCACGAAGCCGGGGGCCACCACGCAGCCCGAAGCGTCCAAGACCTCATCACCAGACAGATCGGGACCGACCGCGACAACCCGCCCGTCTTCCACCACCACATCAGCATTGCGCTCTCCGGTCTGGTCGATGACCACTCCGCCCTTGATCACTGTGCTCATTTGGGTTTGCCTTCGGGGCTCATTGGGGTTTCTCTTCGGTGCTCATCGGGGTATTCCTCCGGGGCTCATGTGCCGGCCCCCTCGGGGCGCAGATCAGGATCGGCGGCCAACAGCAGATAGAGGACGGCCATCCGCACCGCCACGCCGTGACGCACCTGCTCATTGAGGGTGGCATTGGGCTGGTCCAGCACCTCGGGGGCGATCTCCACACCCCGGTTCACCGGGCCAGGGTGCATAACCAGCGCGTCGGGATGCAGACGGGCGGCTCGAGCCACCGTGAGCCCCCACTGGGCGGTGTACTCCCGCAGCGAAGGCAGCAGGGCCTCAGACTGGCGCTCTTTCTGCACCCGCAGCCCGTACACCACGTCGCAGTCGCTGAGCACGGCGTCGAGGCTGAAGCTGATGTCCACCGGCCACGAACCCACCTCCGGAGGCAACAGGGTAGGAGGCGCCACCAGCGTGACCTTCGCCCCCAGCGCGGTGAACGCCATCACGCAGGAGCGGGCCACCCGGGAGTGTTTGATATCGCCCACGATGACAATGCGCCGACCGGCCACCGATCCCAGCCGATCGCGGATGGTGTAGCAATCGAGCAACGCCTGGGTGGGGTGCTCATGCCAGCCGTCCCCCGCGTTGATCACGCTGGCATGGGTCCAGGCCGCGGTCTGCTGGGGCACTCCCGCCGACCGGTGGCGAACGACGATGGCATCGGGACCCATGGCCGAAACGGTGGCCACGGTGTCGCGCACCGACTCCCCCTTGTTGACCGATGAGGCCGACACGCTGAAGCCCATGACGTCGGCGGAGAGGCGCCGAGCCGCCACCTCGAACGAGAGCCGGGTCCGAGTGGAGTCCTCATAGAACAGCATGGCCACCGTCTTGCCCCGCAGGGCGGGAACCTTGGGAATGGGCCGCTGCGACACCTCGGTGAAGTGGTCGGCCAGCCGGCACACCTCATCGATGCCCTCAGCACCGAGATCGTTGATCGAGAGAAGGTGCTTCATTTGACAATCTCTCCGAGGTCGATGCCGTCGCGGTGGGCATCCACCATCTCGTCGCGGCGGGTGGGCAGGTTCTTGCCCACGAAGTCGGGGCGGATGGGCAGTTCCCGATGACCTCGGTCCACCATCACCGCCAACTGCACCGTCCGCGGCCTTCCGTAGCTGTTCAGCGCGTCGAGCGCGGCCCGGATGGTCCGGCCGGTGTACAGCACGTCGTCGACGATCACCACTGCCTGGCCGTCGAGGTTGAACGGGATATTGGTGGGCGCCTCCGGCAGCAATGGGCGCAAGCCGATGTCGTCGCGATGGAAGGCCACGTCCAGGGTGCCCAAGGGAGGCTCGACCCCTTCGATCTCATTGAGGGCGCTGGCGATGTCTGCGGCCAGCCACACCCCTCCGGTCTGCAAACCCACGAGCACTACGCCTTCGAGGCCCTGATTGCGCTCGATGATCTCGTGGGCCATGCGCCATGTGGCCCGCTTGATGTCCTCGGCTTCCATCACCCGGGTACGGGCAGCGAAAACGCCCCCATAGGGGGGCGTTCGACGGCGCTCGCGTTCAGCCAAACTCGGTTTCCTCCATGTCCGTACGGGCCTCGCCGGACCCACTTCACGGTTGTTCAGGGAACTATACACCCGCCGCCGTCCAGTTCGGAGATCCGATAGATGTCGTCAGCCACAAGAAGCCCCGGCAAGCTCTAGCAATCACCGGCAGCGTGAACCCACTACAACGCCTCCACCAAACCCAGGGATCACCACTTGCTAAGTGCCAACCCTGCGGCCGCAAGTTATATTTTGGACCACGAAAACGAGCCTCCGCGACGTGATCTGCAAGGAAGTTATATTTTAGGATTGGAAAACGAATCTCACGGATGTAGCCTGCAAAAGAGTTACATTTCAGGCTTGGAAATTGAATCCCGCAAGGAGGTCGGGGCATGGCAATTGGCTTGTTGGGACCTGACCCGCTCGAACAGCAGGTCAGGTATGCGCTGTCCCGATGGGAGCAGGGGGAATCCCCCGACCGGATCGAGACCGCTCAAGTGGACTTCAAAGAAGAGCCGGGACGCCGAGGACCGGGGGGAAAGGTACTGGCGGGCAACCGCGAGAACGAAGTTGCCGCCGGATACCTCGCCGGCGAGATGGCGTGCTTATCCAACACGCCTGGAGGAGGGGCGGTGATCCTGGGAGTCGCCGACGACGGCTTGGCGATCGGTACCTACCTCGACCCGGAATGGCTTCGCCACCGCATCTACCAGCTGACCGATCGGATGCTCACCGTCGTCGTCAAGGTGCTGCGGACGGACCAGACCCGGCTGCTGCTGGTGACCGCTCCCCCGGCTATTGAGCCGATCCGCTACCAGGGGAAGATCCGGTGGCGTGTGGACCACAACTGCGTCGAAGTCGACCCGGCCACATGGCATGACAGGCAGATGCGGCTTAGGAAATTCGACTGGTCGGTTCTGCCCTCTGGCCACACCTTGGGCGACGTTAGCCCGGCAGCGCTGGAGGCGGCCCGCAGCTACCTGCGCGAGGGCGAAAGGGCTGATGCGACTGACCTGGCCCGCGCCGGCGACGAAGACCTGGTCCGGCGGCTCGGCCTGGTCGACGGCCAAGGCCGGCTCACCAACGCGGGCTCCCTGCTCCTCGTGGAGACCCCAGATATAGGCATCGACTACATCCGACGCGAAGTCCCGGGAGGCGACAGCATCAACCGCTACGGCGGCACCGGCCCCTTGCTGATCCAGATCGCCCGCGTCGAGCAACTGTGCCAAGCAGCGAACCGGACTGAGCACGTGGCATCGGGCTTCTCCCACCGGCAGGTGCTCTACCTTCCCTCCCGTGCTGCTCGCGAGGCGATCGTGAACGGCGTCGCCCACCGCGACTGGCACGCTCACCAACCCACGACGGTCGAGCACGTAGGCAATCAGCTGAGCGTCACGTCACCAGGCGGATTCATCGGCGGGGTAACCCCGGAGAACATCATCACCCACCCGCCGGAGCCAAGAAACCGCAGCCTGGCCGAAGCGATGGCGATGCTGCATCTCGCTGAGCGCGAGGGTATAGGCGTGGACCGCATGACCGCGGACATGCTGGTCATAGGCAGACCGCCGCCAGCTTTCTCTGAGATCGAGGGACCCTATGTCCGCGTCACGCTGTTCGGCGGAGAGCCCGACAGCGCCATGGTCGGCTTCGTCGACGCCATCGAGCCGCAGCCCTCGCGCTCCGACGTCGACCTCTTGTTGATCGTCGAGCACATGATCCGACACGGCTGGGCCGATGCCAACACCGTGGCCACCACCTTGCAGCGCTCCCCGGCAGAGTCAGTGTTCGCGCTGTCGAACGCGATGGCCACCACCAGCAGCGGACACCCGATAATCGCCCTCGTGGAAGGTGTCCCAGCAGACCAACCGCCCGCCTACCGATTGTCGGAGAACAGCCGCAAAGCACTGAGCCAGCGGCTGGTCCACCTCGACACATCCGACAGCCGAGAGGCGCTGATCCTCGACTGGGCGCAAAAGAGAGGAAGGATCTCCTCCACGGAGGCGGCAGACCTCATCCGCCTCTCCAAACCCTATGTTGGAAGGCTCCTCACCGAACTGGCACGAGATGGGCACCTGACCCAGAGCCGAAAGCAGAGAAAAGGCCGCGGCTTCCACTACCTCCCCACCAGTCTTGCCGAAGAGACCAAAGAACCCTCACGGCCTGCGTGAGACCCCTTGAGTTCCATGGCTTCTCTTTCTACGCCTCTAGCCTCTAGCGATAGATGAGCGGACGGCGACTCTCCGTCTACCTGCACGGGGGAAAGGTCACAGAGGTTAAGCAGCTCCCCCCACCGCCGGGGCCGTTTCCCGCTTCTGGATACAAGCTAGACAAGATCTTTTCGAAATCCGGCTCCTCGCCGCGAACTCCCCTCAGCTTGTCCTTCCTTGAGTCGGTTCCTGACCCATATGAGGCTCGTGGGTGGGTGGAGCGGCTATTGCCCAGGGATTTTCGGCCTTCGAGCGAATGGGCGACGAGCAGCGGAATCGATGGTGGCAGGTGTTCGTGCTGGCGCGGCGGTGTTCGCCCGCCCCCGGCTTGCAATCGGTTTGGACTACCGCGCAGTAGGCATCGTGGTCGGTCCAGACCCCGTTGCACTTCCTGAGCGTGTAGTGGCAAGGCCCGGTTGCCCCGTGTCGGTGGGATAGGAAGCCGCACGGCTTCGGCGTCGGCTGGGGCGTAGGCCTGGGCGGGCAGGAGCGAGCAACAAAAGCGGGAACCGGGAGCCAGTACGGCGCTCAGCGCCGCACCAGCCGCTAGACCAAAAACAACCGGGGCAGCTCAGCCAGCCGGTGCTGAGCGCACCCTAACCCTCCCAATCAATGCCCATGCAAACGCTAGTAGCGAAGTAACACCCATCCACCCCAGCCCCACCAAGTCAAGGTCCGCGTTGATATCCAGCACATCCACAAACCACGGGGCGAACACGAATCGCCCCAAAGATGCCCAACCCACCCAACAAAGCCCGGACAAAAGAGCGAACCGCATCCGGGCGCTCAGCCTGTTTTTGGGGGCGGCCGAGGCTGTATCATCGCCAGGGTGTGGTGGGGGGTTCTGGTAAGACATGCCCCCCACCATACACCTTGAATCGGGCCGCCACGCCGCCCGGACCCAGCGCCCTGGGAGCCCCCAGCGCCACCACAGCGGCCACAGCGGGCCTCGGGGGAGCTGAGAGCCACCACAGCGGCCACAGCGGGCCTCGGGGGAGCTGAGAGCCACCACAGCGGCCGGGGGCGGCTACGGCAGCGCAAAGGGCGCGAGCAACAAAAGCGGGAACCGGGAGCCGGTACGGCGCTCAGCGCCGCACCACCGGGTATCGGGGATGGCTAGGAGTTGCCGCGGCGCAGGCGGCCGCTGGAAAGAATCAGGTCAGCAGGCCAGCGAACCACGGGGCGAACACAGAGATGGTGAGGTAGATAATGAGAAAACTCCAGGCAACCCGCACGAGCAAGCCCAAGACCTTGGCGGTGCGCCAGCTCATTTTGACAACATCCAAGGCTGTATCGTCGTGGGGGTACAGCAGGGCCACCCACACGGCCCTAACCAAGACCTTGGCATTGCTCCATCCTCTCAAGGAACAGAGCCTCCACCGAACCCGGGGTGATTCATGTGGTGGGGGGTTTTGTAAGACCATGCCCCCCACCATACACCCGAGGGCGCCCACAGCGACCGAGAGAGCGCCTGCCGGGGCGGGCCTACAGCGCCAGCAGCCCTAACCAGTGCCCATGCAATCAGCAGCAGCAGAGCGAAAACCATCCACCCCAGCTTTACCAGTCCGGGGTCCGCATTGATGTTCGACGCATCCACAAACCACGGGGCGAACACGAATTGGCCAAAAGCAGACCAACATAACGTGCAAAACCCGACCCAGAACACGAGCCGCCGGGCGCTCAGCCTGTTTTTGGGGGCGACCGGGGCTGTATCGTCGTGGGGGGTTTTGTAAGACCATGCCCCCCACCATACACCTTGAATCGGGCCGCCACGCCGCCCGGACCCAGCGCCCTGGGAGCCCCCAGCGCCACCACCGCGGCCACAGCGGGCCTCGGGGGAGCTGAGAGCCACCACAGCCATCTTGGTGGCTCCCCTCGGGACGGACTTATAAGCGTTCCGTCACAGAGCACCGCGGTCAGACCCGAAGGGAGGCCAAGCAAATCGCCAAGTCCGCCTTGAGGTCTGACCGCTGGAAGCCGTTTGGCTCCATGCGGGCTCTGTGACTGCCGGGGAGGTTACGGCGTCACCAAAGGCGCGGGCAAAAAAGGGGGGTTAGGAGCCGTCGCGGCGGTGGCGGCCAGGCCTTGGCAGGTTCCGGTTTTGACGGTTCCGGCCCATTCGGCGGGGTCGCTAGCGCCTTTGCTGCGGTTCACGCAGTCGCGGGTTGGGGTCAGGTTGGCTTCCCAGCGGCCGAATTGGCGGCGGCGGTCGGGGGGCCATTGCCAGCCGCCGGACTCCCACGCCTCGCGACAGCGCCCTGAGCGCCCCCAGCGCCACCACAGCGGCCCCACAGCGCCCTGAGCGCCCCCATCGGGGCTACAGCGGCCCCACAGCGGCCCGAGCGCCGCCAGGGCGGCTACAGCGGCCCCACGACGCCCTGAGCGGCCCCGGCGGGGCTACAGGGCTGTTTGTGGGGGGGTTGGGCTCAGCTCGGGCATTGGGCTCTGACGCTGAGGGTGTAGTTCGATCTGTTTTTGGCCGATGCGGAGTAGACGGCCACGCTGTAGCGCTTGCCGGGGTCGGCTGGGGATGTGACGGTGTAGTTTCCGTTCTGGTCGCCCTCTGAGGCTTTGACGGTGCCGCGTTTGCTGTTGAGCGCGGTGTTTGGGAACGCCACCCAGCCGTAGCCGGTGATCTCGGCGGGGGAGCTGGCCGGGGCTGACCATGTGATCGTCAGCACAGCGCCTGTGCCCGAGGTCTCGCAGTCCGCGGCCACCTTCACCGGCTTGGCCGGGGCGGCGTTGGGCTTGGGCTTCGGCTTGGCGGGGGTGGCGGTGGCGTCGATCCATGTTGAGACGCCGTTGGCGTTGTAGGCGGCCACGCGCACGTCATAGGCCGTCCCGTTGGAAAGGGCGCCGATGGTGTGGGCTGTGGCCAGGTTCGAGCCGTGGGCCAAATCGGTGCTCTTGGCGGTGGCGTCGCCCCACGCGTCGGCGGCGGGCTTCCACTGCACCCGGTAGCCGAACCCCGCGGCGGCCGCCGTGGCCGACGCCGACCAGGAAACCGCGATCTGCTTGTCACCGGCCGCAAGCGACAGGGCCGACGCCGGATCGGGGGCCGCCGCCTTCGGCTTTGCGGGGGTGGCGGTGGCGTCGATCCATGTTGAGACGCCGTTGGCGTTGTAGGCGGCCACGCGCACGTCATAGGCCGTCCCGTTGGAAAGGGCGGTGATGGTGTGGGCTGTGGCCAGGTTCGAGCCGTGGGCCAAATCGGTGCTCTTGGCCGACGCGTCGCCCCACGCGTCGGCGGCTGGCTTCCACTGCACCCGGTAGCCGAAACCCGCGGCGGCCGCCGTCGCCGACGCCGACCACGAAACCGCGATCTGCTTGTCACCGGCCGCAAGCGACAGGGCCGAAGCCGGATCGGGGGCCGACGCCTTCGGCTTGGGCTTCGGGGCGATGGTGCACTTGGCGGCCTCGGCCTTTTTCAGCTCGGCAACCACGGGATCCCACCGCGAGCTGGAATAGGCGTCGGCGTGGCCCTGGGCCTGGGCCGAGGTCATAGCGGACACGCCGGGAAAGTCCTCAACGCACATTCCCTCCAAAGCACCGTTCCAGCGGTCGACGTGGGCCTGGCCCTGGTGCGTCTCGGCCGCGTAGCCCCTCACGGTGGCCACCAGGCTCGCCGGTGCCCTATAGCCCGAAGCGGCGGGGGTCGCCTGGCCGGTGATCCATCCCGAATAGCCGTGCTCGTTGAACGCCGCCACCCGCACGTCATAGGCCGAGCCGTTCACAAGCCCGGTGATCGTGTACGACGTGGCAAGGCCCGAGCCGTGCTCCAAATCCTCGGTTTGGGCTGAGGCCTGATCCCACGTCTGAGAGGCCAGCTTCCATTGCACCCGATAGCCGAAACCGGCCTCTGGCATCGTGGCCGAAGCGGTCCACGACACCGCGATCTCCCCGTCACCCGCGGCCAGCGACAGGCCCGACGCCGGATCGGGGGCCGGGGCGGTCGGGGTGGCGGTGACGGTGACCCACGTTGAGAGGCCGTTGGCGTTGACCGCGGCCACCCGCACGTCATAGGCCGAGCCGTTGGCCAGCCCGGTGATGGTGTGCGATGTGGCTAGGTCCGAGCCGTGGTCCAAGTCCTCGGACCCCGCCGCGGCGTCACCCCACGTTTGGGTCGTGAGCTTCCATTGCACCCGATAGCCGAACCCGGCGGCGGGCGTCGTAGCCGAAGCAGACCAAGAAACCACTATGTACCCGTCACCGGCGCTTGTTAACAACCCGGATACGGGGGCGGGAGCAGAAACAGAATCGATGACAGAATCAGAGCTGTAACCGCGAGCGGAATCGCTATCTTCGGCCAGCCTACACAGCTCGTCTATCCACACTTCCACCGCTCGGCGTACATACTCCCCCCTGGGATTTGGATTTGTTCTGGGCCTGGTTTGGCGCCTGTTCTTGCTATCTCTTTCTCTTTCAGCGAGCTTTTCAGAGAGCTTTTCCGCCCCATCTCCTGCTATTTGCTTCCCCGGCTCATTGCAGAATGACAATCGATAGCCTCTTACAGCACCATCGGTTATAACTTCGCCCATTTCCAAATTAGCTTCTACATGCGCCATGTCTTGCTCACCTTTGGTCTCGAACACCAATAGAGCTTGCCGTGCGTTAGCTGTGGCCGGTTTCCTCAAGAAAACAGAAACGCCTATCATTCGATCCCCTCATGGTTGTCGTGTCGCCGCCGGTAGTTCCTGTAGGCCCGCCGCACATATGGAAAAACGACAAGAAAGACAAACAGGCCAACGAGCAGCGCTGGCCACCTGCCAATGAACCTTGCCAGAATAAGGTCTTGAGCGAGAATCACCGCTGCGAATAGCCAGAAGGGTGTCAAGAGCTGTTTTTCCGCGGTTTTCTTGGCTCTCTTGTCGGCGGCGGCTCGGGAGCGGGCGGCGGCTTGGAAGCGGGCGGCGGCCTCTGTGCGTTGCCGCTCTTTTTCCAGGTATTCCCGAGCGGCCCCCCGTGGTGGCTCCGGGGTTGTATGGGGGGGGTTGTGGTGCTTCACGCCCTAACCCGCTCAATCAAACGCGATGCCCATCCAATCGAGTACAAGACCAGGTACGGGGGGATAATGACCCAGCATAGCCGCACTAGTTTGGGG
>JAJDTA010000214.1 GCA_022827405.1 Acidimicrobiia bacterium
CAGCCCCGGTATCTCGATCTCGGTGGAGGCCAGCGGCTCCTCCTGAAGCCCCGGCAGGCGCTCCAGCCGCTCGGCGCCGAACCGCTCGAACTCGTCCACCACCTCCGCTACCGTCCAGCTTCGGCGGATGTCCACATGCACATCATGCTCCCGCTCCCGGTTGGCGGGCAGCGGCTGCCTGTCCTCGGGCACCGGCAGCGGGTCGATCACGCTGCGGGCACCCGCTCCGATATGGGCAATCACATCCCGCACCCGCCACCCCGGACAGGCCGAAGGGGCTATCCACTCGGCATCCGAGAAGGTTCTGGCCACCTCGACGATCCTGTTGTGAAAAGCTCCCAGCGCGGCAACACCCTCAACAGTCACCGGCCCATCCTTGACCGCGAATCACCCCCTGTCAAGAGGATGGGCGGTGAGGTTCATGGTGGTTGCTTGTTGTTGTGGGGCTTGGTTGTTAGCGTCGGGCGGTGATGGGCGAGCCTGATTTCGACAGCTTCCCGGTAGTTGTCCACGGCCACCAGTTCGAGGACTTTCCCGAGGGGCGGGAGTTCGCCCACCACTGGGGCCGCACGATCACCGCCGGCGACAACGCGCTGTTCTCCACGGCGACGTGCAACTGGAATCCGATGCACCTCAACGCCGAGTTCGCCAAGGCGCACGGCCATCCCGACGTGGTGGTCAACCCGATGCTGGTGCTGTGTACGGTGGTCGGACTCTCGGTGGAGGATCTGAGCGAGATCGGCGGCCCCTTTCTGGGCATGGAGAACGTGAGATTCCACCGCCCGGTGCATCCGGGCGACACGCTCACGGCCTCCTCCAAGGCGGTCGAGGCCCGCGAGTCGAAGACCCGGCCCCACACCGGGATCGTCACCTGGCACACCGAGGCCCACAACCAACACGGTGAGCTGGTGGTCGACTACCAGCGCACCAACCTGGTGGCCAAAAGGCGCCCCCCAAAGGGCGGCTGAGGATGCCCCGCACTCTGGTGGACCCGCGTCCCCCGATCCCGGTGCCCTACCGCACCGACGAGCGGGTGGCGATCCAGGAGATGGCCCGCGACTTCGCCATGAGCCGGGTGCTGCCCATCGCCAACCGCCTCGACCCCGAGCACGGCCTCATCCCCGAGGAGCTGCGCGCCGAGATGGGGGAGCTGGGGTTCTTCGGGGTCATGGTGCCGGAGCACTACGGGGGCCTCGGCCTCGGCGTGTTCGAGTACGCGCTCATAACCGAGGAGCTCTCCCGGGCCTGGATGAGCGTGGCCAGCATCATCGCCCGCGCCGGGATCGCCCTCTCGTTGGATCCTGCCCAGCGTGAGAAGTACCTACCGCTGGCCGCCAAGGGCGATTGGCTGGGCTGTTTCGCCATGTCGGAGCCCGGCGCCGGCTCCGACATCGCCTCGATCCGCACCCGGGCCGACAAAACCGAGGGCGGGTGGCTGCTCAACGGCCAGAAGATGTGGTGTACCTTCGCCGACCAGGCCGACTGCATCCTGGTGGTGGCCCGCAACAAGCCCTACGACCCCGACAACCGCCACTCCGGGATCCGCCAGTTCGCTGTCCACAAGGCGCCGGGAGCATTCCCCGAAGGGGTGTCGGGCAGCCCCATCAGAAAAATCGGCTATCACGGCTGGCGCACCTTCGAGCTGTCGTTCGACGAATGCTTCGTGCCCGACGACTGCCTCATCGGCTACCAGAAGGCCGAAACGGCCGACGACATCGGCTTCAGGCAGACCGCGGCGGCCATGACCACGCCCCGCATCCACACTGCGGCCCGGTCGATCGGCCTGGCCCGGGGGGCGCTGGAGGACTCGATTGCCTACGCCCAGCAAAGAGAGCAGTTCGGACGACCCATCGGCGACTTCCAGGTGACCCGCTTCAAGATCGCCAAAATGGCCTCGGAGGTCGAGGCCTGCCGGGCACTGATGTACCAGATTGCCGCCAATGCCGACGCGGGAGAGAAGTCCGACATGGGCGGGGCGATGGTGAAGTATCTGGCCGCCGAGATGTCGGAGAAGGTCACCTCAGAGGCGCTCCAGATCCACGGCGGCGCGGGCTACACCACAGACTTCCCCATCGAGCGCTACTGGCGCGACGCCCGGCTCACCAAGATCTTCGAGGGAACCAGCGAGATCATGCAGCGGATCATCTCCGACCACCTGCTCCCCCCATCCCCGCTGCGCTAGAACAAGACTATGAGCGATCTGTCCTCTCTAACCGGCTCGAACAACTACTTCGAGGACTTCGCGGTGGGCCAGCGGATGCGCCACGCCCGCTCGGCCACCATCGACGAGGTGGAGAACAACTACATCTCCAAGCAGGTGATGAACACCGCGCAGACGCATTGGAACGAAGAGATATTGGCCGGCTCCCCCCTGGGCGACGGCCGCCTCGTGTTCGGGCTCATCACCGGGTCGATGACGGTGGGGCTCTCCAGCCAGGACACCGCCGAGAACGCCTTGGGCGAGCTCGGGCTCGACGCGGTGCGGTTCTCCAAACCGGTACACCACGGAGACACCATCACCGCCTACACCGAGGTGTTGGATACCGCCGATGCCCCCGACCGCGACGACGCCGGTATCGTGCGGTTCAAGCACTGGGGGTGCAACCAGCACGGCGAGGTGGTGTGCGAGTTGGAGCGCCTGGTGCTCATCAAGCGCCGCAGCCACTGGGGGGCGGCCATTCCCGAAACCGAAACCGAGACCAGGGAGGTCTAATGAGCAGTTATGAACGCAAGATGCCGGTGCGGGTGCGGCGCTCGGAGCTGTCCACTCCGGGGCACTCCGAGAAGATGATCGCCAAGGCGGCGCAGAGCGATGCGGACATGGTGTTCTTGGACCTTGAGGACGCGGTGGCCCCGTCGGCCAAGGTGGGCGCCCGCCAGAACATCATCGCCGGGCTCAACGAGCTCGACTGGGGGAAAAAGATCCGCTCCTACCGCATCAACGGCGTTCACACCGAGTGGTGTCACGACGACATCGCCGAGGTGGTCACCGGCGCCGGAGCCAGCATCGACGTGATCATGGTGCCCAAGATCAAGGGCCCCCGCGAGGTGTGGTTCGTGGACGACATGTTGACCCAGCTCGAGCTCAAGCTGGGCCTCGAGGTGGGCCGGATCGGCATCGAGTGCCTGGTGGAGGAGGTGGAGGCGATTCAGACGGTGGACGAGATCGCCCGGTGCAGCCCTCGCCTGGAGGCTCTCACGCTGGGGGTGGGCGATTTGTCGGCCAGCCAGGGAATGCGCCTGGGCCACATCGGGGTGACCGACGGCGACGCCGCCTTGCGCTATCCGGGCGATGTGTGGCACTACGCCCGCACCCGCATGGTCGTGGCCTGCCGGGCCGCGGGCATCGACGCCATCGACGGGCCGTACGCCAACTTCGCCAACCCGGAGGGCTATGAGAAGAGCGCAGCCACGTTCTCGATGCTCGGCGGCGTGGGCAAGTGGTGCATCCACCCCAGCCAGATCGAGGTGGCCAACCGTGTGTTCGCCCCAACCCCCGAGGAGATCGCCGAGGCCCAAGGGGTGATCGACGCCGTCGCCCAAGCCGAGGCCCAGGGACTAGGCGCGGCCAACTACAAGGGCCTGATGATCGACGCCGCCACCACCCGCCTCTTCGAAGTCACCATCCACCGAGCCCGCCAATGCGGCCTCATTAGATGATTACCGCGATCCCAGCGGGGTTTGCGGCTATTTCAAAATTGGATTTTGGATCAGCCGTGCTTGTCTAGACTTGGGGCCATGATGATCGACAGGGATTTGGCTCCGAGATTGGAGCTGGCGGCACGGAGTGCGCCGGCAATCACGCTCACGGGTCCACGCCAGAGCGGGAAGACCACTCTTTGCCGAGCGGTATTTTCCGAACATCCCTACGTCAGCCTGGAAGCGACCGATGTTCGCTCGTTCGCGGCCGATGATCCCAGGGCTTTTCTGGCCCAGTACCCAAAAGGGGCAGTCGTCGACGAAGTGCAGAGGGCACCCGACCTGCCGTCGTATCTCCAGGGCCTCATCGACGCCGATCCGGCACCCGGACGCTGGATCCTCACCGGTTCGCAGCATTTCTCTCTGCTTGAGTCGGTCAATCAGTCGTTGGCCGGCCGCACCGCTGTGCATCATCTGCTGCCGCTCAGCCGCGGCGAGGCGATCCGCTTTTCCCGCTACCCCCAGACCCTGGAGGAGGCTCTCATCACCGGGGGCTATCCCCGCATTTACGACCGCGGTCTCGATCCAGTCGACTGGATCGACTCGTATATCGCCACCTACCTAGAGCGCGACGTGCGAACGCTGCGCAACGTGGGCGATCTCTCATTGTTCACACGGTTTGTCCAGCTCTGCGCCGGTCGCACCGCACAACTGGCCAATCTCTCGTCGCTGGCCGACGACTGCGGGGTGTCCCAACCGACGGCAAAGGCCTGGCTCAGCATTCTGGAAACCAGCTTTGTGGTGTTCTTGCTCCCACCGTTTTACTCCAACCTCAGAAAGCGCCTGGTCAAGATGCCCAAGCTGCATTTCTACGACACCGGGCTCGTTTGCCATCTGCTGGGCATTCGCACTCCTGAGCAGCTTGTGTCCCACCCGCTGAGAGGTCCGATCTTTGAGACCTGGGTTGTCTCGGAAATCGCAAAGCTGCGCACTCATCGAGGTCTGCCGCGCTGTCTGTCGTTTTACCGCGATCGCAGCGGCACCGAGATAGACCTGATCGTTGAGCACCCTGAGCGCCTGACTTTGCTGGAGGCGAAATCCGCCGCCAGCCCCTCCGCCGCCCTCCTCAAGACTGCCCGACGAGTGGCTGCCCACCTTCAAGACCAGAGCCCGTGCGATCTGATCGCGGTCTACGGCGGAGACCAACTGCAATCGCGCACCGAAGGGAGCCTGATCCCCTGGACCGAGTTGCACGAAGCGAACCTCGCAGAGACAACCTGACGACTGCCCCGCTCTAGATAGGCGCAGGCTCTGGCCAGGAAGACCGAGGCGCTGGGCGGGAGGTAGGGCTGGGTGAAGTCGATTACCGCGTGCTGGTCAGCCGTGGCGTCGGCGGTGTAAGAAAGCCTTGACCGCCCCCCATGTCAGTCCCGGGGCCTGGAGATCGGGGTGAATGTCGCTGAACGACGCTGGGGTCAGGTTATAGACGTCGTCCGGGAACCGGTCGATGGCGAAGTCGTCCCGCTCTACTGGGCTTGCGCCGGCGGCGCTCAGCACCTCGGTGGGGTAGCGAACTGCCCGGCGCAAGACGGCCATGGGATTTTCCCGCTGATCGTCGATGTCGGCGGCCAGCAGCCGGGCCACCTTGCCACCCACCTCAGCCGCTGCTGCCTCCCCGGCGGCCTCGGCGGCTTGTCGGTGGTCGGGTTCCATTTCCGGCAGTCGGCTCTCCACCGCGGAAACCACCCATCCGGGCAGGGCCTGCACGATGCCCTCGGCCAATTGCCGGGCGCACTCGGCGAGCTGGCGTTCAGCGGCGAGCAATTCGGCGTCGGTCAACGGCGCGGGGGTGACAGGCCGACGTCTACGGCCTTGCCCAGGGCGGAGTTCAGATTGCCGGAGCGGAGGCCATCCAGATCCAGCGTGGAGTACCGGTAGCCGGCTTGGCGCATCACGTCCACCACCTCGGCGCGCCGGGCAACCACATCGGCCAGGCGTGCTTCGGGCACCTCTATGCGGGCCAGGTCTCCATAGTGGCGCACCCGAAGCTCGGCGAAGCCCAAGCGCCGTAGGGCGGCTTCAGCGTCGCCCACCGACGCCAGCGCCCCCAACGTGACCGGCGTGCCGTAGGGTATCCGCGAGGCCAGGCAGGGGGCCGCAGGCTTGTCCCAGGTTCGCAAGCCCAGCCGCCGCGACCACTCCCGCACATCGGCTTTGGAGAATCCGGCATCCACCAGGGGGAAGACCGCACCCCGCTCGGCCGCTGCCCGCTGGCCGGGGCGGTGGTCTCCCAAGTCGTCGGTGTTCACGCCCAGAGCCACCACGGCCGAGAGGTCGGAGGCCAAAGGCGTCACCGCGTCCATGAGCGCGTCTTTGCACCAGTAGCACCGGTCGCCGTCGTTGGCCACGTAGGCGGCCTGTCCCATCTCGGCGGTCTGCACTTCACGCCATTGCAGCCCCCATTCGGCAGCCAACAATGCGCAGTCGTCCCGCTCGGCGCGGGCCAGTGAAGGCGACACCGCGGTAACGGCCGTGGCCCGCTCGCCCAGAACGTCGTGGGCCACCCAGGCCAGCAGCGAGGAGTCGGCGCCCCCGCTGAAAGCCACCATCACGTTGCCGAGCTCAGCCAAGTTGCTCCGAAGCTGCTCCAAGTCGCCCGCGCCGCCGCTGTTATTGCCGCCTGCCATGTCGCCCACGCCACCATTGTTGCCGCCTGCCAAAGCGCCTGCGAAACCTAGCTGCATTGGCCGGGGGCCAAACAGCCAACCGCTAACGTGTCGGGTGATGCGCAGATGGGTTGTGCTGGTCGGGGTGGCGCTCATTGTGCTGGTGGCGTGGGCCGCTCCGGGCCTCGCCCAGAACGAAGGCGAACCCGACCAGTTCCAGCCGACGGTGCTGACGGGAACCCTCCGACTGGGCTTCGACCAGTTCTTCGCCGGTGTCGAGATAACCGCAGCCGACCAATCGGGTAATCAGGTGGGCCAGGCCACCACCGACCAAGACGGGCGCTGGACGATCGAGGTGCCCGCCGCGGGCGACTATCTGGTGACGCTGAACGAGCAGACCCTTCCCGAGGGCATAAGTCTGCGAGATGGGTACCAGTCCACTACCGAGGCAACCGTGTTGCAGGGTGCTTCCAGGGCCGTCGTGTTCGCGGTGGGCGAAGCCCCCAAGGGCACGCCATTCGGCGAGAGGGCCGCCCAGACTGTTTTCAACGGCCTCAAATTCGGCCTCATCATCGCCATGAGCGCCATAGGCTTGTCGCTCGTTTACGGCACCACCGGGCTTGTCAACTTCGCCCACGGCGAGTTGGTGACGTTCGGAGCGGTTATCGCCTGGTATTTCAACACCTCGTGGGGCAGCCTGAACCTGGTGCTGGCCGCCCTGGCCGCCATGGTGGTGTGCGGACTGCTGGGCGCCGGGATGGAGACCGGCCTGTTCCGGCCTTTGCGGCGCAAACGGCTCGGGATTTTCCAGCTCTTAGTGGTCACCATCGGCCTCTCCTTGCTCGGCCGCCAGCTCATCCAGCTCTTCTTCGGTCCCGAGCCCGTTCCCTACACCGACTTCCAGGTGCAGCAGCGGTGGGAGTTCGGGCCCTGGTCGGTCACCCCGAGAGAGGTGGTCACGGTGGCGGCGATCATCGCGGTGCTGGTGGGGGCGGGTTTGGTGCTCCAGTTCTCCCGCTTCGGCAAAGCCACCCGGGCCGTGTCGGACAACCCCGGCCTGGCTGAGGCCTCGGGCATCAACGTGAACCGGGTTGTGCTGTGGGTCTGGGTGCTGGGGACGACGCTGGCGGGGCTGGGAGGCGTGTTCCAGGGGTTGGACACCGACATCGACCCGTTCTTGGGCTTTCAGCTTCTGCTGCTGATTTTCGCCGGTGTGGAACTCGGAGGATTTGGAACCGGCTTCGGGGCTCTGGTCGGATCGCTCATCATCGGCATGTCCACGGAGGTGAGCACTCTCTGGATATCACCCGAGCTCAAGTTCGTGGTGCCGCTGGCCGCGCTCATCGGCATGGTGCTGCTCCGTCCCCAGGGCCTTTTCGGCATCAAGGCGCGGGTGGGCTAGGTGTACTTCAGGTCGAAGCCGCTCGGGGGCGATTAGATGGACTTCAGCATCATCTTCGGCAACGCGGCCCGGGCCGCATTCGGCCCCGAGGCGGTGATATTGGCGCTGGCCGCCATCGGCTTGAACGTGCATTTCGGCTACACCGGCCTGTTGAACATAGGCCAAGTGGGGTTCTTGCTGCTGGGGGCCTACGGCACCAGCGTCTCGGTAGCCACTTTCGGCTGGTCGCTGTGGGCCGGGGTGGTTGTGGGCCTCTTGCTGTCGGTGGCGTTTGCGGTGGCGCTCGGCATTCCCACGCTGCGCCTGAACACGGTGATGTTCGCCATGGTCACCATCGCCGCTGCGGAGATCATACGGATTCTCATCGGCTCTACCGATGCCATCGGCCTCACCGGGGGGCCGCTCAGCGTGAGCTTCGACGCCGGCGCGTTCTACGACCTGAACCCGTATCCCGACGGGCCTCACGACCGCTACGGCATAGGAACCTTCGAGTTCACCGGCCAGCAGCTCTGGGTGATCACCGTGGGCTGGCTGTTGGTGGCGCTGGTCACCGCCGTGGTGGTCATGCTGGTGCGAAGCCCCTGGGGGCGGGTGCTGAAGTCGATCAGAGAAGACCAGGACGCTGCTCGCAGCCTGGGCAAGAACGTGTTCTCCTACAAGATGCAGGCCCTGGTCATCGGCGGCGTGATAGGCGGGATGGGAGGGGTGATCGACGCAATCAAGACCTCTGGGGCGGACCCCAACGGATTCCGGCCTCAGGTGACCTTCTTCGCCTATACCGCCCTGTTGCTGGGCGGCTCGGCCACCTATTTGGGCCCGGTGCTGGGCGCAGTGCTGTTCTGGTTCCTGCGGGAGTGGATCGAGTCGTTCTTGCGCCAGATTGTCGAAGAAGCCTGGCTGCCCGATGTGGTGGCCGACTTCTTCGACGGCGCCGAAGGGGTCATCAGCGTCGCCATGGTGGGCGTGGCGCTTATTCTGCTGATGCTCTTCAGACCCCAGGGAATTGTGGGCAATCGCACGGAGATGCAGCTCGATGCCAGATGAGCTGACCCCGCAGGCCGACTCGGAACAGCGCGAAGCCGCACTGCCTCCAGCCGACGGCGGGGCGCCCGCCATCGAGCCCATCTTGACGGTGCCGCATGAGCCGGGCGCTCCAAAGCCCGATCCGATCTTGGAGGTGGACAGCTTGAGCCGCAGCTTCGGCGGCCTGCTGGCGGTGGATGTAGACCACTTGGAAGTGCAGCGGGGGGTCACCACCGCGCTCATCGGGCCAAACGGTGCGGGCAAGACCACCCTGTTCAACCTCTTGAGCGGGTTTGAGCGGGCCGACACCGGGCACTGGTCGTTCAACGGGGAGGCGGTTACCAACCCGACTGCCGACGTGCTGGCCCGCAAGGGGATGATCCGCACCTTCCAGCTCACCAAATCGCTGGCCAAGCTGACCGTGATCGACAACGTGCTGCTCGGCGCTCCCCGGCAGTTGGGCGAGAAGCTCTGGGCGGCCCCGTTCCCCAACAGGTGGCGATCACAGGAGGAGGCCAACACCGAGCGGGCCGAGGCGCTGCTGGAGAGGTTCAACCTGTCGCACATGCGCGACGAGCTGGCCGGCACATTGTCGGGGGGGCAGCGCAAGCTGCTGGAAGTGGCCCGGGCGCTCATGGCCGACCCCGTCTTGATCATGTTGGACGAGCCCATGGCAGGAGTGAACCCGGTACTGGCCCAGTCGCTCATGCACCACATCACCCAGCTCGTGTACGAAGGGCTCAGCGTGGTCTTCATAGAGCATGCCATGGACGTGGTGACCGGCATCAGCGACTGGGTGGTGGTGCTGGCCCAAGGCCAGGTGATAGCCGAGGGGCCGCCCTGGAAGGTGATCCACGACGACCAGGTGATCGACGCCTACCTGGGGCGGCGCCGAGCGGGGGCGGCGCGGTGAGCGAGAGCAGCGGGCCGGGCCGGTTGACCCCGCTGGTGCGGGCCGACGATGTGGTGGCCGGTTACCTGCCGGGGGTGGACATCTTGAACGGCTGCTCGCTGGAGCTGCACACCGGCGAGGTCATCGGGATCATCGGCCCCAATGGGGCGGGAAAGTCCACCTTGCTGAAGGCCATGTTCGGCTTGGTGGAGGTTCGCTCGGGTTCCATCTTCCTCGGCGACGAGGACATCACCGGAGTGGCCCCCTTTGAACTGGTGTCCCGGGGCATCGGCTTCGTTCCCCAGACCGAGAACGTCTTCCCTCGGCTGACCATTCAGGAAAACCTGGAGATGGGGGTCTTCCAGAGGCCCCACACGTTCGAGGAGCGGTTCGAGGCGGTTGCCGAGCTGTTCCCCCTTCTGGCCGAGCGCCGCAGCCATCGGGCCGACGGGCTGTCGGGGGGCCAGCGCCAGATGGTGGCCATAGGCCGGGCGCTGATGATGGATCCCCAGGTGGTGCTGCTGGACGAGCCCTCGGCCGGGCTCTCTCCGGCCTACCAGGACGAGGTGTTCGAACAGGTCACCCGGATTGCAGAGCGCGGCGTGTCGCTGATTCTGGTGGAGCAGAACGCCCGGCGGTGCCTGGAGATCTGCGACCGCGGCTATGTGCTCGACCAGGGCACCAATGCCTATACCGGAACGGGTCAAGAGCTCCTCGACGATCCCAAGGTGGTCAGCCTGTACCTGGGCACCCTTATGGGCGCCTAGTCCTGCATCGCCATCGCTCCGGTAGGGCACTAGCCTCGGCGGGCAGTGGCGATTGGCGAGGCCGGGACAGGTGCTTTGCGCCGGGGCGAGCTGCTTGCCGACCGCGCCATGGTGGGAGCGGTTCTGTGCCGTGCGCTGGCCCGGCGCGTCGACGAGTGGCTCCAGGGCATCTTCTCAGCCGAGGTGGCCGACCCCGAGGGCATCGCGCTGGTGGCCGTGGGCGGGTACGGCCGATCTGAGCTGTGCCCCTATAGCGACATCGACCTGCTGCTGTTGCACCGCGACCGCCCCGATATCGGCGAGGTCGCTCCCCGGCTGTGGTATCCCATCTGGGACGAGGGTCTCAAGCTCGGCCATTCGGCGCGAACACCTCGGGAGACCCGGGATTTGGCCAAGACCGACCTGGACACGGCCACATCGCTGCTGGATGCCCGCCATATAGCGGGCGATGCCGACCTGACTGCCGATCTGACTGCCGACAACGCCAGCCAGTGGCGGCGCAGCGCCCGGCGGTGGCTTCCCCTATTGGCCCAGAGAGTGGCCGAGCGCCATCGGCGCAGCGGCGAGGTGGCGTTCAAGCTGGAGCCCGACCTCAAGCAGGGGCGGGGAGGGCTGCGAGACGTGCATGCGCTGCGGTGGGCCGAAGAGGGCGTGTTCGAGATGGACGAAGCCGACAGCCGCGAGCTGTGGGCCGACTACGAGGTGATCCTGGCTGCTCGGGTCGAGCTGCATCGCACCACTGATCGCCCGGGCGACCAGCTTCTGCTCCAAGAGCAGGATGGGGTGGCCGCCGCGCTGGACTATGCCGATGCCGATGAGCTGATGGGCGCCATCGCCAGCTCGGCCCGGTCGATCGCCTGGCGCAGCGACGAGATATGGGCCGGGCTGCGGGATTCCGAGCTTCCCCCCGAGTGGCGTCGGAGGCTGCGCCGCCGCAACAGCCGCAACAGCACGGAGCTGGATGCCGGCGTGGAGGCCCGCGAGGGCCGGGCGGTGCTGGCCGAGGGCGCTGATTGGTCTGACCCCTGCACTGCCCTGCGCTTGGCCCGGGCGGCTGCCGCCCATGGGCTGCGCATGGACCGCGACAGCCTGGAGCGGCTTCGGGAGCAGATGGCCCCCATGCCAGAACAATGGCCCGACGAGGCCCGCAAGGCATTCGTGGACATGCTGTTGACCGGCACCGCCGCCCCGCCGGTGATCGAGGCGCTGGACCAGATGGACCTGTTCGTGCGCATCCTGCCCGAGTGGGCGCCCAACCGCAGCCGTCCCCAGCGCAACGCCTACCACCAGTTCACCGTGGACCGGCACCTGTGCGAGGCCGCCGCTTTGGCCGCTGATCTGGTCGACCGGGTGGACCGCCCCGACCTGCTGGTGCTGGGCGCTCTGCTCCACGACATCGGCAAGGGCTATCCCGGCGACCACACCGAGGTGGGCATGGAACTGGTGGCCGACATCGCCCACCGCATGGGATACCCGCCGACCGATGTGGATGTGCTGGTGGCCATGGTGGAGCACCACCTGCTGCTGCCCGACGTAGCCACCCGGCGCGACCTGGAAGACCCCGACACCATTGCCGAGGTATCTCGCCAGGCCCGCTCGGTGCAGACCCTGCGCCTTCTGGGAGCGCTGACCGAGGCCGACTCGGTGGCCACCGGCCCGTCGGCGTGGAGCAAGTGGAAGGCCAGCCTGGTGCGCGAGCTGGTGGCCCGCTGCGCCCACGTGATGGAGGGCGGCGACATCGACGAGATCACCTCCCGGTTCCCCACCCCCGAGCAGCGGGGGATGATGGAGGCCGGCGAGCGATTGGTGCTGGGCGAAGGCGACACCCTGTTGGTGATCGCCCCCGACCAGCACGGCATGTTCTCCCGCGTGGCCGGGGCGCTGGCGCTGAGCGGGCTCCGGGTGCTTTTGGCCGCGGCCCACTCTGAGTACGGGATGGCGCTGGAGCGGTTCCAGGTGGAGAGCACCTTGGGCTTGGAGATCGACTGGTCCCAGGTCACCGCCTATGTGGAGCGGGCCCTGGCCGGCCGATTGGCGATCGAAGCCCGATTGGCCGAGCGGATCAGCGCCTACGAGGTTGAGCCCGACTTCAGCCCCCGGCCGGTGATCGCCCCCAAGGTGAGCGTGGACAACGAATCCTCCTCCACCGCCACCATCATCGAGCTGGCCGCCCAGGCCCGCATCGGCCTGCTGAGCCGGGTTACCAGCGCCCTGTCGCAGCTCGGGCTGGACATCCTCAGCGCCAAGGCGCAAGACCTCGGCGGGGATGTGGTCCACGCCTATTACGTGCGCGACGACGAGGGCGACAAGGTGACCGATCCAGACCACATCAACGAGATCAATCTGGCCCTTCAGCACGCCATCGATACCTGCTCCACCCGGGTATGAGGGCGGTTGGGACCATCTAGCGCCTATGACTGACGAAAGCCGGGCCGTAGTAGGCGAAGGCGACCTGAGGCGGTGGTCGGAGGCCCTGGCCGGGATCGCCCGCACCGGGCTGGCCTTCACCGACAACAAGTACGAGCAGGAGCGGTTCGAGGAGGTGCTGCACGTGGCCGCCGACATGGCCGCCGCGCTGAGCGCAGGATGGACACCCGACAACTTCGTGGCCGAGTGGATGAAGTCGGTGGGCGACGGCGTTCCCGGCTACGTGACCCCCAAGGTGGCGGTGGGCGCGGTGGTGGGCAACGACTGCGGCGAGATCCTGTTGGTGCAGCGGGCCGACTCCGGGGTGTGGCTGTACCCCACCGGCTGGGCCGACGTGGGCTACTCCCCCTCAGGGGTGGTGGTCAAAGAGGTCTACGAAGAGACCGGCATCCACTGCGAGGTGGTGCACCCCATCGCCATCCACGACGGCCTCCGCCGGGGATTCACCACCGTGCCGATGTACTCGATGGTCTTTTTGTGTCGGGCCGTGGGGGGCCAACTCGATCCCCACCCCCTGGAGTGCCGCGACGTTGGATTCTTCGGCCCCGACAATCTCCCAAACGGCGTCCACGGCAGCGACTGGTGGCTGTCCCACTCCTTCGCCGCCATCCGCGGCGAACCCATCGAATTCCTCTTCGACCACCCCCGCACCCCACCCTGGCGCACCGACGGCCACCCCGGCTGAGCCCCAGTCGTCGGTTGTCTCAGGTCCGGCGTCAGAATGGGCTCGAGGTGATCGATAGAGGTGGGCAAAGGGTTTGCCTGCTTACCAACTGGACAAGATGTGAGGAGTTCTATGAAGTCAAGCGAAACGCAACAGACCGCCGATATTGGGGAAACTGCCGTTGAACTCAAGTTCAAGAGGATCGGTTGGAACCCTGTGAAAAACACCAGCCAAGAATTGGGAACCGACTATCTGGTAGAGGCCAGGGATTTTCGTCGGTACAACCGGGGACTGATAGTCGGGGTGCAGGTTAAGTCAGGTTCCAGCTGGTTTGAGGAGGCTGGGACTATTGCGAGGATTCCATTGTCTAAGGGAGGGTTGGTGGCAAGTCCTTCGGCCGGCTTCTTGAAGCGTCTCAGGTCGCGGCTCAAGAGGCGGTCCTCTAATGAAGTCAGGACAAATTGGAGAGCTGGTTGCGCCAACGAGTCGTCAGGAAAGGAACTCGAGACAGTAACTGGCTGGTGGTATCGAGAGGACGACACTCGGCACTTCGATGACTGGGTGACTCACGGTCTTCCTCACATCCTGGTCCTTTACGACGATGATACGGATACGGCCTATTGGGAGCATGTCACGGCTGGCGCTGTCGAGAACACCAGGAAGGGATGCAAAGTCTTCGTACCAGAAGACCAGACACTCGACACCGATCACACCGATGATCTCTTTCAGGTTGCCCGTAAGCAAAAGGCTGCCCCAGCGATTGAAGGCACAGCATTCTTTGGGGCGCAAGGCGGGATTCCGCCAGCACGTCGACTGCGCTACGCGCTGATTACTCCAAGACTTGTCGCGCCGCATCCCAACGCGGGATTCCAGAACGAGATCAAGGCGCCAGAAGCAGTTGCTCTGCTGGCCCAAGGTCGATTTAGGAACCTTGCTCAGTTTGCCGAAGAACATTCAAGTGTGCCCGATCCCCACGAGCCTCCAACTAGCTCCAGATGGGAATGGGGCTTTGTAAGAGCCATCTGGAATTGGGCGATGACAGGCTCCACCGACGAACTCCAAGCCTCGTTTGACGGCTCTACGCGACGAAGCGGGGACGTCTGGTTCTGATTTTTGTGACGGGTTGAGTTTGGCCGGGTTTTCGTCCGGCGGCAAGCAGGATTCTGAGCCGGTGGTTGTTGAGGTTGGTGAAGCCTCTGGCTGAGCGTTTGACGTCTTTGATCTTGGCGTTGGCCGCCTCAGTGCGCCCGTTGTGGGTGCCGGTGGTGGTGCTGGCGATGATCTCTGTGCGCCAGCGCTTCAGGGTGCGGGCGAGCTTGTGCAGCTCGGGGGCCGCCTCGGGGGCTTGGCTGTATGCGATGGCGTCGTCCAATCGGTCGGCGGCCTGTTCGGGGTCGGCGGTTTTGAACACCGACCGGATCTTCTCTTTGGCCTGCCAGCAGTCGGCGACCTCGTCGTAGGGATCGCCTCGGTCGAGGGCGGCCCAGAGGCGTTGGCGGCCGGCGGGATCGAGGCGCTCGGCGCCTGTGAGCAGCAGCTTGCGGATCCCGTAGAGGGCGTCGCCTGTGCGGCCCCGGTGGCCGGTGGTGTCTTGTTGGGTGCGCTGGCGGCATCTGGTGAGCGCCTGGTTCGCCAGCCGCACGATGTGGAACGGGTCGGCGGCGGTCTTCACTGCGGAGGGCAGGCCGCCGCTGTCTTTGAGCTCGTTGACGGCGCTGCGGTAGCCCTCGTGGGGGTCCATGCAGACCACCTCGACGGAGTCGGCCCACCACCGGGGCTGCCGGGACACCCATTTGCGCAGGCCGGCGGCATCTCTGCCGTCGAACACGTCGACGACCTGGCCGCTGGAGGCGTCAACCGCGGCGGTGATGAACCGGCGGCGGCGCCGGCGCGATGCTGAGGCCATGACGGTCTCGTCGAAGCCGACGCGCGCTGTGGGGCCGACTCTGTCGGGGTCCCCGGCGACCTCCTCGGCGGCGGCCTCGACCGCTGACCACACGGTGCGCCAGCTCACCCCCAGCCGGCGAGCCGCGGACGCCACCGAGCCCTCCACCGCGGCCAGCCGATCCGCAGCCCACCGCTCAGCCCGAAAGGTGAGCACCCGGCGCGGACCGGCCAACTCTGAGCGCTCAGTCCAGGACCCCGCACCGCACCGCGGGCTGCGGCACTCCCAGATCCGCTTGTTCCACCGCACCCTCACCGGGCGGCCGTCTGCGCCCGGAGCGTCTCTCAGCACCACCTCCCGACGGCCCTTCGAGCGGGCCCTGCGCCCGCACAACTCGCAAAACACCACCTGGCCGCCGGGCGTCTGCACCCCCACAGCCACCTCGCCGCGCACCTCCTCGACGCCGGTCACCTCCAAACCGGCCGCGCCGAACCACGCCGCCGTACTAGCTTCAACCACCAGGGGCCTCCCGTCTCTTGGACTCTGTGACAGTCACAAGAATCGGGCAGGCCCCCACCCAAGTGGCGGACCCTCAAATCACCCTGGTCCCAGCTTCAACGCGAAGACCCCGTTTGACTCGGCCTTGGCACAGCATTTGAACAAGTCCCGACAGATGAAGGAAGCCACGGCAGCTAGTGGCGTTCTACTGGCCTGCGCACTCCGGCGAATTGAGCAGAACCAAATCGCCTTGGATGTCTTGGACCGCATAGTTGACGTTGCCGAGTTGGGGCCGGTGGACTATGGGTGGATTCTCATCCAACGGGCACGGATCCGAGACGACATGGGCGATCTCTCTGGAGCTCGCGACGACGCGGTCGCAGCACTCCGTACCTTGGCTGGCGATGAAGACGATCTGACCGTATCGGCACTTGCATCTGCTGCGACTTGGCAGCTCTTCGCTACTGCGGATCATGCGGCCCTAGACCAGGAGGAATTGCAGAGCAGTTTTGCCGGTCTCCTAACGGCATCGGACACGGCTGTATCATGGTGGCGTTCTCAGACACTCGCGTGGGGCCTCAACGGTTCGCATAGCGACTGGTTCAGATCTTGGGCAGAGGAGACCACGCCAGGTTTTGCGGGTTCGGGAGACACTGGGACCGATCACTTCTTCGCGGCTGAGCTAGGCGCAGACCTCTCAGGAGAGCACAGCAATTGGAAAGCTATGTCCTCGCATGCTGCACGACACCATCTCATGGGAGCTGTAAACACTGGTCAAGAATCATCTGAGATCGTCAAACGTCTCGATGCTCTCCGACGGAGCGGCGATCACAGGTTAGTCGAGTTGACGTTTGGCCGACTTCGACGAAATGGTCCTCTGGACTCGGTGATCACAGCAGTGGACAAGATCCCCGTGAACGGGTGGACCCACACGACAGCAGATAGCAACTTCGATGCGCTGGCCGTTGCTGGGGACCTCTTGTGGGAAGATAAGGCCAACGAGCATCTGACTCGCTGCGTTGAACTCGTTGCTGACTCCGTGGAGTTCACTGAGCAGTTGCGCCCCTCAGGGTTTGTCCCGATATTTGCCTTTAAGGCAGCGACAGGGTTGCTGCCCGCGGTGGGCCGAAATGCTCACAACGCTGTGGCCGAACTCATTGCGGAGCAGCCGAATCCGCTGATCAGGCTCCCAACTTCAGACTTGACGACCGCCATAGGCCTTCTGGAGTTCGACCTTGTATCCGAACGAAACAAGGAGGCCTTGTGGGAACTTGGCAATCGAGAGGAAGAGGCACTTGGTGCCGCTGCGCTCGGCTGGCTCGCAGCTAATCATCACGTCGAAGCCCTAACGGAACTGAAAGTCCGTGCAGCAAGTGGGGATCTCCATGCCCTTGCGGCGATAGGGGATGTGTCCGCATTAGGTGGTACCGAGGCGGCATCGCTCATCAGGCGATTGGAAGAAATGGTAGAGCAGAAGACTGCCGCCGCTCGTAAGGCCTCACACTCCTTTGGAGGCTTCGACGTTGGACGTTCTTTGACGTTACTGAACCTGTGCTTTCCCAACGAGGCCCGGTGGAGTAGCTGCCTTGAGCTGCTGTGTGAATCGACAGTTGCTTGGCGTGACAAGCGCTCTGCTTGCTTGCTCATTGCAGAGCTGAAAAGGGATCTACCTCAGGAAGTGCGAGACACCATCGTTGAGCGAATAGAAGATATTGCTACAGCTGATGCGGGAGTCTGGTTATCGGTTCAGATGGGTGGAGTCTGTACCGCATTGTCCATTGCCTTAGGAGCTCTGAGCGGTGACGATGCCGATTCTGCGGCGGTAGCGCTCGCGTCCGGCTCTCCAGTGGAGCGCGAGGATCTTGCAACTCTGCTGGGCTCTAGCCATTGTCCCACACAACAACCAATCCTGGCAGCACTCGTGAATGACCCAAACCCTCTCACTCGACGCAAGGCATCAATGGCAGTGGGGAGGCTTGCCTCCACAGGCACCAGCGAGACTATCCAGAGACTTGCCTGGGAATTAGCCAACAGAGATGGCACGTGGATGCCATCAGGGCTATTGGCAGGCCTGGCCTATGACAAGTCACCCCGGTCTCCCATTGGCCCCTCAGGAGTCGAGATCGCCCAATTTCTCCAACGACACGGATCTGGACATGTAAGGCGCATCTCAAGGCGTCTCTTGCAATAGGAAAGCAGATTTGCAGATTCATCGTCTGGGCCTCCTACTTTGGGGGCAGCACAGTTCCCCGTTCCATAAGACGCCGTCAGACTCAAAGCTCTCGGTCGATGTGGCCGGCCCAGGAAGCACCATATAACTGTCACTGTTCGTGAGTAGGGTGCCGCTTCCTGTCGGCGCGATGAGGCGGCCTGCAAATACCCAAGGAGGCGTAACACAGGTGTTACGGTTGGATTCGGATGGAGTCGAATGTGTTGTTGAAGGAGTTGGACGAGGCTCGTCGGAGGGCGGGGTTGTCCAAGACAGAGTTAGCTCGGTTGGCTGGGACGCAGCCAGCGGCCGTGAGGCGGCTGTTCTCGGGGAACGGCCATAATCCACAGATCTCTACTGTGGCTGCCCTGGCTGAGGTTCTTGGGCATGAGGTTCGAGTCGTGCCCAAGTCGAGAGAAGAATTGGCAGCTGCCGCCGAGAGGGCGACGGGAACTGTGTCAGTTTCAGAGGAGCTCCGTGGTGTAGAGGGAGGGCCGTTCTCGACGATCCTGGCCGACCCGCCGTGGCGCTTTATGAATCGCACAGGGAAGGTAGCCCCCGAGCATCGCCGGCTATCGCGGTACGACACGATGACAACGGCGGAGATTCGGGCGCTACCGATATCAGAAGTCGTGACTGAGAATGCCCACCTTTATCTGTGGGTGCCCAATGCGCTCATTTCCGACGGTCTCCAGGTCTTGGAGTCGTGGGGGTTTACCTACAAGTCGAACATTGTTTGGGCGAAGCGGCGCAAGGACGGCGGACCGGACGGACGAGGTGTGGGCTTTTACTTCCGCAACGTGACGGAGCTGATTCTGTTCGGGGTGCGAGGCAGCATGAGGACGTTGCCCCCCGGCCGTCGCCAAGTGAACATGATCGAAACCCGTAAGCGTGAGCACTCCCGCAAGCCGGATGAGCAGTACGACATAATCGAAGACTGCTCTCCCGGCCCGTATCTGGAGCTGTTTGCCCGCTACTCCAGGCCAGACTGGGTGTCTTGGGGTCTTGAGGCCGACGAGGAAGTCACTCCGCGAGGCCAGCTCTACCCTGCCTACAGCTGAACTGGCGAGCGTTCTAGCGGCTAGTTGCTTGCAACCGGGGGCATGAGATCAAAGGCCTGGCTGCGGATCTCGTCATAGAACGGTTTGGCCTCGTTCCAGGACTCGTAGGATTCCCGCCAAGTTGTTCTTAGTTCCTCTGCCTCATCCAGTTTCTCCCGGACCTTGTAAGCAAGTTCAATTCCCTGGATTCGCTCAGGGCGGATTCCAATGAGAAGCAGCGGACATTCACCTCCGCCGCCTAGGTTGACCCGTGGTACCAGCTTGTCCCAGTGCGTGGTCGACGATCCGTACTTGAACCCACCGTCCTTGCTTCGGATAACTCCAGAGATGAGCTCTTGAAGGTCGGCGCTTCGAGTGACTATCACCCCTACAGCAATTGCGCCCTCATGGTGGAGCGCTTGGAAGTTGATGAGGTCTCGGTCGAAAAACGGGTCTTTATTGTTCCATTCCATCTCAACAGCGATTCCTGGCAGTGGTTGCTCCAAGGAGCCGAGGCCGAACATGTCGATCTCGTGGCCCCTGACCTTGGAGACGGGAGCCACATTCCCCTCGAACCCAAGGGACTTCTCAATGGTTATGTTCTGCTTACCCCAGACGGTCTGCTCATCTTCTTGCTGGTCCGCCAATGACTGGTCGAACCGTGCGACGAAGACTGTTCTACCGCCACCTCCTGATCTCAGCTCATCAAGCGTTGGCTCGAATTGCTCCAATGCCTGGGTCAGATCGCGGAATCGGTCTGGGAACGCTTCCTTAAGGATCACGTCGGCGTAACGGGTTGCCTTGAAGTCGTACCCTTCTGGAAGACCGCTAACCGTGATGTCTCGGACTTGACCTGCGAGATCTACGACATCGGCTACCTCGGGAACAGCCTCATCGTGTTGTTCCACAGCAGCGATGGTAGTCAGCTTCGCTGGTCGCGGAGGAACTGCTCGATTTGGTCTACGAACTCGCCGGGGTCGGTGGAGCGCATCTCCTCTATTTCGCCGCTTTGCTCGGTTTCGCGGTCGTAGGCGGTCTCCAACTCGTTGATGTACTCGGAGGTTTCGTCGGCTTGTTCGGCCAGTTCGGACACGTGGCGCTCATAGCTTTCGGCCATCTCCTCGAGCTCCGAGGTGTCCGGTGAGATGTCCAGCAGGGTTCCCAGCCTTCTCACCAAGGCGAGGGAGGCCTTGGGGGAGGGGATCTCCGAGGCGTAGCCCGGAACCGCGGCCCATAGCGAGGCGGTGTTCAGACCGGCAGTGGCGCAGGCGTTGTGGAGCACGCCCACGATGCCGGTGGGGCCCTCATAGCTGGAGGG
>JAJDTA010000152.1 GCA_022827405.1 Acidimicrobiia bacterium
TCCGGTGTTGGAGACGGCTACTGAGGTGTTGGTGGCGAAGTGGAGTTGGGCGGTCTGGCCGGCGCAGCCGCTGGTGCAGACGTTGATGCCGTTGTAGGAGATGTGCCAGTTGTTGCCGGCTCGGGTGACGGTGATGGGAGAGCCCGGTGGGACCCGGGTGGCATCTTGGCCGCCGTGGGCGATGTCGGCGTTGTCGATGGTGATGCGGTTGAGGCCCTCGGGGACCAGCGTGGTGGTGTCCGCAGCGGCCAGCAGAACGAACGCCCCATCCTCGGTAGAAGTCGGTGTCGAGGTTGGCTGCGGCGAGGGTGTCGGTGCCGGGGTTGGTGCGGGGTCGGCGTCGGTGCCGGAACGGCCATAGTTCTCGACCAGCTCGGTGCCCTCGTAGTAAAAGGCCAGAATGTCCGCCACGGAGTGTCCGGCAAGGGCTCGGGAGTAGGCTCCCCACTGGCTCATGCCCACCCCGTGGCCCCAGCCACTTCCGGTGAAGGTAATGGTCGCGTCGGGGTCGACGATGAGCGCCGGCTCGGGATCAGCATTGTCTTGGGCTGACGAAGGCGCGGCCACCATCGCCGATGCCGCGACCGCGAGAGCCAATGAGACGGCGAGTAGCGGGGATAAGCGAAGGCGTCTCATCGACACCGACCGCTGCCAATGCATAGAACGTCCAAAACGGTTGGCCGCCCGCCCTGCCATGCTCCCAGTTTCGACCCTTCCCATCAAGTACACCCCGCCGAACAGAGGTCTTGTCGGAGCTGTTGGGGGTTTGCAGAATGGTTCGGTGGGTGAAAGCCAGCATTTGGTATCGGGATAGGGTGTCGTAGTGGTCCGGCGCCTTCTCGAGCGAGTTCTGCCTCCGGGGACCCGTCGCCGAGGGCTGATCGGCGGGGCAATGGTAATTGTTCGTGAGGCCCGCAACGCCGCGGTGCGCACTCGGTCTGAATGGCAGCGGCGTCGGAACAGCTCCGAGCCTCAGCTTGGGGCGGGACCGCGCTCCGAATCGTCGACCGAGCCCGCCGGGATCTCCTATCAAGACTGGTTCTGCCGACTGCCACCCGATCCCAGCATCCTGGCGATTCAACGCCAGTGGTTCGAGGAGTGGCCGCGGCCCCGGCGAGTGTGGGGGCTGGTGGTGGACGACGGCGGCGATGTGGCGGCCACCGAGGCGTCGTTGACCAACCAGTCGTGGGGATTGGTCGAGGTGGTCAAGGTGGAACCCAGTGGCTTGGCCGATGAATTCCACCGGCTGTCGCGAGAATGCCCGAGAGACTTGGCGGTGCTGTTGAGGGCTGGCGACCGCCTGCGGCCCGATGCGGCATATCAGATTTCTCAGGCCGCCTGGCGCGACCCTTGGCTCGAACTGGTGTATTGGGACGACGATCTCGACGACTTGGCCCAGGTGTGGGATTGGCACCAAGACGGGATGCCCGGCGGGGTCTACATCGCCGGCGATCTCGACCGCTTGAGCCAGCCTCGCCTCAAGCCGGACTGGTCTCCCGATCTCCTGGTATGCGCCAACTACATCGGGAGAGCCTTCGCCGTACGGGCTCGCAATCTGCAACCAGATGCCGCCCACCGTTACCAGGCGGTCGAGATCGGCGATGACTCGCTGTGGTGGGATCTCTTGCTGGGCCTCAACCTCGACGACCAACAGGTGAGCCGCTTGCCCGCGGTGCTGCAAACGCTCAGCGGACGCGACCAGCGCATTGAACCCCACCATCTTGAGCTGGTCAACCGCTGGTTATCGGATCGGGGTTGGTCGGCTCGGGCCGAAGCTGGCGAACGTGGCGTCAACGTGGCGTGGACGTCGGATCGAGAAGTGCCGGTTACCGTCATCATCGCTACTCGCCACAACCGGGAGCTGTTGGAGGGGGCGTTCGACCTGATCCGTTCGGCCGATTATCCCGCCCTCGAAATCATCATTGTCGACAACGGCGGCCAGAGCTCCGACAACGAGGCCTGGTATCAGAGTCGGGCTGGCGACCTCAGCCCTCGGATCATCTGGTGGGATGAGCCCTTCAACTACTCCGCGGTCAACAATCGGGCTGCTGAACAGGCCACCGGTGACGTGCTGGTGTTTTTGAACGACGACACTTCGCCGGGCCACCCCCAATGGCTCCACCACCTCATAGGTTGGACCCAGCAACCAGAGATCGGGGTGGCCGGCCTCCAGCTCTTCGACGACCACGGTGCCATCCAGTTCGGCGGCGTGATCATGGGGATGACCGGCCTGGCAGGCCATCTGTTCCAGGGCATGGCGCCGCACTCCGACACCCTGGTGGGACCCACCGATTGGACCCGCAACACCGTGGCGGTCACCGGCGCCTGTCTGGCTATCCGCCGCACCGTGTTCGAGGAAGTTGGCGGATTCGACGAGCGATTGGAGTTGTGCGGCAGCGATGTGGTGCTCGGACTGCGGGTCCGACAGGCCGGATATCGAAATGTGGTCTCCGCGGCCACGCCGATCACCCATAGGGAGTCGGCCACCCGAGGACCGCATGTGCCCGAGAACGACGTGTTCGCCAGCTATTGGGCCTATCAGCGGTGGCTGATGGGAGGCGACCCTTACTTTTCCCCGAACCTCAGTGCGCATCATCCCGAGCCGACGTTGCACTGCGAGGAGAAGCCGGGAGTGCTCAAGCAGCTAACCGAGATGCTGGGGCGGCCCATGGAGGTCTTCTACCAGCGCAACGAAACCGGAGAGGCTCACGCCCTAGCGCTCGCCTCCCAAGCCGACCGGGACCTCGCCGAGTCGGTACGCGATGGTCACCGGGCGGTTGGGGGCCACCGGGAGGTGAAAACGGTCAACTGGTACGTGCCCGAATTCCAGAACCCGTTCTACGGGGGCATCCACACCGTGTTCCGCCTGGCTGACCACTTGGCCGTCAACCATGGCGTGGAGAACCGGTTCATGGTAGTGACCGGTCCCGTCGACCATGACGAGCGGTGGTACCGGTCGGGGATCACCGCCGCCTTCCGATCGCTGTCCGACTGCCCCATCGTCTATCACGACTCATTCGCGTTCGACCCCAACGATGTTCCTCCGGCCGACGCGGCCATCGCCACCATGTGGACCACGGCCTACTTCGCGGCCCGCACGCCCGGCCAGGCCCGCCGCTTCTATCTCATCCAGGACTTCGAGCCCATGTTCTATCCGGCGGGCACGCTCTATGCCCTGGCTGAGCACAGCTACCGCCTGGGGCTCTACGGGCTGTGCAACACCGGGCATCTGGCCGATGTCTACCGGGATCGCTACGGCGGCGTCGCCCGCCATTTCTGGCCGGCAGTGGACGGCTCGGTCTTCCACGCCCATGGCCGCATCAAGCCGGACCCCGATCGACCGGTGACCGTGTTCATCTATGCCCGCCCGGGCCATCTGCGCAACTGCTGGGAGCTGGCCGCCCGGGCCGTGCGCCTGGTGAAAGATGAGTTGGCCGACGACGTGCGCATCGTGACCGCCGGATCGTGGGCCTTTCCCGAGCACATGGACGCCCTCATCACCCATAGGGGACAGCTCGACTACACCGAGACCGGCCCGCTGTACCGCACGTGCGACATCGGAGTGGCCCTAACCACCTCCGAGCACCCCTCCTATCTGCCGCTGGAGCTGATGGCCTGCGGCGCCGCAGTGGTGTCGTTCGAAAACCCCGCCAGCGACTGGCTGCTACGCCATGACCAAAACTGCATGCAATCGCCCCAGACCGCCGACGGGTTGGCCGCGGAGATTATTGCCTTGGCCCAGGATCCGGATCGCCGCCGTCGATTGGCCGAGCAGGGTTTGGCCGACATCGCCGCCCGCCACGCCCGCTGGGATCAGAACTTGGCCGGCGTGTACGACTACCTATGCGATCCTGAGTCCGGCCATGACTGAAATGACCAGTCGAGGCGGCGTTCTCGAGATCTGGGGCTATCGCGAGCTGATCGGTCGCCTGGTGCAGCGGGAGCTGGGGGCGCGCTACAAGCGCTCGATACTGGGCTGGCTGTGGTCGATGCTCAATCCGGCGGCCACATTGGCCATCTACGCACTGGTCTTCGGGGTGCTGTTGAAATTCGACCCCCCTCGGGCCGGCAACGGGCGTTTCGACAACTTCGCCCTCTACTTGTTCTGTGCGCTGGTCATGTGGAATGCATTCTACGGGGTGATCACCGGGGCCATGAGCGCGCTGTTGGACCTCGGTTCTCTATTGGGGAAGGTGTATTTCCCCCCGGAGGCGCCGGCGGTGGCTGCCCTTGTCACGGTGCTGTTTCAAGCAGCCATCGAGGGGTCCATTTTGATGCTCATCCTCATCTGCCTGGTCAACGTGAGTTGGACTTTTCTGCTGTGGCCGGTTCTGCTGCTGTTCTTCTCGATCTTCGCCCTCGGGATCGGCCTGGTGCTCAGTGTCTGGAACGTGCGCTATCGCGACGTTGGCTATCTGTCCACGATTGCCTTGCAGTTCCTCTTCTACGTGACCCCGATCGTCTATCCGCTGTCGTTGATTCCCGAACGGGCCATGGGGTTGCCGGCCCGAGACATCATCCGACTGAATCCGCTGTCTCAGTTCACCGAGTCCTCCCGCGAGCTGCTGTACGGGCTGGACTGGCCCGGTCTGCTTCGATTGGGCCTTATGGCTCTGATCTCGTTGGCGGTGGGCGCAGGCGGCTGGCTGATGTTCAAGGCTCGAACCCGCGACATCGCCGAGGAGCTGTAGCCGATGGGCAAGAACGCGGTGGTCGTCGATGGCGTGTCCAAGCGCTTCCAGTTGACTTTGGACCGGCCCCTCAGCTTGAAGGAAGCGTGGACGGGGTTGCGGCCCGGATCAGGCCAACCGTTCCGCCGAGTGCGCAGCGAGCCGTTCTGGGCGCTTCGAGACGTCAGCTTGGAGGTGCCCCGGGGTTCGCTTTATGGACTGGTCGGACGCAATGGGTCGGGCAAGTCCACCTTGCTGCGGGTCATGGCTGGCATCTACCGCCCTACTGAGGGCCGGGTCGAGGTCCAGGGCCGGACATCGGCCCTCTTGGAGCTGGGGGCCGGGTTCCACCCCGCGTTGAGCGGGCGCGAGAACATCTACCTGAACGCCTCGGTGCTCGGGGTGCCCAAATCTCAGATCGACGACCGGGTGGATCAGATCGTCGAGTTCGCGGGCTTGGAGGAGTTCATCGACAGCCCGGTGAAGATCTACTCCAGCGGCATGTATGTGCGGCTGGGTTTCGCGGTGGCCGTCCACGTCGATCCCGAAGTGCTCATTGTCGATGAGGTGGTGGCGGTGGGCGACGAGGAGTTCCAGCTTCGCTGCTTCAGCCATCTGGAGGCGCTGCGAGCCCAAGGGGTGACCATCGTGCTGGTCAGCCATGACTTGGGGATGCTGCGGGCCAACTGCGATCAGATGGCCTGGCTGAATCGGGGCCTGGTGGCCGCGGTGGGCGAGCCCCAAGACGTCATCAATGCCTACCTCGATACCGTCGATACCGAGGGGGCGGCATCGGTGGGCCATCGTCCCCGCCCCGATGACGAGGGAGAAACCCCGCTGCGCATCACCGATCTGGAGTTCTATGACGAAGCGGGAAACCGGCCCAAGACCTTCGCCTCCGGCGAACCGCTGATCGTGCGCATCCACTACCGGGCCTCCGAGCCCATCGATGACCCGGTGTTCTCGCTCGGCTTCTACGACCACAACAATCTCCATCTGGCTGGCCCCCGGTCCCATGTGGGCGGGTTCCGTCCCGGCAAGTTGGACGGAGAGGGATGGGTGGAGTTCCGATTGCCTCGCATCCCGTTTCGCTCGGGTGCGTTCCATGTCAACGCCGCGGTGCAGGACTCTGATGCCTCCTTCCTCTACGACCGCCGGGCCCGGGAATTCTGGTTGCAAGTCTCCGGCGAGCCCGACCCCGCCGCCAACGGGCTGTTGAACCTGGACGGCGACTGGCGGGCTGGGTGCTGAACGCGGGGTGCGCCGGTGAGTCTTGAGCCCCGCCCGGTTGTCTCAATCGGCGACTCACTGCCCTATGCCGACGGGGCCGAGGCTGAGCTGTTGGCCATATTCCGCGCCGTCGAAGACCGCCGAGTGGGGTCGGATGAACTGGCGGCCGAGATTCGAGACTGGCCCACCGCCTATCACCTGGCCCCGGAGCGGGCCGTTCTATTGGCCCCGGTGAACATCGGCCCCGAAGACCGAGTACTGGACGTAGGGGCAGGTTCGGGGGTCAACACCCGGATATGTGCCGACCGGGGGGCGGCGGTGACTGCGGTGGAAGGCAGCGCGGCCCGAGCGGAGCTGATCGCCCACCGCTGCGCCGGACTTGAGAGCGTCGATGTCTTGTGCGGCCCACTCGACAAGCTGGGAGCCGAAGGCCGGGAGGCCTACGACGTTGTGCTGTTGGTGGGGGTGCTGGAATATGCCGGGACCAGCCACGGCGGGAGCGACGGGCCCACCGAATTTCTCAGTCAGGTGGAGAAATGGTTGGCGCCCGGCGGGGTGGTGGTGCTGGCCATTGAGAACCGCTTGGGGCTCAAGTATCTGCTGGGTTTTCCCGAAGACCATTTGGGTCTGCCCTGGGTGGGTTGGGAGGGCTACCGTGACGGCGAGCCGACCACGTGGTCACGACGAGAGCTGGCCGGGATGCTGGAGGACGCGGGGCTGGAGGCTCAGAAGTGGATGTACCCGTTTCCCGACTACAAGCTGCCCACCGCGGTGCTGGCCGAGGAGATCTACGACCGGCCCGACGGGGTTGACTTGGTCGACCAGATTGTGGGTCACCCCACGAGCTCCGAGTACGCCCGCCCGGTGCTGGTCGCCGATGATCGGGCCGCCCACCGGGCGCTTTTGACCGCGGGCCTGGGGCCCGATGTGGCCAATTCGTTCTTGATCGTGGCTGGCCGGGATCCTCATGCAGTGGCGGAGCGGGTTGACAATCGGGTGCTGGCGTGGCGGGTGGCGCCAGACCGCCGTCGGCGTTGGAGGCAGCAAGCTGAAGTGATCAACTCAGATCAGGGCTTGACCATGAGAAGGCGCCTCTTGGCTGAGGACAGAGCCCAGGACTATGAGGAATGGCTCGGGCAGGTCGAGGTGGCCGAGGAGGCCTATGTCGCAGGCCGCAACCTTGAGCAGAGCCTGCTGGACTGCGCCCGCGATGGCGACGGCGACGGGATAGTGGGGCTGCTGGGCGCATGGCGGTCCGCATTGGCCGATCATGAGAGGCCAATTGACTTGGATTCTGAACCCCACCCGTACCTGCCGGCGGATGCTGCTCGGGTATTGCCCCCGGAGTGGCTGGATGCCGGTCCTGACAATTTCGTGGTGACCGCCGATGGCCTTGAGTTCGTGGACCGGGAATGGGTGGTCGCCGGGGGAGTGGATGTCCGGTTGGCCGTGATCAGGGGGATTTGGAAGGCAGTGTCGGCCATGTTGAGCGCTCGCTGCCCACTGCCCTGGCCGGTCACCTGGAGCAACGACCGCTTGGTGGTCCACCTCGGCGGGTTGATCGGCGAGGACATCGATGGCGAATTGTTGGAACAGTGGCGCCAAGCCGAGGAGGACTTGATTCGCCGGGTCTACCGTCAGCCCGCAGTCCGGCTGGCCGAACTGCACGATGCCGGAAGCCGCACCCGGATGGATCTACTCGAGTCGCCGCTGGCCCCATACCGGCGCATGGAACAGTTGGTACATCGGCAACAGGAGTTGATCACCGAGCTCGCTGGCCCCCCTCAGGTAGCTGCGGACTTGGAACAGGGCCAAGCCCGCCTGGCCCAAGTCGAGGCGGAACTGGCCCAAGAGCGGGCAGAGCTGGCTGTGGCTCGGGCGCGCCTGGCCCGGGTGGCATGGCGGGAGCGGATCCACAACAAGATCGGCGGGTTGATTCGGCGATTTGGCTCGCGCTGAGCCCGTTGGGCAGATCAAGCCCCCGAGTCGAACAGGTCTTTTAGGGCGATCCACATCTGCTCGCGGGTGACGGAAATGTCGAATTGCTGGGCTGATCTGATACCGCGGTCGCGCAGACACTGGTTGAGCTGGCCGTCGCCCAACACCCGGTGCAGGGCCATGGCCAAAGTCAATGGCCGCTTATCCCTGAGCACGATGCCGGAATTGCCGACCGTTTCGGCTACCGCGGCCGCGTCATAGGCCACCACCGGGAGGCCGTGGGCCATGGCCTCCACCAGGGGCACGCCGAAACCTTCGTGCTCCGATGCGCAGGCGAATACGTCCGACTTCCGATACCACTGGAACAGGTTCTTGTCGGAGACCTTGCCGGTGAACACCACCTGGTCATAGACGCCAAGCTCTCGAGCCAGGCTCTTCAGGGATTGCAGGTATTGGGGCGGGGAAGCGTCGCCCACCAGCACGAGCCGCGCTTGGGGGCGGAATCGGGCTAGGACGGCGAATGCGGCGATGAGATCGTGCTGGCACTTGTTGGGCGCCAGCCGACCCACGAACAACACGGTCCCACCGTCTTTAGAAACCACTTTGCTGCTCGGCCCGGTCTCTCCGTCTTCAGATGCCATATTGCTGCTCAGCCCTGCTTGAACTGCGCTGCTCGACATTTGCCACAGCACGGGGGATACCACCACATCTTCGATGTCCAATTCTCTGAGCTCTTGGGCGTTGAATTCAGAGTCGGCAATGCCTCGGACCGTGAGGGCGGCCAATTGGCCAAGCTGCATGCGCCCCCGCGCCACGCTCTTGGCCAACTCCGGCTGCCAGGCATCGAAGAATCTCGAGGGGGTGATGTTGTGGTAGTTCAAAACGACTGGGGTCTTGCGCCGGATCACCTGTTGGGCAACCTCTGAGCCGATGGAGTGCTGGAGTATCGACACCTGGCCATCAGCCTTCCATTTGTCGATGGAGATAGCGCCGCTGCCTGACCGGGTCTTGCGCTCCACCACGATGCGAACGTCGATACCCCTTTCTTCAAGGAGTTCCTGAATCAGCCGGGTGTGGTTGCTGGTGGCGTCACCAGTGGCCATCTGGGGAAGCAAAATATCTACAGGGGAGGTCATGGCTGGCTCGGGCTGGAGTTGACCGACGGGATTGCCGTGCGGTGGGCCACGACGATCTCTGCTATGCGAGAGCCAGGACAGGACTCCAGGCGGGCGTCGAATCCGGCCCGTTCCAACAGGTGCCGCCAGGTCATCGGCGAGATGCCGAGCCCTGATCCCAGTTCGGCATCAACTCGGCTCCGGTTCGCGGGATCGGCCACCGCCACGATGATCCGGCCCGTCTTCATGAGCGTGCGGTTGGCCTGGTCGATTACCCCTTGCAGGTCAACCAATGACAGCTTCTCCACGAATCCGGTCAATACGATTGTGCCAAACCCCTCGGTTTCGGCATCGGCCAGATGGGCGAGCGCATTACCGGGTCGGATGTCTGCCCCGCGGCGCAGGCCAGCGAGAACGCGGTCGGGATCCTGCTCGACACCGCGGACGCGGATGCCTCGTTCGCCGATGGCCTGGACGATGGCACCCTCACCTCCCGAAAGCACCAAGCACGGCCCCGAACCCGCCAGGGCCGCCACGTGGGACACCACCGTCGGTGAAGGCTCAGGGGGGTCGTCCAGGCAGACCACGGTCGTCGGACCGGAGTGGTCGTCGGGCTGGTCGGCGGCCGCTTCCAAGTACCCGAGGCGGGCTTCGAGGCTGCGCAGGTGCCGGATCAGCATTCCGGCGAACACGTTGAACTGGTCGGTCAAGAAACGGATGTACCAGTAGGTCAGCTTGCGGATCAGCCACTTGACGCCGCGCAGTCCGCGACGCGATCCGATGGGCACATGGGGGTCGAGGGCAGCCAGGCTGGCGGCCTGGTCCAAGAGATGGCCGTCGCCCCCGCCGGCCACCGCTTCTGATGGGGTGATGTCGGCCCATGTCTGCTCGATCGTGAGTTCGAGCTGGGCGACCGTGCCGTCTTGGCGGCGCTCCTTTTCGGCCTCAGCCTCGATTGTCGCGCCCACCCGCTCGGTGTCGACCAGGTCGGGACTAGGCATCTTTGGGTGATCCCCGGACGATCCGCCGAGCGAGCCGGATGATGGCCGAGCGGTCCAGTTCATTGCGCAGGCGGAGGATCTCGGCATCCCGCTCGGCAATGCGAGTGTCCCGCTCGGCAATGCGGATGTCCCGTTCGGCGATCCGGGTGTCTCGCTCTTTAACGCGGTCTTTCCACTCTTCGATGAGGGTGTCACGCTCGACAACCCGGTCTTCCAGATCGGCGATCCGCTCTTCTTGGTTGGAGACCCGGTCGGCAAGAAATTGGCTACGCACTTCAGCGCCCAAAGCACGATCGCGCAGGTTGAGAATCTCGTGGCGAATTTGTTCGCGATCCTCACCATCGACCAGATCGGCGGTCATGGGTGAATCGTAGCGGTGGTCCGTCTCCGAATTGACGGGGGGGTGACCCGGGTTGGCCGCCTCGCCCCAGCGGGTGATGAATCGCTCCCATTCCCACGGTTCGATTACTGGCGGCCGGCTGGCACTCTCGTGGTGTATGAGGGTGGCGGCGGGCTCCACCACCACCCGCAAGCCCGACCGCAAAAGTCGCAGACACAGGTCGATGTCGCCGTAGGAAGCCGGGAACTCCAGCGACATGCCGCCCACGGCGAGCAGGTCCTTGCGCCGGGCAAGCAGGCAGGCACCGGTAACGCTGCTCACATCATGGGCTGTGTCGGCTCTAGCCACGGCGGTTTCAGTTAGCTGGCACCCCCGAAACGAGTGGATGGGCTGGGCATCTTCGAACTCGATGCCGATGTGCTGTATCGACCGGTCGGGATACAGCAAGGTCGCCCCGACGGCTCCGATGGTTGGATCGTCGAGGTGGGCGGCCATTCTCCCGAGCCAGTGGGAGTCTTCTGCTTCGATGTCGTCGTTGAGGATCAAAACCAGGTCGCCGCGGCAGGCCAGCACACCGCAGTTCACCGCCAGGGAGAAATCGAAGGGCCCGGCGCCCCGGTGTATGACCCGCATCGGCAGGCCGCTTACCTGTTGGGGCGGCTCACCCTGGAATTCGTCGCCCACAACCACAATCACTTCTAGGGGATTTGGCACTTCTGTGGGTTTCGGCACAAGCGGAGCAAGCGTTTCCAAGCAGCGTTCGAGCATAGAACTCTCGGCGCCTGGTTGGGCATGGCCAGCGCTGGGAATAACTATCGAAATGCCAGGCTTGGGCGGTGGTTGGGCATCGTCCATGGGGGTTGATCGATGCTACCGAGGGGCGGACCGGGCAGACAGGCGACGGGAGTGCTCGCTAGTCGATGACCGCGACCACGTCGCCGCCGCCCACCGCGTCGCCCTCGGCCACCCGGACCTCTGTCACGGTGCCGGACTTCTCGGCGCAGACGTTGTTCTCCATCTTCATCGCTTCCAGTACCACGATGGGGTCGCCGGCCTCTACTGCATCGCCTTCGGCCACCATTACCTTCACGATGGTGCCCTGCATGGGAACGACCACGTCACCGCTGCCCGCGCTGCCCCCGCTCTTGCCGGCAGCCGCCCGCTTGGGGCGCTTGGCCGTTCCGGTCGCGGAGGCCGCGGTCGAAGCGGTCTCTGGCACCCACATCCGCACCGAGTAGCGCTGGCCGTTGACCTCCACATCGATGTCCCGCTGCACCCGGGGCTCGTCGTCAACCTCTGGGGGTGCAGGGGCGGTCCCTCCGATCCCGGTGAGGTCCAGCGTCTCTTCCACCCACTTGGTGGAGTGGGTCAGGGCGGCGAAATCGGGATGGGCCAAAATGGCCTTATCGGCGCTGATGGTGGTGGCCACCCCGCTCACTTCCAGCTCGGCGAGGGCCCGCAGGGTTCGGGCGATGGCGGTGGGCCGGTCCCGCCCCCAGCAGATGAGCTTGCCCACCAGGTTGTCGTAGAACTGGCTGATCTCGTCGCCGGCCTCGTAGCCCCCGTCCCAGCGAGTGCCGTAGCCGCTGGGCAGGCGCAGGCCGGTAATCGGCCCCGGCGACGGCAGAAAGGCGCCCTCGGCGGGGTCTTCAGCATTGATGCGCACCTCGATGGCATGTCCGGAAATCTTGATGTCGTCCTGGGTGAACGGCAGCGGCTCGCCGGACGCCACCCTGATTTGCTGTTCCACCAAGTCGATCCCGGTAATCAGCTCGGTGGCCGGATGCTCCACCTGGAGCCGGGTGTTCATTTCCAGGTAGTAGAAATCGCCGTCTTCGTAGAGGAACTCCACCGTGCCGGCGTTCACGTAGTCGCAGCCTCGAGCCACCTTCACGGCAGCCTCGCCCATGGCTGTCAGCACGTCGGGGTCGATGCCCGCCGCGGGTGCCTCTTCGATCAATTTCTGGTGGCGGCGCTGGGCGGAGCAGTCGCGGGTGCCTAGGTATACGCAGTTGCCTTGGCTATCGGCCAGTACCTGAACCTCCACGTGGCGGGGCTTCTCCAGGTACCGCTCCATGTAAATCTCGTCGCGGCCGAAATAGCTGAGGGCCTCTCGCTGAGCCGACTCTATGGCCGCCTCAACCACGCTCTCGTCGGCCACCACCTTCATGCCCCGTCCGCCGCCGCCATAGGCCGCCTTGATGGCCACGGGATAGCCGTGCTCGTTGCCGAAGGCTCGCACCTGGTCGGGGTCGGTGATGAGGTCGGTAGTGCCGGGAACGCCGCTGACCCCGACCCGCTCGGCTGCTTGGCGGGCGGAGATCTTGTCGCCCATCACCTCGATGGCCTCGGGGTTGGGGCCGATGAACGCCACGCCCCGGGCGGTGATAGCCCGGGCAAAGTCGGCGTTCTCGGAAAAGAACCCATAGCCGGGGTGGACGCCATCAGCTCCGGTGCGCTCAATGATGTCGAGGATGGCCTCGGTGTTCAGATAGCTCTCGGCCGCAGTCTGGCCGCCCAAGGCGTGGGCCTCGTCGGCCATGCGAACGTGAAGGGCGCTGCGATCGAGTTCGGAGTACACCGCCACAGTGGCGATGCCCATCTCTCGGCAGGCCCGGATCACTCGTACCGCGATCTCACCTCGGTTCGCCACCAATACCTTGGACAACACGGCAATATGGTGGCAGACAGTCCGCTGACCACGCGAATAATGTCGAGCGGAGCGGCAATCTGCGTGTCCTCCAGGCAGATGGCAGACAGGCTCTCAAGCACGCGAATAATGGCAGGGTGAGTTAGGAGGGAGCGAAGTGGCCGACTTTCAGATTGAGTGGGTGAACGAAACCGGTTCGACGAACGCCGACTTGCTGACTGCCGCCCGACAGGGGGCTGAGGCGAACACGGTTTTGGTGGCCGACTACCAGAGTGCGGGGCGGGGGAGAAGGGGACGTGCTTGGGAAGCCGCGCCGGGATCGAGCTTGTTGTTCTCGGTGGTGGTCAGGCCTCAGATCGATGTGGAGCGGGCGCATCTGGTGACCACTGCGCTGGCGTTGGGAGCGCTGGGGGCCTGTGATTCGTTAGCCGGAGTGCAACCCGGGTTGAAGTGGCCCAACGACCTGGTCGTGGGGGGTCGCAAACTGGCTGGCGTGCTGGCCGAATCGGTGGTGGCCGGCGGACGGCTGGAGGCTGTGGTGGTGGGCATGGGTCTCAACGTGCAAACCGGTGCGGCCCCTTCCGAAGCTGTTGACACCGCGGTGGCCCTTGAAGATGTGTGTGGCGCGGTGATCGACCGTCGAGAGCTGCTGGGAGAGATTCTGATCGGATTTGCCCAATGGATGGGGGAGGTCGAGGGAGCTGGTGGACGGGCTGCATTGGTGGCTGCGGCACGCCGCGAGTCGGCCACCCTGGGCCGTCAGGTATCGGTGGAGCTGGGCGACGGCACGGTGTTGGAAGGTTTGGCCCAGGATTTGGACGAGCGAGGTGCGTTGCTACTGGAGGGTGGGCAAAGGGTGGTGGTTGGAGACGTCGTGCACCTTAGGGGTCAATCTGGGTCGCCTTGAGGCGGGCGAAGGCTTGGATGGCAGCCTGGGTGAGGGGGCCGGGAGCGGCGGGCAGCGGGTGGCCGTCGACGGCGTGGATGGGGTGAACGTCGCGTGTGGTGGAGGTGAGAAACGCCTCGTCGGCAGCGGCGAGGGCGCGGAGAGGCACGTCTTGTTCGACGGCGCCAGTCAGGTCTATCACCAGTTGGCGGGTGATGCCGGCCAGGCATCCTGAAGCCAGCGAGGGCGTAATGAGCCGGCCTTGGTGAGCCAGAAACACGTTGCTGCCGGTGCCCTCGCACAAATCGCCCTGAGTGTTGGCGAAAACGGCCTCGCTGGCCCCAGTCGCCTTGGCCGATGCCAGGGCCCGCACGTTGGCGCCATAGGAGACGGTCTTGAGGCCGGCCAGGGGGCCGTGCTCGTTGATGGTCCAGTGCATGGTGGCCACCGCGGTGGTAGCTGGCCACGGTGGCTGAGGGGTGGCGGCCACGGTGGCGGTGGGCGGACTGTCGCCCCGGCTGCTGCCCAGCGGGCCGGTGCCGCTGCTTACGGTCACCCGCAACCGTCCCTCTTCGAGCCCATTGGCCGCGGCCACCGCGATCATGGCTTCCCGGAGCACGTCAGCATCGGGCACCGTGACTCCGAGGTGCTCGGCCGAGTAGGCCAGCCGCTCCAGGTGACGGCGGGCGGCAAACGGCATGCCCCGCACGATGACCAGGGTCTCGAACACCGCGTCTCCCACCAGCCAGCCGTGGTCGAAAGGGGAGATCCGGGCCTGGTCCTCGGGCACCAGCGCCCCGTTGATCCACACGATGCGGGGGTCAGCAGAAGTCATGGGAGTTGGTCTACACGATGCGGGGCTCAGCAAGGGTCATAGGGGTATGTACTCCCCGGTGGCCACCGCGAGCAGCCTCTTGGCCTTCAGCTCGGTTTCCCGCCATTCGTCTTCGGGATTGCTGTCGTAGGTGATGCCGCCGCCGGTGCCGAGGTGGAGGTGATCGTCCTCAAGCCAAAGCGTGCGAATGGCCACGTTCAGATCGCCCTGCTGGCGGTCGGCGTCCACCCAACCCACCGCACCGCAGTACACCCCTCGGGCCTGCGGCTCCAAGGCCGCAATGGCGTCGAGCGCAGCCAGCTTGGGGGCGCCGGTAACTGATCCGGGGGGAAATGTCGCCTCTATCAGCTCGGGCCACCCGCAGGCGGGGCGCAGACGCCCTTGAACGGTGCTCACCAGGTGTACCAGTCCCGGATGGTGCTCTAGGGAAAACAGCGAAGGCACGCTGATCGTCCCGTAGTCGCAGACCCGCCCCAGATCGTTGCGCACGAGATCAACGATCATCAGATTCTCGGCTTGATCTTTGGGAGTCAGCTCGGATGGCTCAGCCGCGGTCCCCTTGATGGGGGAGGACTTCACCCACGGGCCGTCGCGGACTACAAATCGCTCGGGCGATGCCGAGGCGATGTGCACTCCGTGCTTTGGCAGGCGCAGCACGGCGGCGTAGGGCGCGGGGTTGCCCTCGGCCAATGCCGCCCCCAACGCGGCAATGTCGGTGTCGGGGTGGATGAGCGGCGCGCTGAGCCGGCGGGTGAGATTCACCTGGTAGACGTCCCCGGCGCCGATCATCTCCCGGATGGCCGACACTCCGCTGGTGAAACCGGCTTGGTCAAGAGAACTGGTCCAGGTGTCCGCCGGGAGGCCCTTCCAGGGACGGCCTTTCCAGGGGCGGGCGGGGCGCACCGAGTCGAAGCGGGCGCACACTGCTTTGCCGTGAAAGTCGATGGCCACCGCCCAGAACCCGCTCGACTCCAGGGCGCTTAAATCGTCGGTGACGTCGGCCAGCCTGGAACACAGATGGTGTCCCACCACGGCAACAGCCGCCACCTCCATCGGGTGCAGTGTACTTATGGCGGGCGCCTATCGTGCACCCCCGTTTTGCGGGCCGCTGAACTCGCTTCAGATCGCGGGGGCTGCACTCCTTCTGATTAAGCGGCCTCTTACACTGGCAGGCGATGAGGCGCGGCAGGCGGCGAGTGCGCAGGAGAACCTGGTGGCAGTTCATGGTGGTGCTGTTCGGGTTGCTGGTGTTTGCCGCCGCGGTTGGCGGGGCCGCGGGACTGGCCGTGGTGAAGTCGCAGATAAACAAGATTCCCCGAATCTCGGTTGGCCTGTCGCTCTCCTCCGAGAAGCAGGGCGATTCGGAAGCTCAGAACTTCCTGTTGGTGGGGATCGACAGTGCTGCGGGGGTCGACCCCGACAGCCCGATTCACATCGACCGAGACGCCAACACCCTGCTGACCGACTCGGTGATCCTGGTGCGCATCGATCCTGATGCCGACCGGGTGGCAATGCTCTCGATCCCCCGGGACCTATGGGTACCTATCGCCGGAAAAGGGTGGAGCGAGCGGGTGAACGCGGCGCGGGGCATCGGCGGGGCCAGCACCCTGATCGAGACCGTGTCGGATTACCTCGGGGTGCCCATCCACCACTACGTGGAGATCAACTTTGCGGGGTTCCTCCGGATCGTGGAGGCGGTAGACGGTGTGCCGGTGGAGATCGCCCAGCCCATTCGGGATGACTCGGTGGGGTTGAGGATCGAGCAGGCCGGGGTGGTGATCCTCGACCCCGACGCGGCGCTGGCCTACGTGCGGACCCGTCGGCCGCTGACGCTGGTCGAGGGGGGGAATCCGGCCAGCGACGTCGACTGGGTGCGCCTTGGCGTGTGGAACGACCTGGAGCGCAACCAACGCCAGCAGGATTTCATGGTGGCCACCCTCAAGAGGGCGGTGGAGAAGGGAATTCGCAATCCGCTGACCCTTAGAAGAGTGGCCAACGAGCTATTGGACGACGACAGCCCCAGCATCACCCTGGACGACCGCATCACCGTAGGCCAGCTGGTGGATTTGGGCGATGAATTCCGATCATTCCGGGTAGACCAGATTGAGCGCTACAAGCTGCCGGTGGCCGATGCCACCATCGACGGCAAACAGGTGCTTCTCCTGGTAGAGGAGGCGGCCCAGCCGGCGCTGGAGTTCTTCCGGGCTGGGAGTCTGGCCGGGGTGCGGGTGAGAGTGCTGAACGGCACTCCGTCGGGCACCGTGGCCGGGGTGGAGGATGCCCTGGAGCGGGCCGGGTTCTCCGTGGTGGAACGGGGCAACGCCGACCGGTTCGACGTGGGCAGAACGGTGATTCGCTACACCGGGGTGTTCGAGGACGAGGCCCTATTGCTGGCCCGCCATGTAGAGCCTGCGCCGCGGCTCGAGCTGGTGGTCGATATCGACGGCGCCGATGTGGAGTTGGTGGTGGGGGCTGACTATGCCTCGATTTCCGGCATGCCTCGCGACTCGGCTTCGTAGCGGTTGGCCAGATACCACTGATAGGTGCGGCGCAACCCCTCGGAGAACGGGGTGGTGGCCTCGAAGCCGAACAACTCCTTGGCCCGGGCGGGGTCGACGCAGCGGCGGGGCTGGCCGTCGGGTTTGGTGGAATCCCATTCGATGCGGCCGGCGAATCCGGTGATCTCGGCCACGTCGTCCACCAACTCCTTGATGGCGACCTCATGGTTGGCCCCCAGGTTGACTGGCGCAGCTCCCCGATAGTGTTCGGCGGCGAGCAGAATGCCCTGGGCTGCGTCGTCCACATAGAGGAACTCCCGGCTGGCTGTGCCGGTTCCCCACACCTCGATGCTGTCATTTCCGGCTTCCACCGCGTCCACGCACTTCTTGATGAGCGCGGGGATGACGTGGGACACCGACGGGTGGAACTTGTCGCCCGGACCGTACAGGTTGGTGGGCATCAGATAGATGCCTCGCTGGCCGTACTGGTCGCGGTTGGCCTGGAGTTGCACAAGCTGGGCCAGCTTGGCCACTCCATAGGGGGCGTTGGTCTCCTCGGGGTACCCGGTCCAAAGAAAGTCCTCGGTGAACGGAACCTTGGTGTGCTTGGGGTAGGAGCAGATGGTGCCCACCACCACCAGCCGGTCGGTTCCCGCCAGCCGGCACTGCTCGATGACATTGGTGCCCATGAGGAGGTTGTCGAGGTACAAGTCGGCGGGGCGTTGAAGATTCGCGCCGATGCCCCCCACCCGGGCGGCCAGGTGGATGACCACATCGGGCTGGGTCTCAGCCAGCAGCCTGCGGGCGTCTTCGGCGGTGCGCAGGTCGTAGTCGGCGCTGGACGGGGCGGCCAGCAGGGAGGGTTCTTGCCGGTTGAGCAGTCGGCAGACCGCTTGGCCCAAGAATCCGGTGCCGCCGGTGATCAGGACTCGTTTGCCAACCCAAAAGTCGCTCATCAGACTTCACACTAGTGGTCCGCCGCGTACACATTGAGTTGAGGCTGACAGACTCAGAGTAGTGAGAGTGGCCATTACGCTGGAACAGTGCTGGCACGCAGACCTGCTCGCTATAGCGCAGGGTCTCGCCGGGTGAGAGTGGCCATTACGCTGGAACAGTGCTGGCACCCCGTGCCGGGGGGGACGGCCACGGCCGCACTGGGGTGCGTGGAGGCCTTGGGGCGGTTGTCGGTGCCGCCAGAGATCGTCGGTGTGTCGGCGTGGCATCGAAATCCTCCGCCAGAGCCATTCGCACCGGGCATCGCGGTGGAGGCGGTGCGGTTGCCCCGAGTCGGCCTGTACTGGGGGTGGCATCAGATGCGATGGCCCGCGGTGGAGCGGGCGGCAGGGCCGGTGGACGCGATCCACGCTACCGGCATGGCGGTGCCTCCTCGAACGGCGCCACTGGCGGTTACGGTCAACGACCTGGCGTTTCTGCGCCATCCTGACCACTTCACCCCGCGGGGTGTGCGATTCTTCATTCGATCGCTCGAGCTGACCCGCATCGATGCTGATCTCGTGGTGTGCCCTTCGCAGCACACGGCCGATGATTGCGCTCGGGCGGGGATCGACGGCGATCGGGTGCGGTTGGTGCCATATTGGGCCGATGACCGCCTCGTGCCGCCTGAGGAGGTCGACGAGGTGCGGCGGCGGTACGGGCTCGGTGATCGGTTTGTCCTGTGGGTGGGCACCTCGGAACCTCGCAAGAACCTGGCCGGGCTGCTGGAGGCGTGGCGGATGCTGGGCCGGACTGCCGAGGAGTTGGTCTTGGTGGGCCCGGAAGGGTGGAAGTCGAGCCTGGATGGGGCAATGGCCTCGCCTGGCCAGTCGATCCGCCGGTTGGGGTTCGTGCCCGAGGCTGACAAGCGGGCGCTGATGCGGGCCGCCGCGGTGGTGTGTTATCCGAGCCTGACCGAGGGATTTGGTCTGCCGGTGCTGGAGGCGATGGTGCAGGGAGCGCCGGTCGTGACGTCGGCGACGGGGGCTACTGCGGAGGTGGCTGGATCGACCGGTGTACTGGTGGATCCCACCCGGTCTCAGGAGATCGCCGACGCGCTGGCCGGGTTGCTCGACGCCCCCGACGATGCCGCCCGCTTGGGCAAGCAGGGCCGGGAGCGGGCCTTGGCCGAGTTCACCTGGCAGCGAACGGCCAATGGGCTCTTCGATGTGTACAAGGAGCTGGCCGACTGATGGGCCTGTCTGATCCATCAGGACTGTCTGATCCAGCAGGCTCGTCTGATGGGGTGGTCTCGGTAGGGATCAATTTGTTGTGGTTGCGGACGGGCAAGGTCGGGGGCTCTGAGAACTATGCGATCAGATTGCTGTCGGCTATTCCGCCGGACGCTCCGGTGCGGCTGACACTGTTCGTGTCGCGTGGGTTTGCCAAGGCTCACCCGTCGTTGGCTGAGCGCCACAATGTGGTCGCGTCTCCACCGGCGAGGGGTCGACCTCTGCGAGTGCTGATAGAGAACACTTGGCTGGCCCGTCAATGTCGCCGCCGGGATCTTGCCGTGATCCACCACTTGGGGGGGACCGTGCCCTGGGTGGGCATGGCGCCCGCGATGGTGACCATCCACGATTTGCAGCCCTTAGATCATCCCAAGCGATTCAGCGTGATCAAGCGGCTGTACTTGGGGGTGATGCTCCCATGGTCGGTGCGCCGAGCCGAGATGATCGTCACCGTGAGCGAATTCTGCCGTAGTCGCCTGGTGGAGCGCCTGAAGGTGGATCCCGAGCGAGTCGCCGTTGTTCCCGCACCGGTCGATGCTTCCTCAACCGCCTCGGACATGCCCCTGGCCGCGGCGGTGCCCGACTTGGCCAGCCCATTCGTGCTGTATCCGGCGGTGACCTACTCCCACAAGAACCATGAGGTGTTGCTGCGGGCTCTGGGACGCCTGGCCTCGCGAGGGATGGACGTGGCGTTGGTGGTTTCAGGAGGCCCCGGCCCAATGGACGCCAAGCTGGACCATTTGGCCGACGAGCTTGGAGTGGGAAGCCGGTGGCACCGGCTGGGCCGCATCCCCCGAGCCGTGCTGGACGGCCTGTATCGGCAGGCGGTGGCCCTAGTGTTTCCTTCTAAATATGAGGGCTATGGCCTACCGGTGGTGGAGGCCATGGTTCGGGGTTGTCCAGTGGTGGCCGCCAATGCCGGGAGCCTGCCGGAAGTGGTGGGGTCGGGCGGGCGCGTGGTGGACCCCGACGACGTTGACTTGTGGGCCGAGGCGATCGGCGAGCTGGTGGGCAACCCCGATGCTCGACGGGAGCTGAGCGAAGCGGGGGTCTCCAGGATTGGCGATCTGGCCGAGCTCGACCCGGCAGCGGAGCTGTGCGGTCTGTATTCCAGGGTGGCTCGATGATGGAACCACTGCGCATCTTGGTGCTGTGTCCGCACTATGAGCCGGATACCGCCCCCACCGGAGAGGTGATGACCGGGATCTGCCAGCAATGGACGGCCCGCGGCCATTCGGTGGAGATCATCACCAGCCTTCCCTGGTATCGCGACCACGCGGTGGCCGACGGATGGTCGGGACGCCTGGTCCGCACTCAGCGCGAATCATGGGGTCGGATCCGGCGCTGGTACCCGTTTCCCGCCGACAAGGGCCGTTTGGCGGCCCGGGCAGCAGCATTCGCCGGGTTTACCGTGCTGGCAGGGGCCGATGCCGTGGCCGCAGCAGGTCGCTGCGACGTGGTGGTGGTCATGTCACCCCCGCTAACCCTGGGGGCCGCGGGGTGGGCCGCGGCCTGGCGGGGACGGGTGCCGCTGGTGTTCAACGTGCAGGATGTGTTCCCGGATGCCGCGGTGGAGACGGGCGTTCTGCGCAGCCCTCGGGCGATTGCCGCGGCCGGCAGGCTTGAGCGTTGGGTGTACCGGCGGGCCGATGCGGTGACCGTGCTTTCGGAGGGCATGGCCGAGAACGTGAGGGCCAAGCTGGATTCCGGCGATGACCCGCAAAAGGTGGTGGTGATTCCCAACACGGCCGACGCTGATCGCATCGTCCCGTCTGATCGGTACAACTCCTATCGGGCCGAGCTTGGACCGGGCGGCGACCCAGACAAGACGGTGGTTATGTACGCCGGAAACCTGGGGCATTCCCAGCCCTTGGACTTGCTGGTGACCGCCGCCGAGAAATTCGCCGATCAGGGGCGGACCGATGTCCAGTTTGTGGTCAACGGCGACGGAGTAGCCCGCTCATCGGTGGCTGCGGCGGCCGGGCGGCTGGACAATCTGCACCTGGTGGGCTGGCAACCGCCGGAGCGTCTGGGAGAGGTGCTGGCCGCCGCCGATCTACATGTGGTTTTGCTGCGGGCCGGGCTCGGTGCGTCCAGCGTGCCCTCCAAGGTGTACTCGGTGCTGGCCGCGGGCCGTCCGGTGTTGGCCAGCGTCGACCGGGACAGCGAAGTGGAGCGGTTGCTCGACGTATCCAAGGCGGGGCGAACGGTTGGTCCCGACGACGTCGATGCCTTCTGTGCGGCGGTGGCCGAGATGGGCGACGATCCCGACGGCTTGGCCGAGATGGGTCGGCGGGGGAGGGCCTACGCCGAGCAAGCCGCTGGCCCCCAGCAAATTGCCGACCGGTATCTCGATCTGTTCCAACGATTGATGCGTTGATCGCTAATGGCCGACCGGTATCTCGATCTGTTCCGGCGATTGATGCGCTGATCGGGCCGTCAGGCCAGTACCCTGTAAAGCCGTGGCAAGAGCCTCTGGTTCTCGAAAGGTGGCGCGGGCTGCATCGATGGGCGATGTCGGCCAACGGCGTCGCATCATCGGATTTCCCGCTTTGGTGGTGCTCATCATCTTGGTCGGCTGCGGCGTGGTGGCCATCGCCTGGAGTCTGCGGGAGGCGGAGTCTCGTCCCGGGCTCAGCGATCACTGGCACTCGGCGTACGGAGTTTGGGACTGCACCGACAACAATGGCGAAGGGGCGTTCCAGCCGATCTTCGAGGGTCGGCTGAACCCTCAGGGCTATCCCTATGACCCTGAGGGGATCCACTCCCACTCCGACGGGCTGATCCACATCCACCCGTTTACCGCCAACGCCGCGGGCGAGGACGCCATCATGGCCAAGTTCTTCGAGTCGATGTTCGTGAAGATGGATGTGAACGGCATCACCGCCGCTGAGTTCGGGGTGATCAGCGCAGTAGGCGCAGAGTGCGACGGGCAGCCAGCTGTGATGCAGATCGTGCGGTGGTCCAGAGCGCTCACCGCGGTGGCCTCCGAACCTGACGAACGGATCTACGAGGACTTTGGCGCTGTCCGCTTCAAGAGAGACGGTGAGGCCTTCACCATCGCGTTGGCGCCCCGCGATGCAATGGTGCCGCTGCCTCCCACCGTCAACGATCTTCTCGGGGTGTCGCCGTCGCTGGTTGCCGACCTCACCCAACCCGAGGGGCCGGTTGAGTTCGACGAGGGCATCGACGAGGACAGTCCCGGCGTCAGGGTGGAAGACGACGGTTAGCCCATAGTGGACGCAGTTGTACTGGTCGGCGGCTTCGGAACCCGGCTCCGGCCCCTGACCTTGACTCGTCCCAAGCAGATGCTGCCGGTGGTTGACCGTCCCATGATCGAGCACGTGGTTGGGAGGCTGGGCCAGCAGGGAATCACCCGGGCGGTGCTGTCGCTGGGGTATCGGCCCGACGCCTTCGAGGCCGCCTACCCCCACCGGAAATGCGCTGGGGTGGAGCTGTTTTACGCCGTGGAACCCGAGCCGCTGGACACCGCCGGGGCCATCGCCTTCGCCGCTCGCATGGCCGACGTGCAGGACACCTTCATGGCGGTGAACGGCGATGTCATTCACGACTTCCCCCTAGCCGATCTCCTGGCTGCCCATCGCCGGGCCCAAGCCCAGGCCACCATCGCTCTGGCCCCGGTGCCCGACCCGTCCCGCTACGGCGTGGTGGTGTGCGATCCCGACGGCCGGGTGCGGGCCTTCGTGGAGAAGCCCTCGGCCGATGAGGCCCCCAGCAATCAGATCAGCGTCGGCATCTACGCCCTACAACCTTCGGCGCTGCACTCGGTGCCCGACGGCGCCCGGGCCTCCATTGAGCGTGAGGTGTTCCCCCGGCTGGTTGCCGACGGCACGATGCACGCGGTGGCCTGGGACGGCTTCTGGGTGGATGCCGGCACGCCGGAGACCTACCTGGAGGTCCAGCTCGCCCTGTCCGACGGTGGCTGGGTCGACCCCACCGCTCAGATTGCTCCCAGTGCCCGGATAACCAATTCGGTGATAATGGACCATGCCACTGTTGCCGCTCATGCCCGAGTAACCGACTCTGTCTTGCTTCCCTACAGCACGGTTCAGGCGGACACTGAGGTCAAGCGGGCCATCATCACCCCCGACCACCACATCGCAACCTAGCGGAACAGATCCTCGGCAGGAGCGCGAATCAGGTCGGCTTGGATGCTGCCGGGGCCGAGCCAGGCGGGGTCAATGCCCCGGATGACGGCCACCGGGATGTTCTCGGCCTTGCCCATGACCAGCTCTGCGGCAGCAGCCAGCTCGTCGACGATGGCCACCTCGGTCACCTGGAGTTCCCGGCCCGTCGTGTCTTGGGTACCCCGCAGATCGAGGATGGGACGAATCCCGGCCGAGCCAATGGCCACGTCGGCCACCCCCCGTCGCCAGGGACGCCCGAAGGTGTCGGACACGATCACCCCTGTCTCCACGCCAGCCTTGGCTCTGATCCCGTCGCGGATGCGTCGGGCCGAGCGGTCGGGATCGTCGGGCAGCAATGCGGCCTGATCGGCGTCAACGTTGGAACGGTCTACCCCGGCGTTGGCGCATACGAATCCGTGCTTGGTCTCGCTGATGACAAGATCGCCCCGACGCCGAAGCACCCGAACCGATTCCCGCTCCACCACCGGCTTGTGCGATAGGGGATCGTCGGGGTCGACCGCGACCATGGCTCCTTCGGCCTTGGACACGATCTTCTGGGTGACCACCACCACATCGCCGTCGGTCAGATCGGCCGCTTCGGCGATGAGGCGGGCCAGGTCTTCGCCCGCTTTGATCTCGGGCAATCCCTCCACGCCGAAGATCTCGAGTCTCATTGGAGCGCTCTGTCGGAGGCGCAGCCCAATACCACGCGGGCCAGCGCAACGGACGACTCGACTCCGTCCATGATTGTGGGTGCCACCACGCAGGCCATGCCGGCGGATTCCACGCCGTCGGCCAGGTGGGCATCGGTCTCGTCGATCACCAGCGTGGATGCCACATCTCGGTAGAGCCGGGCCACTCCGACCACCGAGCACTCGTGGCCCAGTTCCCGCATGAGCCGGTCGGCGGGGCCCTTCAGTGCAGCACCGCCCACGATGGGCGACACCGCCACCACCGCGTCCCGACGGGCGGCTACTGCCTCCCGCACCCCGGGCACCTCCAGCACCGGTCCGATAGACACGATGGGATTGGAGGGAGCGATGACGATCTGCTGGGCTGCGGCCAAGGCCTCGATGAGACCGGGCGCAGGCCGGGCATTCTCCGATCCGGCTACCCGGACTGCGGACACGGCCACATCGTGGCGGCGGCGAACAAAATAGTCTTGGAAGCCGATCTCGCCCTCGTCGATGGTGGTGACTCTGGTCTCGATCCGGTCGTTGGTAACGGGCATCACAGCCAGCTCCAAGCCCCACGCCGCCGCGATCTCTGCGGTGATGGTGGCCAAATCGGCCCCTTGGCCGAGGCGGTGCGTGCGGTACAGATGCGTAGCCAGGTCGCGATCGCCCAGCCTGAACCAGGTGATCCCGCCGTAGCGGTCCAGGGCGTCCATGGCCTGCCAGGTTTCGCCAGCCAGACCCCAGCCGGTCTTGGGGTTGACCGCATTGGCCAGCGTGTAGACCACGGTGTCCAGATCGGGGCTCACGTGAAGACCATGCAGCACCGTGTCGTCGGCGGTGTTGACCACCGCGAGTTGGTCGTCGGGCGGGTGGGCTCGTATCAGGCCGGTAAGGAGCTTGGCCGCTCCCACCCCGCCGGCCAGCGTGACCACGCTTTGGGTCAAGAGACCTCCACAAATCGGCCGGGAGGGGGACCTATCAAGAAATCCCCTTGAGCTTTCCTTGGAGCAGGTCGAGATCGGCGTCCACCATCATGGCCACCAAGTCTT
>JAJDTA010000224.1 GCA_022827405.1 Acidimicrobiia bacterium
CGTAGCCGCTCCAGATCCTTGTCGGCCATGGCCGTGATGTCTTGGCCTCGGTAGGCAATGGTGCCGCTCACTCGGGCGGTGCCCGGCAGCAGGCCCAAGGCGGCCATAACGCTGACCGACTTGCCCGAGCCGGACTCACCGGCGATAGCCAGCACCTCGCCCTCATACACGTCCCAGCTCACGCCCCGCACTGCCTGCACGTCGCCGTCGGGAGTGGGGAAGGTGACTTCGAGGTCGCGCACCGACAGCACGGGGGTTTCGGTTCGGGGACTTGCCGGGCTGGTCATCGGCGTTGCTCCCGGCGGGGATCGAGGGCGTCGCGCAAGCCGTCGCCCACGAAGTTGACGCACAGCACCAGCAGCACCAGTACCGCTCCTGGCAGATAGAACAGCCACCAGCGGGTGCGGGCGGCGTCTCGCCCCTCGTCCACCAGCGATCCCAGCGACACTTCGGGGGGCTGGATGCCGAAGCCCAAGAACGCCAGCGCGGTTTCCAGCAGGATGGCGGTGGCCACGGTGAGGGTGGCGTACACGATGATCGAGCTCATGGCGTTGGGGATGAGGTGGCGAAAGATAATGCGGGTGTTGGATGCGCCCAAGGCCTCGGCTGCCTCGATGTACTCCTTCTCCCGGATGGAGAACACCTCGCCCCGCACCACCCGGGCCAGCGGCGCCCACAAGAACAGGCCGATCACCACGGCCACGAACATGAGCGAACTGCCCCCGCTGGCCCGAGTACGGGTGCCCAGCACCATCAGCACCGGCAGGAGGGGAAGGATGAGCAGGAAGTCCACCAACAGCCCCAGGGCGCCGTCCACCCGGCCTCGGAACCATCCCTGTACCGCGCCCAGTACCGATCCCAGCACGGTGGCGATGGCGGCCACCACCAGGCTGACGTGGACCGACACCCGCAGCCCGCGCATCGACTGGGCGAACATGTCGTGACCGATGGTGTCGGTGCCGAACCAGTGGTCGCCCGACGGTCCCTGCGACAGATCGGGGGACAGGTCTTTGTAGCCCCAGCCGGTGAGCGGCTCGGCCAGATAGCTGAACAGGTAGGCCACCACCAGGACAACGCCGGCGGCCACCGCCAGTCGGTGGGCGAGGAACCGTCGAAGCACCAGCCGCCACTGGGAGCGGACCTCGGTCTCGGCGGGGGCGCCGGCGAACACGCTGGACGGGATGTCAGCCATCTCGCACCCTCGGATCTAAGAGGCCGTAAGTCAGATCGGTCAGCAGGTTGACGATGATGACCGAGATGCCCACGGCCAGCAGCCACCCTTGAGTCACGGCCACGTCGCCGTTGAGCAGGGACTCCAGGAACAGCCGGCCCATGCCCTTCCAGTTGAACACCACCTCGGTTACCACCGTGCCCCCGATCAGCGTGCCGAACGTGAGCCCGGTGTAGCTCACCACCGGGAGCAGGGCGTTGCGGAGGGCATGGTGGGTGATGACCCGACGCCGGGGCACCCCTTTGGCCCGGGCCGTTCGGATGTAGTCGCTCTCCAGCACATCCAACATGGCCGAGCGCTGGAAACGGCTGGTGGCGGCTAGTTGGATCAGCACCAGGGTGAGCGCAGGAAGGATGAGGTGGCCGGCCCGGTCGGCCCATGTCCCCCAAAAGTCGGCGTCAAGCCGGGGCGACTGCTCGCCGATGGTGAAGAAGATCCGGCGCCCCCACCAGTCGTTGAAGCGGATGCCCAGGTCTTTGAGCAACGCTCCCAGCCAAAACACTGGCATGGCGAAGAACAGGAAGGCGAAGAAGGTGGAGATGTTGTCGAACTTCCCGTACTGGCGCATAGCGCTCACCACGCCCACCGCCACGCCGAGGATCACCGAGACGACGGTGGCGGCGATGACCAATCGCAACGTGACCGGGATGGCATCGCCCAGCAGGGTGGTGACTGCCCGCCCGTTGTCGGTGGACGTGCCCATGTCGCCGGTGAACATGTCGCCCAACCAGCTTCCGTAGCGCTCGATAAGGGGTTTGTCGAGGCCCAGGCTGGCTTCGAGGCGATCGATTTGCTCAGAGCCTCCGGGTTGGGAAAGTAGGAAGACTCGTTGCTCGGCGATGGGATCGACGGTGGCCACCAAAAGGAAGGCCACCAGGGTGGCGAAGAATAAGACGACGGCCGAGATCAGCAGCTTGCGTGTCGCGTAACCGAGCACCGCGTAGAACGCTATCGCTATTCCCGCTCGGACAAATCAACCCTTGCCGTCTGACCCATGTGGCCTGGAACTAGCATTTTGCTTGTAGCCTTCGCAGGCATGTCTCGACAGGAGATGACCGTCATCGACACTTCCTTGAGCAAAGCCGATCGCCAGCTCATCCTGTCTGCGTTGCGGTCTCCCAGGGGCCACTACCCCTGCGAGCGCGCTAGCCAGCTCTCCGGGATTCCAGCTCGCACGCTGCGTGACTGGCGCCAGTCCGGGGTCCTCGTCCCCGATTGGAGCAACAGCAGCCCCTACGGCTGGTCGTATCGCGACATTGTCTATGCCCGCCTGATGGCTTGGCTTCGCGGCAAGGGCATGAACCGAGACGCCGCCGCTGAGCGCATCGGCCTGCTTCGAGGCGAACTGGCCGCGGCCGATATCGATCCGACGATTGCCGACGATCCGACAATTCGAAGCGACGGAATGGTCTTCCTGATCGGCCAGGAGCATATCGACCGCCTCAGCGGCAAGCAGGTTTTCGGCGCCTTGATCTCATTTTTGGACGTGTTCGAACTGGTGGAACCGATCGAAGGTGTCTCCAAGGGCAACCTCTGGGGTCCGAGCCTCATCCGACCTTCTGAGCACACCTACATCTCCCCCAACGTCGTGGCCGGCGAGCCCTGCATCATCGATTCACGCATCCCCACCAGCACGATTCACGGTCTGCACAGCGAGCGCGGCCTCGACGTACACAACATCATCGCCCTGTACCCCCAACTGGACGAAACCCGCATCACCGACGCAATCGGCCTTGAGTCCCGCCTACGGAGAGTCCTTCCCCGAGCCGCATAGCCCGATGCGCCTCCTGCTAGACGAGAACTTCCCGAACCTCCCCGAATTCATCTCAGCGTTGGGCAATTACCTGGCCGAAATCGTGTCCCTGCACGAATTCGATCCCAACCTGACAAGTTCTCGCACCCCCGACTGGTACCTCTACCTCGTTGCAGCAGAAGCTGAATTCGATGCGCTCGTAACCCGGGACAGATCGCAGTCAACTCAAGCAGAAGAACTGTGGGCGCTCTCGAAGACAGATCTGTCTGTCGTGACCTGGCGCAGGCCCATCGACGACCCCATTCGTTTGTGGGGACAACTCTTGGCATATCTGCCGGATATCTCCCAGGTGCTTGACGAGCATGGACCTTCAATCGTGTTCTTGCCATCTACCCGCCTCAACAAGAGCAGCCTGACAAAAGCCCAAGAGGAAATCGGGCAAATGGCGCAGCAAACAGGCGTCTCAAATCAGCAGATCAGGGATTCTGCAAGAGAAAACGTCTTGGCAGCCCTTGCCCGAATGGGCCAGGAAGGCAGATTCCCGGCCATACAGTGAGGTTTCCAATGGCCTTGACCACTTCGAACATGGGCAACCAACCACGGGGTGCTCGTGCCCTCCACCTTTCCAGTCCGAATGAGATGTCTGTCTCTCAGGGCAACATTCGATTCAGGGGTTGCCGCCTAGGGTGTCCGTCGTGGACGCCTTTGCTGCATTTGGCGAGCGTGAGCATCGGCTGGACGTATCAACTTCACCGTATAGCCGCTCAAACCCATCCCGCGCATCCAGAAGAACTAGAGGCTATTGACAAAGTCCTGGCCGTTTTGCGGGCGTGGGACGCTGGGTGGGAGTCCTTGGAGAAACCTCGTCCTCTTGCGTTGGGTTCTACTTGCTGATCCGATCCGGGCAGTCGCTCCACGCCGGTGGGTGGCAGTGGTGATAACGCAGTATTCGCTGGCTCGCGTCATCGCCACGTAGAGGATCCTTCGTTCCTCGTCCTCGTCGCCCGAGGGGTGAGGAATGGTGTCGTCGTCTACTGCCATCAGGATGGCTGTGTTGACCGTTAGCCCCTTTGACTGGCCCATTGACATCAATCGAACGGCGCCGTCTTGGGTATTGGCGAGATCGAGCGCCAGGGGCTGGAGTTGATTGATGAATCCGCCGATACCCGCATCATGGCCGCTCGTCGCTGACTCGGCGACTAGCTCTCCCACGCTTTCGAGGATCGTCACAGCATCCTCGGAGAGGCTGTCCTCTCTGGAGTGTTCGACTAGCCATCCACCCCAGCCGCGTTCGTCAAGTAGGGCGCCTTCGTGTTCGCCACGAAGATCACTCAGAGCAGCGTCGATCTCCTCCACCGCGGCGACGACCTTGACGCGGGGTGCGTTCTTCAGGAATTCGAATTCTGTGTCGCGCCCCTTTTCGATGGCCTCGCTGAAGGAGATCTTCTCTTCGCAGGCAAAGCTATAGATCCTCATCAGAGTGACGTCTCCAATCCCCTGTGTCTCGTGGAGCAAGCCCATCCAAGCCAGAGAGTCCGATGGATCTGCAATGAGTCGGCCGAATGCCACTAGCCTGCGCACTTCGGTCTCTTGGAGTGCGTTCTTTATCCAGTCGGAGTTAGTGATCTGGATTCCCTCGTCTTCGAATCGACCCAGCAATTCCATTCGGAACTTGTCCGCGCTGGAACGAACCAGAATTGCAATATCATCCGGTTCGACGCCCGCTGCCAACCGCTTCTTGACGATGTCTACTACGCCATCGAACTCACGTTCCGAGGAAGTGAATCGAAGCTGAGCGAATACACCGGAGCGGTCTGGATCGCTTGGCACGAGCCGGGCCTTAGCAGACCGCCCTGGCATCGCTCCGATGACTTCAAGAGCCGGATTGAGGACGGCCGCAGGCGAGCGATAACACTTCGTGAGCTCGAATGGCGTTGCGCCGTATTCCTCACAAAACCGCAAGAGGGCGCTGGGAGCGGCGTTGCGCCAGGAGTAAATGGACTGGTCGTCGTCACCGATGGCGATGATCTGGACTTGATCCGAAAGTAGCTTGAGCAGGCGGACTTCTGCGGCATTCAAGTCTTGGAACTCGTCGACGACGAGGACGTCCAGGTCCAAGTCCTCTATACCCACATCTTCAACGAACTGAACCGCCTTGTAGGGGATCTCGCTGACATGGACGAAGCCCAGTGTCCGCTGCGCCTCCGTCCACGCACCCCTGAAACCCGCTGCAAGATCAGGTTCCCAATCAGAAAGGAGAATCTGCTCCTCGTCCAAGGACTGCCAGCCTGCCGCCATCTCATCCGTGAGTTTCTGGACCTCCTTGATGGTCGCAGCGTGGCCAGCTTCTTTCATTCGAGCCGCCACCGCTGCCTCGACGAGAAACCGCTTCTCCCAATCGTCAGCCATGCGGAGCTTCTCATGACGCTTGCGCATCAACAACCACAAAGCGAACGAATGGGCTGTAGAGGGCGGTCGCTCCGTGATCGCAACTTCGGCATCAGAGAATTTCTCCTGGAGCTCTTGGGTTGCCGCACGGGTGAAAGTGATCATGTGAGATCGAGGCGGACTATCGAGGGAAGCAAGATTCTCCAGGAAAGCGACGCTGGCGAAGCTCTTCCCAGTTCCGGGCCCCGCCAACAGGCGTGCGTGGCCTCTTAGAGCGTGATCCACAAAATCCTGCTGTTCCGGCGATGGCAACATCAACCCATCGTGCCGCGCATGACGGGTTGTGCATGCAGTCGAACCCCGACTTCTTCAGAGTCGATGCAGCTATCGAGCCCGGCCGCCAGGGTTGCGTGGGTCAGCGCGGTGACCGGGAGCGGTTCTGGTGAGGTTGAGGCGCTGAGAAACCCTGCTCGGCGCTTGTGGCTCGGCAATTTAGAATTCCATCTTGGTCTGCGCGGCTCAGCGCGTGGTCAGAGGAGTTGTTCAGATGCCACGTTTCAAGGATCGACCGCTTGAATGGATCGATGTGAGCCCTCGCTTCGAAGCCTGCCCAACCTCCGACCACGCCCACAAAGCCATTGGCTTCATCCAGCGTCTGCAAGCAGAAGGAAGGCAATTGCTCGAAGACGGATCAGTACAAGCCGACCGGTGGAATCAGGGCTGTTTGGACCTGCAGAATCACATCAGAGCCCTGGGAAGGGCCGACAGGCCAGACCTGCCCACTGCGCTGCGTGAGTTCTTCCACAGCTTCGAGCACGCAACCGGCCGCATGTATCAAATGATGCATGGAATCCCCGGCATCGCAGAGGATAGGACGCAACTCAGGCAGTTCTTCAACTGGTTCGACATGGTCTACCGGCACTCGACATACGCGATCACTGCAAGCTATTGCCCAAACAAGAACCCTCCTTCAACTCTGAGAACGACAATTAATTTGACTACCGGCGAAGTAACACAAGAGGGCGAACGCGGCGAAGCGAAAGTGCCGAAGAAGTACCGCCACGCAACCGACAAGGTCCGCTAGTTGAACGAATTCACGCCCTACGTAAGCGAGCAGCTCAAGGCGTACGTCTATCTGTTGATCGATCCGCGCGACGGAGAGATCTTTTATGTGGGCAAGGGAAATGGGAACCGTGTCTTCGACCATGCCCTGGACGCTCTTGCTGACAAGGAAACCTCAAGCGACAAACTGGACCGGATCAGGGAGATTCGGGCAGCGGGTTGCGAGGTGCGACATGAGTTGCTCCGGTTCGGCCTTACAGATCGCACAGCACTCGAGATCGAAGCGGCAGCGATCCAGCTTCTCGGCCTAAGTGAGCTCACGAACAAGGTCGAGGGCCATCACGTTTGGGCCCGGGGTCAGATGACCACAGAAGTTGCGGTGTCGCTCTTTGACGCTCCGCCAGCACCTGAAATCGTGGAGCCGGCCATCATATTTCGCATTCCCCATCTCTGGTCTCCGGTGATGTCCGCCGACGAGTTGTATGAGGCGACGCAGGGTTGGTGGCCGCTCGGTGATCGCCGCAAGGGTGCCAAATTCGCGTTTGCCGTCAGCCATTGGGTCATCCGCGAGGTGTACCGGATAGATGCAGATAGCTGGCGACAGCGTCAGGCAGGCGACCGAGACTATGAACTAGACATCGGGAAGTCGCGCAAACGGTGGGGGTTCAGCGGCGAGGTCGCGGAGAATCTCGCGCACTTTAGAAACAAGAATGTGAAGCACCTCTATAAGGACCGCGACCGTTCGACCTTCAAATACGTGAACTGCTAGAGCCAAGCCCTCCAGAAAAACCAGGGCGGTTCAAACCCTCGCCGAATGCACGGGGATCACGCTGCCTTCGTGATCTTGAAGCCCTTCAATCCAGGGGTGGGGGACCGAGCAATGGGTGATTAGCTCGGATAGCCAATTTGTTCAAGTGGTATGGATGGTTCTGGTTTAGGTCTAGGCGATAGAGCAGCAGCGCAGAGGCGAACGCCTGAAGCCCCAGCGACTTGGGACGGGCCGCTGATTTGGTCGTGTATGGTCTAGGTGCCGCTGCCGTGTTCAGAATCTGAGGGAGATATGCAGGCAGTCATCGCAGGATTGATAGCGGGAGTGGCGGTTGGGTCTGTTGTGTGGGCGGTCACGGTTGCTGTACTTAGACGGCGGTGGTTCCCCTCTGGGAACCACTCGGTCACGTATGCCGCCGACGGTGAAGGCAAGCGGCGGCGTAAACGGTATGTACTCCGCCCGAAGTCGATTCATCGCCTGTTCGAGCCAGTGTCGAGCAACCACTCTGATGCGCACAAGACCAACGAGCTGGTCGTAAGGCCGGGGCACTCTTCAGCGGAAATCCTCATCATCGACGAAGAAGGGATCGCCGAGTACACGGAACTGTCTGACGGGCCCAGAGAAGACGACATCTACCTCGGCGAAGTCGTCGATGTCCGCCCTGGGTTGAACGCCGCCTTCGTGGAGATCGGCGAGAAGCGCAACGCTCTCGTCGAAATCGACCAGCAGCCGATCTCCGATCTGTCGGCCGGCGACCGTTTGGTATGCCAGTTGACCGGGCTGCCCCGCGGCAACAAGGGATTTAGTGGTCGGGACCGGCTTGTGTTGGACGGCTGGTATTTGACCATCGAGCAAGGAGCTTCGACGAGAGCGGTCGGGCGCTTGCACGACCATGTCCGGGGAAGTGACCCCGGCAGGCTCGGCTGGGAGCTTTCCCGCCGCTGCGAGGAGCGCAACGTCGGCCTATACATACACGAAGAGCTCGGATCACCCGACGAGAAGGCGTATTTCAAGGACCTAGGGTCGCTCTTGCAAAAACTGGCCGAGTACGAGCGAGCGGTGAAAGACCCCAGGCTTGACGCGCCAGCCCGGCTCCAACACAAGGATCCATACGAGGTCGCCCTCGACATGACCCAGTCGGTACTGGAGGCAACGCCCGTGCCGTTTAGGTTCGTGACAGTCGTGGGCGGCTGGAATTCGCGGTTCGTCTCAGACTTCGAAGCCCGCCAAAAGCGGTATCCCAACAGCGTGCTCGCGTCGGCGAGATTCCGGCACAATTGCCCCTATCGCAAAGAACACATCGAGAAACCGCTGGACACAGTAAGGAACGGGCTGTCAGCCCGGTCGGTCAAGCTGGAATGCCCAAGCGGCGGTTCGCTCATAATCGAAGAGACAGCGGCTTTCACCGCCGTGGACGTGAATAGCGGCTCTGCCCGAAAGTCCAACGGAGAAACCACAGAGGAATTCATCCAGCGGATCAATCTGGAAGCCAGCGCCGTCCTTGCCCGTGCCTTGAGACTCCTGAACATAGGCGGCGCCATCCTCATCGACTACATCAGCTTTGACTCCAAAGACCCCTCGGTCGCCGCAGCCTCCAGAGCCAACCTGCGACGCAATCTCGAAGACCAGCTATGCGAGAATCTGCCCCTCCTCACCGGACCCAACCCTCCCAAGACCGAAGTGGGCGAAACCAGCCCGGTGGCGGGCGTGCTCGACATGACCAGGCAGCGAAATGGATATTCGCTATGGCAAGAAATCAGATCAAAGGAACGCCACGGCAGATGAGGCTTCACACGAGTTGCAAGAATGGATGGAACCTCACTCCTACTCAATACTCCTGCACCCTGCATGTGCCATACATTTGCATGCTAAGTTCTCACCTTACTTCACTCACTTCTCTGAACCACCTGTCTCTAAGGAACGGCAAGCTCTATTGGTGGTCGCGACATAGGTCATCGTAGACGGTTTGGGCTGTGTTCCAGTGGTGGAGTTTGCGGGGCATGTTGTTGATTCGGTCTTCGATGACCGAGAGGCGGGCTGGGCCGATGTTGAGGTCGGTTC
>JAJDTA010000059.1 GCA_022827405.1 Acidimicrobiia bacterium
CGCCACCAGCCTGGTGGACGAGGGATTCCACCAAGACCCCGCCGACCAGCTCATTGTCGCCACAGCAATCCTCCACCAGCACGAACTCCTTACCAAGGACGCAAAGCTCCGGGCGTGGGCGCAACAGACCGGCCGTGTCCAGTTGGCCACAACATGACCGTCTCCACCCCCAGTCGCGCTAAGGCGGGAACCTGAGCGGGCGGCTGCCTCGTCTTATCTGAAGAGGTCGAACCAAGAGGCGTCGACCCAGCCGTAGACTTCCCAACAGCGAGGTTCGCCGATGAAGGCCAAGCGCACGACTCAACTGATCGCCACTATCGGTCTGGCGCTCGCTCTTATCCTTGCCGCCGGATGCGGTGGCGGCGCAGATGAGGAGCAAATCGCCGTGGTGGGGGCTGAACCGGATGCAACGGCCACTAGCACCACCCCACCGTCTCCCGAGCCTGCGACAACGGCGACCGCGGCAGCAACCCCAACCCCACACCCCGCTGCCAACGCGTCGGTGACCGGCACGGTCACATATCGAGAGCGGATTGCGCTGTCCCCCGGTGCAATCGTCACGGTTCAGCTTCGAGACACGTCTCTCATGGACGTTGCCTCTGAGCTGATCGCCGAGCAAGTCATCACCAATCCGGGCCAGGTGCCCATCTCGTTCGAGGTGCGCTACAACGAAGACGACATCAACCCCCGAAACACCTATTCCATCCAGGCCCGGATAACCGAGTCCGACGGCCGCTTGGCCTTTATCAACGACACCGCCTACGACGTGATCACCCGGGGCAACCCCACCAGGATTGACATGGTGCTGGTGATCGTCCAACCGCCCCCCGACCCCACCGGCGAGTGGAACGAGGAGAACTCCCGCCAGTGGGTCGAAGAGGAGGTTGAGGTGATCGGGGCCGAAGTGGTGGAGTACCACCCCGAGGTCATCATTCTGGTGGCTCACTACCAGTCCACCATCGAGAACTGCGTCCGCCGGGGCAGCCAGTCGTTCGAGATCATCGGCTCGGACATCTACGCCGCCATCACCCTCACCGTCCCGCCCCCTACCCCCTGGGCCATCGACTGCGACGCAGAAAGGGTCGTGGTCGAAGAGGTAATCCGCTTCGGCGACGCCCTAACCCCCGGCCAGACCTACCAAGTGTTCGTCAACGGCAACGAGACCACCACCTTCACCGCCCCCCTGGCCGATACCCGATAAAGGAGCTCGCTTAGCCCGAGTACTGCACCCCCGGGAGCACGCACCACTGGCAGAATGAGAACCCTTAGAAGTTGACGCTCTCGGGAGTCTCACCAAAGCGGTCGGCGAGGAAGGTCTCGACGTCGTTAGCTGGGATAGGGCGAGTTGAGTTGTTGCGGCGTTGGTAAAGGGTGTCGGTGCCCTTCGGATTCTTTACCCAGATCGGCCGGGAACTGGCAGGGATGTCGATGCGGCAGATGTCGCGGCCTTCGACCCGATCCATGCGGATGCTGAGGCGATTGGCGCCTGGGTGGCCGAGATGGTTCTCAAACAGCGTGTCGAGCCAGTTCACGAAGCCGTCTGCATTCGACGGTCTTACTAGGGCGTAGTCGTCGGCGAGGCCGACTGGCTCACCTTCGTCGGTTACACCGATAAGCAGCGTTCCACCGTGATCGTTCAGCATTCCGGCGACGGTCTTGACCACCACCTCTTCCATTGCTTTGTCCTTGCGCTGTTCTCGCACGTTCCAGCGAGCGGTCTGTTTGTACTCCACCTCTCGTGTTTCCCCGGCGAGCAGTTCTTCGGTCGGGCACGCCCACGTTGCGTTCGCACCGAGCAGTTGCTCCATAAGCTGCGTCCGGAGTTCGGGGTCGTTAGCCACAAACGCAAGCAGTTCGTCGTCAACTTTGTCAGCCACCGTCGGCATGGTGGCCACCACGCCACTGGAACGAACCTCAACCTCGAGCGCCTCGTAGACGCTGCCGCCTTCGTCAAAATAGCTGGCGTAGATGTGGTCGAAGACGCTCCTTACCTTCGTGTCGAACAGCTCAAGCCCGTAGACATCAGGCAGTTCGTTGTCTAGGACATCACTAATCGCTACCTTCACGGCCGAACGGGTCTGCTGCTGCTTCTTCCAGTCGAGGACGAGCTTGTCCTCGACATGCTTGAGCAGTTTTCGGGCTGCAACCTTGACCTTGCGGGCTTCGGCCTTCGTGAGGTCAGGCTCGGGTTTGGTGAGCAGGTCGTAGATTGCTAGCTCGGCCTCGCTCAGGTCTTCCCGAACAGTTCGTTGCTCCTCCTCTGTGAGTTCGTCGTTTATGGCCTTGAGCCGCCGCAGGAACTCCTCAAGGTTGTGAGTCCCCGCGTTGTACTCGTCGATGAGGCGGCGGAACCGATCCGCGAGGTTGAGGCGCATCGGATTCTTCCGCACCGCATCCTCGAGACGCTTCTCGAGATCCTGCTCGATGGCCTTGGCGACAGTACGCTTGTTGGCAGCGAAGTGAAATGAGAGCTGATCGAAGTCCAGCTCGCCTAGGTCCAAGAGTGGGTCGGCCTCTCCGGCAGTGCGGATGACGTACTCCTTGGCACCGACGGATCGATCGAGCAGGTCGGAGACCGAGCTCATGACTCCGCTGATGTCAGGCGCCTCGGACATCGACTCGATCTTCGACGCGATCGAGCGAATCACCGCCACCCGGTGTGTGACCGCCATCGCAGCCTGGTCAGGAAGCAGCTGTTTGAAAGTCCCTCGGGCTCGTCGGGCGAGCTTCACGTATTCCCGGCGCGTCTTCTCGTCGACGAGCAGTGCCTCTACTGCAGCCTTCTGGAGCGCAACAAACTCAAAGCCCTGTGCTGTCTCCAAGTCATGGAGGTCGACATCGTGTTCCTCGCAGAAATCGACGACATCTTTTAGGGCGGCGTCAAGAGCGGTGACCAGCTCATCTTTCGGCCGGACTGGAGAGTCGACGGCTATCTCCGACCCGTCGAGACCGACTCCAGGACGCCCTGCTGCGTAGATCGCAAGCGCCTGCTCCAAATTCCTGAAAACTCCCACGTAATCGACGATGAGGCCGTTGTCCTTGTCGGGGAAGACCCGGTTGGCTCGGGCGATTGTCTGCATCAGGGTGTGGTTGCGCATCGGCTTGTCGAGGTACACCGTGGAGGTGGACGGCGAGTCGAAGCCGGTGAGCCACATCGCGCATACGAACACCAGCCGGAATGGGTCTTCGGGGTCTTTGAACTTGGTGTCGAGATCCTCTTCGGCCATGCGCGTGCGGTGTTTGGCGATGTCGAGCCCGGCTTCGGCCATGTCGGCCACTTCGTTCTGCGCCTCTGACACCACCACGGCCATGTCGGTGGTGCGCATGAACTCGATGAGCAACTCCAGATGAGGGCGCTCTAGCTCAGGGGTGTCTTCCAGTTCGGCTTCGAGCTCGGCCTGGTAGCGGGCCCATTCGGCTTCGACGAGGTCGAACATGCGAATGGCAGTGGCCTTGTCTATTGCCACGTGCATGGCCTTGCCCCGGAATCCCCGGTTGACGAAGTGGCGGACCAAGTCGGCGGCGATCTCTTCTAGGCGCTGGGGCCGGGTTATGAGCTGGTATTGACGGGAGAATTGATGGGCTACCGCCTTCTCCTGGGTGTCGTCGAGTGCGGCGGCCTCGAGTAGTTCTTCGAGTTCTTCGTCGAAGTCGTCGTTGACAAGCTGGAGTTCGGGGATGCGATTCTCGTAGTAGAGAGGGACGGTGGCACCGTCGTTGATGGAGTCGCGGAAGTTGTAGATCGACACGTAGTCGCCGAACACCCGTCGGGTCTCTTCCTCGCCGGCGATGAGTGGCGTGCCGGTGAAGCCGATGAACGACGCGTTGGGCAGCGCCAATCGCATGTTGGCCGCCAGCGTGTCGTACTGAGAGCGGTGGGCCTCGTCGGTGATGACCACGATGTCGTCGCGCTTCGACAGAACTGGCATCGCCTGGCCCTTCTCGGGAGGGATGAACTTGTGGATTAGGGTGAACACGTAACGGTGGTCCTGGTTCAGAAGGTCCCTCAGATGCGCCGAGGTCTCGGCGTGTACCTGCAGGCCAGAGGTGATCACCCCGCAGTCGGCGAAGTCCCCGTACAGCTGCTCGTCGAGTTCGGTGCGGTCGGTGAGAAGCACGAATGTCCAGTTGCCGGGCTCTTTGCGCAGCACCTTCTGGGTGAACCACAGCATTGACAATGACTTGCCTGACCCCTGCGTGTGCCAGAACACCCCCAGCCGACCCTTGCGGTGGTGTACCTCTCGCAGCGCCTCTAGCGAGTTGTTCACTCCCAGGAATTGGTGGTTCTTGGCCAGCGCCTTCACCAGCCCGCCGGGACGCTCCATGAACGCGACGAAATTTTCCGTCAAATCCAGCAGACGCTGCGGCTGGCACGTCCCCCGTAGAGCGGTCTCCAGCGACACTACGCCCTGTTCGTCCTCAGAATTGATCCTCTTCCACTCGCCAAAGTGCCCCCAGTCAGCAAACGTCGAGCCGATCAGCGTGTCCGCGCCGTTGGACAGCATCACGAAGGCGTTGAACCAGAACAGGTGCGGAACGGTGTCTCGGTAGTCGCGCAAATTGGTGTCGAAGGCGTTGCGGACGTTCTTATGCGACACCTTCAACTCCATCAACACCAGCGGAATGCCGTTGACAAACAAGACCACATCGGCCCGGCGTCGATACATATCGCCTGAGATCCAGAACTGCGAAACCGCCAACCAATCATTCGCACCAGCATGGTCCCAGTCAACAAACCGCACCGCGACGATTCGTCGTTCACCGTCATCGCCGGAGACTTCGACCCTCGCCCCATCCCGCAACAGGCCATACACCTCGCGATTCGCCCGGACCCGGTCCATCGCCGAGCGATCCTCCTCCAGCTGTTCAGCGGCGTCATCTAACGCCGACTCAGGCAGTCCAGGGTTCAAAGAACGCAGTGCATCCCTAAGCCGAGAACCGAGCACCGGCTCAGATCGAGAATCACGCCCTAACGTCCCCGCGGGGCCCAAGACCTCGTCGAAGCCTGACGCCACATCCCAACCCAACTCCGCCAACAACCGCATCGCCGGCTGCTCCACAAGCGCATCCTCGCTCAACCGACCCGGATTCACGCCCCTTAGGCCCCCAACCCAAAATCAAGCTCCGACACATCCAACTCGCCCGACACCAACCGCGGCAACAGCAGATCACGGATTTCGCGTAGAGCGTAATTTTGCTTTCGTAGATTGCTCATTAGCTCTCTCATGGGCTTCACGTATCTGACAAATAGTCGTTGAATCGGTTCGGGTGGAAGTGGAATGACCAGGGCCTGAATCCGATCAGTAGATAGCTTCCCCGTTCCATGAGCAGAGAACTCCACCATTCCTTGAATCTCGTCTTGTAGCGAAGAGACGGACAGTGCCAAGAAGAGAGGTTCGATACCAGGTCTTGCAATCAGCGCCTTGCAATCCTGGCCGAATGCCAAACGGGTGTCAGCGACTCCATGACGAAACTCTTTGGCCAAACTCATTCCCCTGACTACAAAGAGTGTTGCATCTCTCTCAACTGTCTTGCTGCCGTTGTCAATGCCGAGTTGTGTGAGTTTGCGTTCAGAGTCATCGAGCAAGAATGAAGTAAGGGAACCGCTAGTAATCCAAGGAATGTCACCTCCCCAGTACGCAGGCTCCTTTGTGCTCGGAGTGCCACCAGAGACCCACTTGGCAGCGCGGCCCAGCGTGGTCTTTTCCCACCCCACTGGTACGGGATCAAGGTTGGAGTCGACCAACTCGACATCCTCATGTCCCGGAAACCGGAAATGCACGAACCACTCCCGATACAACAACCGAGCCATCTCCTCCAAGGTCTCAATCCGTTGGCGATTAGTGTCTATGAGGCCGTCGAGTGCTCGTATGACCTCACCCATTTGGGTCTGTACGGAAAATGGTGGAGCGGTGACGGATAGTCGTTTGAGGCTTGCCTGCGAAAGTTTGGGCTGTGCTGCGCCTGTGATGTGTCCTTTCAACGGGTGGAACTCCACGTAGGCACGGAGAAAGTCATCGTCAGCCACACCCTCGATGGCCTTGACAACATGGGCATGATTGTTGACCCAAAATTGCCCTTCTGCCATGTAGGCGACTGGCTGTTTGCGAGAGTTCAGGTTCTCACCATCTTCCGCGATGAGGAGGAAGCGGCCATCAAAGATGTAGTCATCTACCCAGTCAATGATCCCTTGTGCACCGTAGTATGGGAACGACGGCAAGCTCTATTGGTGGTCGCGACATAGGTCATCGTAGACGGTTTGGGCTGTGTTCCAGTGGTGGAGTTTGCGGGGCATGTTGTTGATTCGGTCTTCGATGACCGAGAGGCGGGCTGGGCCGATGTTGAGGTCGGTTC
>JAJDTA010000086.1 GCA_022827405.1 Acidimicrobiia bacterium
TAGCCCACGCTCGTGGTCAGCGTGATGGCCACCCTCCAGGCACGAGGAATCATCCTCGGGAAAGCGCCAACTGTGCTTGCCACCATCCCTGCCTCCGTCCTTGCTGGCATCACCGGACACCCAGTGTCGGTGGAGGTCCACGTCTCGGTGGGTCTGCCCACCTTTACCGTGGTGGGCCTGCCCGATGCCGCCTGTCGAGAGGCTCGCGACCGGGTTCGGGCCGCCCTGTTGTCCAGCGGCGTCCAATGGCCCCCGGGCCGCATCACCGTGAATCTGGCACCCTCAGGCATACGCAAGGAGGGTCCAGGGCTCGACTTGGCCATCGCCATCGGCGTGTTGGTGGCCGATGACCAGCTTCGTGCTGATTTGGTGGCCGATACGGCCTTTTTGGCCGAACTGGGGCTCGACGGCCGTCTCCGGGCGGTACCCGGAGTGCTCCCCCAAGTGCGCTGTCTGAATAGCAATGCAGTTGTGGTGGCCCCGGAGAGCGCCGCCGAGGCAGCACTGGCCAACGGGCCCCAGATCCGGGCGCCGGAAACGCTCCGGGAGTTGATCGCCGCGCTTCGAGGCGAGGAACCCTGGCCCGACTTGCCCGCGTCAGAATCGGGGAGGCAGTGGGAAGAGGCCGTGGATTTGGCCGATGTGAGAGGTCAGCACATGGCTCGCTTGGGTTTGGAGGTGGCCGCAGCCGGAGGGCATCACTTGCTGATGATCGGCCCGCCGGGTGCGGGGAAGACCATGCTGGCCCGACGGCTCCCTGGACTCCTCCCGCCGTTGGATGAGGGCACTGCCATCGAAGCCACCATGGTTCACTCGGCCGCCGGCCTGGATCTGCCCTCCTCCGGTTTGGTTCGCCAGGCCCCGTGGCAAGCGCCCCATCACTCAGCTTCGATGATCGCTTTGGTGGGCGGCGGGAGTCGCACGCTGCGACCTGGTGCGGTCAGCTGCGCTCACGGCGGGGTGCTGTTCCTGGACGAGATGGGCGAGTTCGCCCCCCAAGCCCTGGATTCGCTGCGCCAGCCCCTCGAAGAGGGAATCATCCGGGTCAACCGAGCGGCGGCTGTGGCGTCGTTTCCTGCTCGATTCCTGTTGGTTGGGGCGATGAACCCGTGCCCGTGTGGAGAGCTCGGACAGCCGGGGATGTGCCGGTGCACTCCCTTGGCCCGTTTGCGCTATGCCCGGCGGCTGAGCGGCCCTCTGCTGGATCGGTTCGACCTGAGAATCCATGTCGGACGTCCCGAGGTCAGCGATCTGTTCGATGCCCCCGCCGGGGAGTCCTCGGCAGAAGTCAAAGACAGGGTGGACCAGGCACGAGCAGCCGCTCGCCAACGGGGAGTGGTGGCCAACAGCGAATTGCGGGACAGCGATCTGGATGAACTGGCGCCGCTCGACCCAGAGGCCAAAGATCTGCTGAGCAAGGCCATCGCCGACGGTCGGCTCACCGCTCGGGGCTTCCAGCGAATACGACGGGTGGCTCTGACGTTGACCGACTTGGCCGGGGAGGAACCCCCGCTGGCCGGGGAAGTCGTCGCCCAAGCGCTGTTCATGCGTACCGAGCCGGTCACCGTGGCCCATGATCCCTGGAGCGTGGCCAATGCTCGGTGATCCAACAAGGTTGACCCCGGTTTCTTGCGAAGAAGCCGAAGAGCTGCCGGTGGAAGCGTGGTTGGTCGCCTTGGCCTCGTTGCCTGCGGTCGGGCCGGCCCGTCTGAGGGCGATGCTCGCCCTCGGCGGACCGGCCGAAATTTGGACCCGCCTTTTGGGGCTGGCTTGCCCTGAGCTGGTCCAAGTGGCCGGAAAGCGGGATCGCTATGAGCAATGGTGCAGGTATGCGGCCGTTCTCGATGTGGTCGAACTCTGGTCTCGGCACCGAGAGCATGGCGTGGGTGTGGCTGCGCTGGGCACTCCGGGATATCTGCCCGCGCTGGCGGACGACCTGGATCCCCCGGCAGTGGTGTTCCATAAAGGGGATCCCGAAGTTGTTGGCGGCCCCCGGGTCGCCATAGTCGGCACTCGTCGGTGTACCCGCTACGGCAGTGATCTGGCTTTCGAATTGGGCCGTGACTTGTCGACGGCCGGGGTGGGCGTGGTGTCGGGCCTGGCTCTGGGCATCGATGCCGCCGCCCACGCCGGCGCCATCGAAGCACGGGGCGCACCCCCCATTGCGGTGGTGGGCAATGGGATGGACAGGGTTTACCCCCAGCGCAATCGGGCCTTGTGGCAGGCGGTGGCCGATCAAGGAGTGTTGCTGGGAGAGGCCCCGTTGGGGGCACCTCCCGAGCGGTGGAGGTTCCCGGCCCGCAACCGCATTATCGCGGCCTTGGCTGATGTCCTCGTGGTGGTGGAATCCCACGCTTCGGGAGGGGCCATGCACACCGTGGCCGAGGCGGCTGCCCGAGACAGGGCGGTCTTGGCTGTACCCGGCCCGGTTCGCAGCTCGGCATCAGATGGCTGTTTCGATCTCCTGGCCGACGGATGCGCCCCTTGTCGCGGGGCCGAAGATGTGCTGTTGGCTCTGGGCATTTCCGGCGCGGAGGCAAGACTGCTTGACCCGCGCCCGAGCCCTGGCGTTGTCGGTCAACAGGTATTGGAAGCGCTGGGTTGGCAACCCGCCGACGCGGAACAGATCCGGGCGCGCACCGGTCTGGAGATGTCCCAGGTGGCCGGAGCGGTGGAATGGCTGCGGGCGGCCGGCTGGGTGGCGGTGTCTGGACGCTGGATCGAGCGGGTGGGCCATTCCCGATGAGGCAGTCCCCGATGAGGCTGGCGTTGGCGCTGGTGCCCTCATCGGTAGTCTTGAGGGCAGATGGGATGGGATCTGGAAGCCTTTGCGGCATCGGCTGTCTCGGTCAGCGAAGACACCGCGGCGATGTACTGCCGAGAGGTAGCCGCGTTCGCCGACTGGCTTGGGCAATCCGGCAGGGGCGCTTCTCGGGCCTCGGCCCGGGAAACGGGTCCAGGAAAAGTCGACCTCCGTACCATACGGAGGTACCTGGCCCATCTGAGCGCACAGGGCTACGCCCGCAAGACGGTGGCTCGAAAGGCTTCGTCGCTGCGTCGCTACTTCCGATGGGCAGAGCGCACCGGCCGGGTTTCCGCCGACCCCACGGTCGGCACCATGGTGCCGATACGGGAGCGCCGACTGCCCCGAGTGCTGCGTTCAGAGGAACTGGGCATCCTGTTGGACCAGCCGCGGGCGGCGGTGGCCGACGACGGCCGGGCTCGTTGCCAACGGGACATCGCAGTGTTGGAGCTGCTGTACGGCAGTGGCCTGCGGGTCAGCGAGGTGTGCGCCATCCGCGCCGGGGATATCGACTGGGAGCGTCGGCGGCTCACGGTCAACGGCAAGGGGTCGAAACAGCGTATTGTGCCACTGAGCGAGCCGGCCGCGGCCGCCTTGTCGGAGTGGATGACCGATGGGCGAGAAGAGATGGCCGACCCGTCGGTGGCCGAAGACGCGGTGTTCGTGAACCTGCGGGGCCGCCCGATGAATGCCCAGGCTGTTCGCCGGCTGGTGGATCGCCGGGCCAGCGTTCAGACCAACCCCCATGCCTTGCGCCACACCTTCGCCACTCACCTGCTCGACGGTGGGGCCGACTTGCGCCACGTACAGGAGCTACTGGGCCACGCCGATCTGGGATCCACCCAGATATACACCCACGTCAGTCGGGAACGGCTCCGCAACGTGATGAAAAACAGCCATCCTCGGGCTTGATTGATTCGCCGTCGCTTCCCCCTCCACCGAGGTGCTTGATTGACCGACAGTCGCTTCCCTCTCCACCGAGGTGCTTGATAGCCTGATTGCCACTTCCCCCTTCATCTCGAAGCCCATGAGGAAAAACCATGGTGTGGGGATTGCGGATCGGTTGGGCGGCCGTGGCCGGGCTGGTCTTTCTATCCAGTCCGACGGTGCCCGAGCAGGTGCCGCCGCTTGAGGGCGATTCTGTTCTGCAAGGCGAGGCGCCGGAAGAGTACCGGCCCCCAATTGATGCCGAGGTGGTGGACCACTTTCGGCCTCCGGCCCACGTGGGGGCACCGGGCAATAGAGGCTTTGAGTACGATCCCGAGCCCGGCCAGCCGGTGTGGGCTTCCGCGGACGGCGAGGTGGTGTTTGCCGGCACTGTGGTCCACAACCGGTTCGTCACCGTGCTCCACCGCGATGGGCTGCGCACCGCTTACGGATACCTGGGCTGGATCGCCGTCGCGGAAGGCGACTGGGTGGTGGCTGGACAGTTGTTGGGCACCGCTTCGGCGCGGTTCTTCTTCAGTGTGAGGGCAGGCGACGACTATCTCGATCCGGGGTCGGTGCTGACCACCGGCCATGTGCGGCTGGTATCCCACCGCGACCCCCATGGTCGAAGTCGGCTTTCTGCCTATGGCAAATGAACGTGTAGCGGCTATCGTTTGACCCGGCCAGGAAGCAGTTCCCGGCCGAATAAGAATTACCGCCCGGGGCATCCCACGGTCGCCGTCAGGTGCTGACCCCGGGTTTCGCTGAACCGTTGGGAGAGGAGAATCACCATGGCGCCTGTCGTGACCATGCGTCAGCTGCTCGATGCCGGGGTCCACTTCGGACACCAGACCCGCCGATGGAATCCGAAGATGCAGCGCTTCATCTTCGGAGAGCGCAACGGCATCTACATCATCGATCTCACCCAAACGCTGGCCTACATCGAGTCGGCCTACACCTTTGTGCGCGATCTGGTGGCCAGAGGCGGACAGGTTCTGTTCGTGGGCACCAAGAAGCAGGCTCAAGACAGCGTCCAGAGCTACGCAGAGCGTGTGGGCATGCCCTATGTGAACGAGCGCTGGCTGGGCGGTCAGCTGACCAACTTCGAGACCATCTCCAAGCGCATGGGCAAGATGAAGGAGTTCCAGCGGATGCGGAGTTCCGGCGAATTGGACGTCATGCCCAAAAAAGAGGCCCTTCTCATCTCCCGGGAGCTGGTGAAGCTGGAGCGCAATCTCAACGGCATCCGGGACTTGACCCGACCGCCCGATGCGGTGTTCGTGCTTGACACCAAAAAGGAGCACATCGCCGTCGCAGAGGCCAACAAGCTGAAGCTGCCGGTGATCGCAGTGGTGGACACGAATTGCGATCCCGATGTGATCCAATACGTGATTCCCGGCAACGACGATGCCATCCGCTCTGGTGAGCTGATGTGCCGGATCATCAGTGATGCCGTTCTCGAGGGCCGGTTCATTGCTCAGGGCAGAGCCGCCGCCAAGGCCCAGATCGAAGTTGCCGCGCAGCCCGATGTTGGGCCGCCAGCAGCGGCGGAGGCGGCGGTGGAAGAAGAGCCGACCCCGGCGCCATCCGCCGATCTGCCCGCGGCCGCCGAGGAAACCGAATCTCAGGCGCAGGTTGCCGAAGAGGCCGAACCAGCCGAGCCGCAAGCGCAGGTTGTCGACGAGGCCGAACCAGCCGAGCCGCAGGAGCAGGTTGCTGTAGAGGCTGAGCCGGCCGAGCCGCAGGCGCAGGTTGCCGAAGAGGCCGAACCAGCCAAATCCCAAGATCAGGTTGCCCAAGAGGCCGAGACGGCCGAACCCCAGGAGCAAGTGTGAGTTCATTTACCGCTCAAGACGTCAAAGCCCTGCGCCAGGCCACTGGTGCCGGGATGATGGACTGCAAGCGCGCCCTCACTGAGAATGATGGCGACATGGAAGATGCCACCCAGTGGCTGCGCGAGAAGGGCATGGCCAAGGCCGCCGCTCGGGCCGACCGGGCCAGCGACCAGGGCACGGTGGCACTGGCCGTAGACGGCGATGCCGCCGCCATCGTGGAGCTTCGCTGCGAGACGGACTTCTCCGCCAAGGCCGACGACTTCACCGCCTTGGCCGACGAGTTGGTCCAACTGGTGCTCGCTGAGGGCGAAGACTCGGTAGAAGCCCGCAAGGGGGACATCGAGGATCTGAGCCTGGCCAAGAAGGAGAATGTCCGGTTGGGCAAGGTCGTAAAGATCCAGGCGGGCGAAGGCAACATCCTGGACACCTACCTCCACACCCAAGATGGCCGAGGGACCAGCGCGGTGGTGGTCGAGGCCCGCGGCATGAGCCAAGAGCTGGCCCACGAGATCGCCCTCCACATCGCCTTTGCCAAGCCTTCGGTTCTGCACCGCGACGATGTCGATCCCGAAGAAGTGGAGCGGGAGCGGATTTCGCTGACGGAGATGACCAAGGCCGAGGGCAAGCCAGAACAGGCCTGGGACAAGATCGTCACCGGCCGCCTGCGGGCGTGGTACGCCGAGCGAGTGCTGCTGGAGCAGGGCATGTTCGGGGAGAAGGAGACCGTGCAATCCCGGTTGGGAGACGGTGCCGTCATCCGGTTCGAGCTGGCGGCCATCGGCAGTTAGCGGTGGTCGACGGCGGCGGATCCAAACGATCAGGACGGTGGGACCGGATCGTCTTGAAGCTCTCCGGAGAGGCCTTTGCTGGAGAGGCCGGCTACGGCATCGACGGGGAGATCGCCGTTCAGATTGGGTCTGAGATTGTCAAGGTCAGGTCGGAATTCGATGTCGACGTGGCCGTCGTGGTGGGCGGGGGCAACATCTGGCGAGGGATGACTGGAGCGGGCTCGGGCATGGACCGGGCCCAAGCCGACTACATGGGGATGTTGGCCACGGTCATCAACGCCCTGGCTCTTCAAGACACCCTTGAGCGGCTAGGTCAGCCCACCCGAGTGCAGACCGCCATCGGCATGGCCCAAGTGGCCGAGCCGTACATCCGGAGACGGGCTATCCGCCACCTTGAGAAGGGCCGGGTAGTTATTTTTGCCGCCGGAACCGGCAACCCGTTCTTCACCACCGACACGGCGGCGGCATTGAGGGCAGTAGAGATTGAGGCTGGCGTTCTGCTGAAGGGCACCCATAGCGGCACAGACGGGGTCTACACCGCCGATCCTCGGATTGATCCGGGTGCCGAGAAATTGGACGAGGTCCGATACCTGGATGTTCTGTCCCAGGGTTTGAAGGCCATGGACAGCACCGCCGTTTCGCTGTGCATGGACAACGAGTTGCCTATTGTGGTGTTTGATCTCATGGCACCGGGAAACGTCCTTGCCATACTCGATGGCCAGCCGATCGGTACTCTGGTGTCGTGAGGGATCCCTGGGAATGCTGCTGGAATGACGACCGGCGATGAGTTGACCGATTTGTTGGTGGCCGAGGCCGGAGGCCGCATGGACTCCGCTGTCCATCACACTCGCCAGCAGTTCGCCACCGTCAGGACTGGCCGAGCTTCTCCTGCGCTGTTCGAGAAATTTCTGGTGGACTACTACGGCACCGAAGTGCCGCTTCAACAGCTCGCCAGCTTCAGTGTTCCCGAGGCACAGCTTCTGGTGATCTCCCCCTTTGACAAGGGTTCCATTGCGGCGATTGAGCGGGCCATCATCCAGGCTGACCTCGGGCTCAATCCCAGCAATGACGGCAACGTGGTGCGCCTCACCTTTCCACCGCTGACTGAAGAGCGCCGTCGCGAATTGGTCAGATTGGTCAAGCAGATGGCCGAAGATGGACGAGTGGCCATTCGGAACACCCGTCGCAGCAGTCGTCACGAAATCGACCAGCTCAGCAAGGGGGGCGATGTATCCGAGGACATCGCCGCCCGGGCCGAAAAAGAACTCGACCATCTAACCCACGACCATGAGCAGCTCATCAATGACGCATTGGGCGTCAAAGAGCAAGAGCTGCTCGAGATCTAACCTGCCAATCACCCGGAGGGGCCAGTGGACGACGATAATCCTTTCCAAAAATCGAATGATCCCTCCGAAGGGTCGCCAGACGACGAGCAGGCCATGTTCCTGGACGATCTGACCTCGTTATTCGATGAGGAGGAGGAAGATTCTGGCCTGCCTCACTGGGGCGAGTCTGCGGCTGGTGAAGAGGCCGCCGAGGACGACTGGGACACCCTGGCTGATGCCGCCCCTCGATGGCGTGAAGACTCCGACGATTCCCCATCCGAAGACCAGCCGGAGATGGCCTCAGTCGGCCGTCAAGCCGAGAGCGCAAGCGTCTTCGAGGATCCTGAGCCCACCGAGGCAGTGGAGTTCCCGTCGGTTGACCGGGTGGACGAGGTTCTGTCCCTGGACATCCAAGAAACTACCGATATGCCCGGAATCGGCGAAACCTCGGAAACACTGCTGTCTCCACCGCCATCGCCGATGAGCGAATCGCGAGTTCCGCCTCGTGAGGGCAACACGATTACCGCCATCGTGGTGGGCTTGGTGCTGGGCGGCATCGTCCTCGGTGCTATCGCCGGCGGAGAAGAGGCCACTCTCGCCGTTCTCACCATCGCCCTGCTTTTGGCCGCAGCCGAATGGTTCACCACCCTGCGGCACGCCGGGTACCAGCCGCCCGCGCTGTTGGGCTTTGTCGCGGTAGTGGCTATGCCGCTGGCCGCCTATTGGCGAGGGGCCGACGGCATCGTGCTGGTGTTGGTGTTCGCCCTGTTCGGCGCAGGCCTGTGGTACGTGGGGGGTGTGGGCCGCGACCGCCCGCTCTCCAACCTCGGGGTCACCCTGTTTGGGATTGTTTACATCGGGGTGGCCGGGGCTTTCGGCGGGTTGCTCTTGGACCTGCCCGACGGCCGCGAGTTTGTGTTGAGCGCGGTGATCTTGACCGTGGCCCATGATGTCGGCGCCTTCGCCGTGGGACGGGCGGCGGGTCGCACCCCGCTGTCAAAGGTCAGCCCCAACAAGACGGTAGAGGGCCTCATCGGCGGCACTATCGCCACCATTGGAGCCGCCTTGGTGCTTATCTCCATTTTGGAGATCGGTCCCTTCGGGGACGGACCAGGGTCTCGCTCCGACGGCGTGGTCTTGGGCATCGTGGTTGCCGTGGTGGCCCCGCTGGCCGACCTCATGGAATCGGCCATCAAACGGGATCTGGGGGTCAAGGACATGGGTTCTTTGCTGCCCGGCCATGGTGGGATGCTGGACCGCATCGATGCTCTGCTGCTGGTGTTGCCGGCCACCTACTTCACTGCCCTCATGCTCGACATCATTTGAGCCTTCGGGCGATCCCAACGCCATAAGATCATGATTTCTCTGTCGCTGCTTGGTTCTTCAGGCTCGATCGGCGTTCAGACCCTGGATGTGGTGCGGGCCGAGCCCGGCGTTTGGGATGTGGTGGCTTTGGGGGCGGGCCGCTCGATCGACCAGGTGATTGCCCAAGCCCGGGAGTTCCACCCTCGTTTCGTGGTGGTGGGCGCAGCCGACAGGGTTCCTGAGGTTCGCGACGCGCTGCCGGGGGTCGAAGTGGCCAGCGGTCCCGAGGCTCTCGCCGAGGCCGCGGCTATGGGAGATGTGGTGGTCAACGGCGTGGTCGGGTTTGCCGGGCTGCCGGTGACGCTGGCGGCCCTGGAGGCTGGCCGGCGGTTGGCATTGGCCAACAAGGAGTCGCTGATCGCCGCCGGGCCCGTGGTTCAGAGGGCCCGCCGGACACCCGGTGCCGAGCTGCTCCCGGTGGACAGCGAGCACTGCGCTGTCCACCAGTGCCTGCGGGCCAATGACGTGTTCACCTCCGAAGCAGGCATGGCCTCTGAAACGGGAATGAAACGCGTCCACCGCATCGTGCTCACCGCCAGCGGAGGACCGTTTCGGGGCCGGACTCGCAACGAGCTGGCCGATGTGACGGTGGAGCATGCGCTGGCCCATCCCACCTGGAGCATGGGACCCAAGATCACGGTGGACTCCTCCACCCTGATGAACAAGGGCTTGGAGGTGATCGAGGCCAACGAGCTCTTCGGAATGGGCTATGACCGCATCGAGGTGGTGGTCCATCCCCAGTCGGTGGTCCACTCCATGGTGGAGTACACCGACGGTGCCACCATCGCCCAGCTCTCGCTGCCCGACATGCGATTGTGCATCGGCTATGCCATGGCCTACCCCGACCGCATCGCCACCCCGTTTGGCCGCATCGACTGGGCCGAGTTGAGCCGGCTGGATTTCGAGCCCCCCGACACCGAGGCGTTTCCCTGCCTGGAGCTGGCCTACGCCGCCGGTCGCATGGGCGAGACCGCACCCGCCCTGTTGAACGCGGCCAACGAAGTGGCCGTGCAGGCTTTTCTCGATGAGCGGATACGATGGACGGCAATCCCAGAGGTTTTGGAGACGGTCCTCGGCGACCACGACGGCACCGAGGCCGACTCCTTGGAGGCGGTCATGGAGATCGACGGCAGAGCCCGATCAGCAGCCGAACAGGTCATCGGTTACCAGAACGCCCGCGGTTGATAGATGCCCTCGCGTCACTCTCGGAGTGAGGGGTCTTTGAACACTCCGCTTGCCAGGATGCGGGCCTCCCGAGATCGCTGGGGAGGACTAGCGCTGGTGGCGGCCCTGCTCGCATTGGTGCAGGTGGCTTGGGGGCTGCCGATGCTGATTGTGGTGTTGGCCGTCATCGGCATGATCTTTTTGCACGAGATGGGCCACTACGTCACTGCCCGGGCAGCGGGTATGAAAGTCACCGAGTTCTTCTTGGGATTCGGACCGCGGCTGTGGTCGATGCGCCGAGGAGAGACGGTCTACGGCCTCAAGGCGATCCCCGTCGGTGCCTACGTGCGGATCATCGGGATGAACAATCTTGAGGAGGTGCCCCTGGCCGATGAGCACCGCACCTATCGCAGCAAACCCTACTGGCGGCGAATGTCAGTGGCGGTTGCCGGATCGACCGTCCATTTCCTATTGGCGCTGGTTCTGATCTTCTCGTTTCTGGTGGTGGGGGGAAGGACGGAGACTGTTCCCTCCCCAGATTGGACGGTGACCGGGGTGATGCCGGGCACGCCTGCGGATCGAGCCGGCTTGATGCCGGGAGATCGCATTGTCTCGGTCAACGGCAGCCCAGTGACCACCATGGTCGACATGGCGGAGGCCCTGCCCGAACCAGGATCACCGGCGATCCTGGGGGTCCAACGCGGCGGCGATGTGCTGGTGCGCGTGCTGACGCTCGGCGCCCATCCAGAAGACTCCAGCCGGGGGTATGTAGGCATCGCCTCGGGGACGGCCCAGTCGCGCCAAACCGTGGAGGTCGGCTACCTCGAGGCGGTTCCCGAGACGTTGGACGAGTTCGGCTTCCTGGTCAAAGAGTCCGTTCTGGGTATCGGCAGGTTCTTCTCGCCCAGCGGGCTCAACAACTTCTTCCGTGATGTGGCCGATCAGCCTGTCCAACAAGGCGCTGCTCCCTCCGATAGGGGCATCGCCACTGGGGCGCCCGCCGACAACCAGGACCGCGTGATCTCGATCTTCGGCGCCCTTCGAATCGGCGCTGATCTCACGGAGAACGGCTATGGAAACTTGCTGCTGTTCTTGGCCCTGTTGAACGTGTTCATCGGGGTCTTCAACCTGATTCCGCTTCTTCCCTTCGACGGAGGCCATGTGGTGATAGCCACTTACGAACGCCTCCGGTCTTGGGGAGGTCGTCGATACACCGCCGACGTTTCCAAGATGGTGCCGGTGGCCTACGCCGTGATCTTGATTCTGGGCTTTGTCTTCATCGGGTCGGTTTATCTGGACTTCACTGATCCCGTGGAGGTACCGAGTTGAGGGTTGTGATGGCCGTGGGGAAATACGCCTCTTGTGGGCCGGACATGCGAAGCTGAGATCGTGGAAGTCCAGGCTGCCTTCGAGCGCCGCCCAACTCGGCGGATCTTTGTGGGGGATGTGGCCGTGGGTGGCGGTGCGCCCATCACCGTCCAGTCGATGACTACCACCCGCACCGCGGATGTGGAGGGCACGCTTCAGCAGATCTACGCCCTGGCCGCAGCCGGTGCCGACATCGTGCGCTGCACCTGCAACGAGATCGAGGCCGCTGAGGGGCTGGCCCAGATCGTGCCCCGCTCTCCCGTGCCCATCGTGGCCGACATCCATCACCAGTACCGCATGGCGCTGGCCGCGTTGGATGCCGGAGTCCAATGCCTGAGGCTGAATCCGGGCAACATCCGCAAGCCCGAGCACATTCAGGCGGTGGCCTCGGAGTGCCGGGACCGAGGGGTCCCGATCCGCATCGGGGTGAACGGGGGATCGCTGCACCCTGATCTGTATCGCAAGTACGGCGACCGGGTTACGCCCGAGGCCATGGTCGAGTCGGCCCAGATGGAGCTCGACTACTTCGCCGATGTTGACTTCGACGACGTCAAGATCTCGGTCAAGGCGTCCAGTGTGCCTTTGATGATCGAGGCCTACCGCCAGCTGAGCGAGGTCACCGACCACCCCCTGCACTTGGGGGTAACCGAGGCGGGGCCGCCGCCGGTGGGTTTGATCAAGTCCACCGTGGGCATCGGCACGCTGTTGGCCGAGGGCATCGGCGACACCATCCGCTACAGCCTCACCGCCGATCCGGTGCAAGAGGCCAAGGCCGGCCGCCAGCTTCTGGAATCGCTGGGCCTGCGGGAGCGCAAGAACGTCGACCTCATCGCCTGTCCGAGCTGCGGTCGGGCCGAGATCGACGTGTATGCCGTGGCCGAACAGGCCCTGGAGGCGTTCGGCGACCGGGAGATCCCCCTTCAGGTGGCGGTCATGGGTTGCGTGGTGAATGGGCCCGGCGAGGCCCGCGACGCCGACATCGGAATTGCGGCCGGCAACAAGCGGGGCCACCTGTTTGTGAAGGGCCGCAACGTTGCCGTGGTGGCCGAGGAGAACATGGTGGACTCGCTGGTGGAGTGGGCCGAGCTGATCCACGAGCATGGCGCCGAGGCCGCACTGGCCAAAGCCGATACCGTGGCCGCGGCCCGGGAGGCAGAACGCGACCGGAACCGTCTGCTGGCCGAACAGGGCGACGATGCCAATCAGGCGAGTGAGAAGATCGAATTGATTCGCAAGAGAGGGTGAGGATGGCCAAACAAGGGGTGCTCACCCCGCAGCACGAGGACTTCCCCCGCTGGTACCAGGACATTCTCAACAAAGCGGAGTTGGCCGACAACGGACCGGTGCGGGGGACCATGGTGATCCGGCCCTACGGCTATGCCCTTTGGGAGCGGATGCAGGCTGAAGTGGATCAGCGAATAAAGGCGGCCGGGGCCGACAATGCCTACTTTCCGCTGTTCATTCCCGAGAGCTACTTGAACCGGGAGTCCGACCACGTGGAGGGTTTCAGCCCCGAGTTGGCCGTGGTCACCCAGGGCGGGGGCCGAGAGCTGGCCGAACCGGTGGTGGTGCGTCCCACCAGCGAGACCATCATCAACGCCTATTTCTCCAAGTGGGTGCAGAGCCATCGCGACCTGCCGCTGCTGATCAACCAGTGGGCCAACGTGGTCCGCTGGGAGATGCGCCCCCGGATATTTCTGCGGACTACCGAGTTCTTGTGGCAAGAGGGCCACACCGCCCACGCCACCCGCCAAGAAGCCCGCGACTACGCCGCCATGATCCTCCACGAGGTATATCGAGACTTCATGGAGTCGGTGCTGGCCATCCCGGTGCTCATCGGGTACAAGACGGAGGCCGAGCGGTTCCCCGGAGCCATCAACTCCATGTGCCTCGAAGGGATGATGCGCGACGGCAAGGCCCTCCAGATGGGGACATCCCATGAACTGGGCCAGAGCTTCGCCACCATGTTCGACATCACCTACCTGGATGCCGAGGGGAACCAGGCCCACGTCTGGCAGACCTCTTGGGGGGTGTCGTCTCGCATGGTGGGCGGGTTGATAATGGCCCACGGCGACGACCAGGGTTTGGTGGTCCCGCCCCGATTGGCGCCCATACAGGTCGCGGTTATCGCGGTGCGTGAGGCCGACGGGGTTGTGGATGCCTGCCACAAACTGGCCGAAGCGCTCACCGCGGCCGGAGTCCGGGCCAAGGTGGACGACCGGACGGGGACCGGATTCGGCCGGAGAGCCACCGACTGGGAGCTGAAGGGCGTGCCTGTGCGGGTGGAGATCGGACCGCGAGACCTCGAGCAGGATCAGGCCACCCTGGTTTCCCGGATTGGCGACGAAAAGCAGGGTGAAAGGCAGGGCAATGGGCAGGCCGCAAAGCAGACGGTTGGCCTCTCGGGGGCGCCCAAGCAGGTGGAATCGCTGCTGGACGACATTCAAGAGCGAATTCTGGCGGGCGCCATCGCGTGGCGGGACTCGCAGATTGTCGATGCAGCCACCGTGGCCGTGGTTCGCGAGGCGGCAGCCACCGGTTTCGCTCGCATTCCGTGGGCGAAACTCGGCCCGGAGGGCGAGGCCGCGCTCGCCGAAGAAGCGGTCACCGTGCGGTGTTTGCAGCGTCCCGACGGATCCCTTCCCCAGAGTGGCGAGGAGTCCGATCTGATCGCTGTCTGCGGCCGCAGCTACTGAGAAACGCTTCGTCTCTGTAACGACATAGCGGCTTCAACCGGGTAAGGTTGAAGCCGTATCGTCGATCTCTTTTGCCGAGTGAGGCGTGGGCTGGGGCCCACGCCTTCTGACTTTGGGGGGCGACAAGAAACGGTCCAGCGCCAGCCTGGGAAAGGGGTGAGCAAGATGTCAGTGGCAGACGACGTGCACGGCTTGCTTGCCCCTGTTTTCCAGGGAAGGGGCTTGGAATTGTACGACCTGACGTACGGCGGAGGGATGCTGCGCATCATCGTGGACAAGCCG
>JAJDTA010000184.1 GCA_022827405.1 Acidimicrobiia bacterium
GTGTCGTGGGCCATGAGATTGCCGATGGTGTTCAACCCCACGGTCTTGGGGTGCAGCCGCTCCTGGTGGTAGCCCTCCAGATAGCCGTCCCAGGCCACCTTCCAGCCGGGGCCGTCGAGGGTGCGCTGCTCGAAGATGTGCCACTGGTCGAGGTCGAGGGCGGCGACATAGGGGCTGAAGTCGCCCAGAAAGGCGTCGATGTCGAAGGTGATGCCGGGGGTGAGGCAGGCGAACACGAAGCCGGCTTTCTCGGCGCAGGCCAGTGGAGTGAGCGCGAGGTGGTCGCGGTCGACGTTGCCGAAGGTGTGGGCGCCGAACATGCCCACCAGGTCGCCAGAGGTGTCGTACGACCAGGCGTGGTAGGGGCAGCTCAGCCGTTGCGCCGATCCCGCCGACCCGGCCTCGCACAGCGGCGACCCCCGGTGGCGGCAGACGTTTAGGAACGCCCGGGCCGCGCCGTCGGCCCCCCGGGTGAGCAGCACCGGCACCCCCATGACGTCCATGGCCTTGTAGGTGTCGGGGGCGGGAAGCTCGGAGCCGAGGGCTAGCGCCAGGGGCAGGTGCTTGAAGATGCGCTCCACCTCGTACTCGAAGCGCCCCTGGTCGAGATAGGCCTCAACCGGCTGGCGCATCACGTCGGAGGCCAGATCGGTGGTGTTGTCCTGCCACAGATCGAAGACCCGGCGGGTCAGGTCCCGGATCGCATCGTCGGTGTACGCCATCGCTCAACCCTACCTAGCGGGGAAATCCGACTGGGAACCAGTCAGGGCGGCTGGGGCGACTGGTCTTCACGACTGGCGGGCCAGATATTCCTCGCGCAGCGGCTTCTTGTAGAGCTTCCCGGTGGGCAGCCGGGGGAAGTCGGACCGGAAGTCCACCACTCGGGGCACCTTGAAACCGGCCAGGTTCTGTCGGGCGAACGACCGCAACTCCTCGGCCAGCTTGTCCGACGGCTCGACATCGGGCTCGAGCTGCACCACGGCGTGGACGTACTCCCCCATCTCCTCGTCGGGCAGGCCGAACACAGCCACGTCGGCCACCTGGGGGTGCAGGGCGAAGCAGGCTTCGATCTCCTGGGGGTAGATGTTCACCCCGCCGCTGATGATCATGAAGGTCGCCCGGTCGGTGAGGTAGAGGTAGCCGTCGGCGTCGAGGTATCCGACGTCGCCCACCGTGGACCAGTTGTCGTGCTGGGGATGGCGGGAGTCCTTCGTCTTCTCCGGGTCGTCGTGATATTCGAAGGTTGGGGTTTCCTGCTCGAAATAGACCACCCCCGGCTCCCCGACTCCGAGCTCGTGGCCGTCGTCATCACATATGTGGGGGACTCCCATCATCGCCTTGCCCACCGACCCCTTGTGCTCGAGCCAGTCTTCGGCACCGATGAAGCACAGCCCGTTGCCCTCAGTGGCGGCGTAGTACTCATGGATGATCGGGCCCCACCAGTCGATCATCTGCTCTTTGACCGGCACCGGGCAGGGCGCGGCGGCGTGAACCGCCATTTTCAGCGATGAGATGTCGTAGCGGTTGCGGACCTCCTCGGGCAGTTTGAGCAGGCGGATGAACATGGTGGGCACCATCTGGGTGTCGGTCACCGAATACTGCTCCACATAGGCCAAGAAGCGCTCCGGGTCGAACCGGTCCATGATCACGAGCGTGCCGCCCAGCTCGTGAACTCCGGCGCTGTACATCAGCGGAGCGGAGTGATAGAGCGGCGCCGGACTCAGGTACACCGAGTTCTCGTCCATGCCGAGCAGTTGGTGCTCGAGCATGCCGATGCCCGACAGGCTGGCATCGTGTACCTCGACACCGGTCAAGGGCCGCTTAATTCCCTTGGGCCTGCCGGTGGTGCCCGACGAGTACAACATCACCTCGCCCTTGGGCAAACGGGGCAGCGGCTCAGACGGCATGGGGGCAACGGCGTCCTCGTACGACTCGAAGCCGTCGATGGCGCCGTCCATCATCAGCCTGTGCCGGCAGTCAGGAATGAGGTCGACCATCTGGGCCGCGGTGTTGGCCATCGCCTGGGTGGTTATCAGCGCGGTCGACCCGCTGTCGTTCACCACATAAGCCGCCTCCTCGGGCGACAGATAGCGGTTGATGGTGGTGAAGTACAGCCCCGAGGTCATAGCCGCCCAGAACACCTCGAAGTAACGCCGATTGTTCTCCGCCAAGATCGACAGGTGGTCCCCCTCCCGCAACCCCCGCTCGTACAGCAGCTGCGCCAGCCGGTTGGCCCCTTCATCCAGCTCCCCGTAAGTGGTGACCTCCCCCGTACTGGCCATGATCTGCGCCGCCTTGTCCGGCGTAGTACGAGCGTGCTGTCCCGGATACATGCGTACCTGGCTCCCCTTCGGTCAACTGCCAGAGGGAGAGTAGCGGCCGCTCAACGAAGGGGGCAGATCACTGCTCTTCGGTGTCCGGGGAGCCGGGACCGGGCCGACGGCGGCGGGGTGGGATTACCGCCAAGTGTCCGTAGTCCAAGTACCCTTCCGGCAAGACGCCAGTGATGTGGCGCGGCTTGGGGTACGGGTCTGCGATCATTCGAAGTCGATACCGGCGCGGCGGCTGACCAGGGTAGAGGGATAACTCAACCTCCTCTTCGCTCAGCACCCAACTCTCGTCGTGTTCGCTACTCATCGTCTTGCTCCTCCTCCAACCATCGCATCTCCGTGGGCACAACAATCGAAGCCCACAAAGTGAGGTTAGCGTCAAGCACCTTGATGAGCTGCTCGACAAATTGAGGGGACATGTTGACCCGTTGCACAAGAACCCCTTGAATAGGGTCCGCAGTCGTGAAATCCAGCCGCACGAAATCTAAGGTGAACTCGTAGGGCGAATGGCTGACTCTGGCGAAGTTCGCCCAAACACCTCCCGCCATCTCCGGCAAGATCCGGATATCGAAGTCATCCGGCTGCTGGTTGGGGTCTTGCTCAAGCGCCATCGGTGCTGGTCCTCAGCAGTTCCACGGCAGGCCCTCTCGGTACTCCAGTCCATGCTTCGGAGACATCACAACTCATTGCAGCCACGGAAGCCGGGATCAGGGCCGGAGCGACGGGGTGGGGCGAAGAAGTCGTTCTCGTCGTCGTCGAGCCGGTTGCACTTGCGCAGCATCGCCCGCCGCTCAGCCTCCAAGAACAGGTACCGAGCCACGTCATCAGGCGTGTCGTCGCTGGCAAACAGATCAGACGCCACCGGATCCCGCATGAGCTCATGGCGAATGTCGTCCTTGGTGACCACCGTCCCATCAGGCCCAACAGCCCGCACCTTCTTCAGCCGCCGCCGATACCACTTGTTCCTCAGGATCGGGAAGTACAGCCCTAGGTTCAACATCATCAACCCGAAGCAACCGATCGCCACCCCCGTCAGGACCGAGCCCATCATGAGTCTTCCTCGTTGTGCGACTTGTGAAGGCACCCAAACGACCGGGCCGCGATAAGTAGGAGTTACATTATATTTCGATGTATGTAAATGCAATACCTCGGGGATGATCCACCGCTCTTCGCCGCGAGAGCCCTCTCCCCCGTGGATTACAAGTCAATCAGGGAACGAAGCTCCGCTCTGTCTGACTCTGAGAGGCATGCCCAGTGATGGCGAAACTCCAAGCCGATGCTCAGGGCGCTGAGAAGGAGATCCTCCTGCCACACATAGGCCTCTCCCAGATAGTTCCGCATCCAATGCTCAACCTCACTTGCCCGCCACAGCCGATACCGGCTTCGGGGGTCAGTAGCGGGCGGGGGAAAACCGCCAGGGCCGCGCTCGCCCGCCACCAGAAGCCTCACACTCTCGCGTGTCCGCCCGGTTCGGGCCGCAATATCAGCCATCGATAAGAGGCCAGAATCGGCAATCCGGGCAACAGAGAGCCCATCAACAGATTCCACATCGGCCACCGCAGACATGACTGCCTCTCCAACGGAATCAGCCTCACGATCAAAGTCCAAGAACTGGAACCCATCAGAAGTCCCGACGAGTGCATCGTCACAACCAGCCTCATGCAAGGCATCAACGGTCTCGTCAGCCAGAACGTCGGGGCCGTCGACTATCAGTGTGAACGAGAAAGCTGACATTTCAGCCATCCTCCTTGACCCAGTCGTGCTGGCACCGCTCTAGGCGCTTCAGTAATTGCCGAGCGTGTTGGCCCGGATTCCGAGGGGTTGACCAGATGGACAACTGGCAACCAGCCCGGCTGGACTCGCCGCAGCGCGCCATTCCCCAGCGGTGCCCCGACGACGCAATGGTGATCGTCCATCCTGCCCTCTCCAGTTGGGCAAGGGCACCTTCGACCTCCTTCTTCGGATGCCGAGCCCTAGCCACGTTGACACGATACAACATCATATCGGGTTGAGCATCGATACGACAAGAGTCCTCGGACGCGCCTGCCTGACCTTGGCAACCAGGAGCCCTTGCCCTTCGCAACACCAGTGAGATTTAGCACTCTAAGCGCCTGAGTGCTAAGTGCTCGCATATGAAAACCCCAGGTCACATGCCTAAATTGCAGTGTTGTTATCATTCCTGTTGAAGCTCTTGGATACATCCAGTACGATTCCCAGGCACTCCAAGAGACCACGAGAATGCCCATTGATCCGGCCAGTAGCCAGGCACTGAAGACCTGGGAGGCAGCAGGCGCAACATGACAACCCTTGTTGACTGGGATGAACCACCACTATTTGACGTTGCCTCCGGAAACCCCCGCGAGATCAAGACCAAAGAACAAAAGAAACCTGTGTGGAGTGAGAACAAGGCCGAGCTCATTGCCAGGTATCTCCGGTTATTCGTTTTCATAACACGCCACGGCACTTATATTGACCCGTTCGCAGGCCCACAGACCGATCGTTCCGTTCAAGCTTGGACGGCACAATCAGTGCTCCTTAATGAGCCGAAATGGTTTCGAAATTTCTTCCTGTTTGATAAATCCTCAAATCAAATTGCTCACCTGCGCAAACTTTCCCGTGAGCATGAAGACAGGAACCTTTATATTCATCAAGGGGATTCTAACCTTGTATTGCCTTCCATCCTTCCTGTGGGGTCTATACGCGAACGAGAGGCGACATTTTGTCTGCTGGACCAGAGGACTTTCGAATGCGAATGGCAATTGTGTGAACATATCGCTCAACTACGCCCAGGTGCCACGAAGGTTGAACAATTCTATTTTCTTGCCAATGGCTGGCTTCCTCGGTCGCTCAAAGGAACTTCAACCCCAGAGGGCGAACAACGAATCACTGCGTGGCTCGGAAAGGAAGACTGGCGCTCATTTGCAAGATTGGGGTCTTTCGAGCGAGCTGAAACATTTGTCAACAAATTCAAGTACGAACTTGGGTACAGGTCAGTCAAAGCCTGGCCAATCTATCAGCGGGAAAAGGACGGGGGTAAGTTGATGTACTATATGATCCATGCCACAGATCACCCGGAAGCTCCCAAACTGATGGCTCGTGCCTACGCGCAAACCGTCAAACCGCTGCCCTCAATAGATCAACTTTCATTTGGTTTCAACGGGGCAGGATCATGATGCCTGCTGAAGCGGCTGTACCTTGAGAATCGTTGATGTTGTTTCTGCCCCATCAGACATAGTGGGCATTTCGTCATAATGGACACCGTCAAGCTCGCGGCCGTTCGCCTTGGGGGTTCGGCCACCCCATTGTTTGAAGAAAAAGGCGACGTCAGCGGCCACACACTGGTCGCGTATGTCGCGGATCCATGGTTCTTCGACGGGACGGGCGCCGTGGCCGCTTTCTCCTCCGGCGATCAACCAGCCGATACCCGTCAAGTCGAGATTCGGGAGTGGACCGAGAAGAGGTTCGGCGCTAATGAAGCGAACAGCGGCGTCTACCGAGCGCAAGTGGTCGATGCGGAAGGCATACCGATCCGTCTCCACGGTCACGCCCATCCAGACGTTGGAAGGCCAATGTAGATCGCCCGCGAGGGCAGCGAGCCGCTTCGAGCGCTTAGTGAGGATCTGGTAAGTGTGCTGGGGTGTCTCAGCCATCACCTTGAAAACCCTCTGGATGAACTCCAGCGGGACATCGTTGTGGAAGAGGTCGCTCATCGAATTCACGAACACCAGCCTGGGAGCTCTCCAGCGGAAGGGAAGCTCCAACTGGTATTCATGGAGTGTCAAGCCAAAACCTGGGCCACTGGATTTGGGGTCTCCGTCGTTCTGGTACTTGGGATTGCCCATTGCCTTGAGCCGCTTGGCCAAAGTGAGCGCGTAGCAGTTGTCACAGCCAACGGAGACCCGATCGCAGCCGGTGGTTGGGTTCCAGGTTGTCTCGGTCCACTCGATGCCGGTTCGGTCAGCCATGACCGCTCCCCTTCCGCTGCGGAGTTATCCACAGGCCATTCAGAAGGGGGAAGGCTACTCCCAAGGTGCGACAGGTTCACATTTCGTTGCAACACAAAGTCCCGTCGGCCGGGACGGCGCTTGCGCCCGCTTGGCATCTGAGTTTGCACTTCGCCATACCCAACCAGGGGCTCTTGCCGATCTCGTCTTGGCCAAGGCTACGTGAACCACCTCATGGGGGTAACTAGATGCCCAACGCACTCGGGATTGTCCTGACGATAGGGAGCGCTCTGGGCGCATCCGGTATCACCAGAAAACCAGTTCTTTCGAAATGGGCCCCACATTAGATTGAGCGCCCTCAGGCAGAGGAGGGAGCACTAGATGGGGTCTATCGGGAGACCACATGGAAAATTGTTCGAAGCGGTGGTGGACGAAGACAAGCAGCATCCGTCGTTTCAGCAGATCGCCGCGAGTGAAGCCCACGTGGGTGCCCGAGAGCTGATGCAACGGACCTATGACCAGTGGGACGGCTCTGATCATCAATTTGTACGCGACTTCCAGACAGATGGATTTGATGCTCGGGTATTTGAGCTCTACCTCGCGGCCACGCTTGAGGGTCTCGGCTGGGCCGTCGATGCCCCGTTCGGTCGTCCGGATTTTCGCTGCCGGGCCAGGGGTCTCGAGTTTTTCATTGAAGCCAGCACGGCTCACTCTCCTGGAAATCCCGATCCACCAACCTCACCAGACGAATACCTAGCAGAGTTGCAGTTAGCAACGGACAATCAAGATGAAGTAGCCGTCAGGTTCGGATCTGTGCTCCGCAGCAAGGCAATGAAGTCCTACCAGAAACTACCTCATGTCGCGGGAAAGCCGATCGTGATCGCCGTCCAGGGCTTCTTCGGTGCCGGTGCGCTTTCTCACAGCGACCACCCACTCATCCGCTACCTCTACGACAAGGCGCTTATTTCGGTCGACGAACACGGTGCCGTTTCTCTCTCGGACGAGTCTGTCGGATGTCACATCGGGGATTCCAAGACAATCGAGTCGGGTTGGTTCCAGAATATCGATTCCGCCTATATCTCAGCTGTGATGTGGTCTAACTCCGGGACTGTGGGCAAGTTCAATCGCATGGCCACAGGCCTCGGCCTCAACGCGCCAGGATGGGAGATTCACCGATTTGGAACCGAGTTAGATCCTCGACCCGGAGCAACTGAGCCAGCGATCTTCCTTGAGCGGGTCGAACCGGGTGGAGAGCCCTGGGAAGAGGGCCTGGTTGTCATGCACAATCCCATCGCCAGAGTCCCGTTGCCACCGTCAGCGCTTGATGGAGTGACCCAGATAAAGTTGGTAGACGACGAGCTGGTGTTCGACTTGCGTGGCCGAACGATCTTCAACCAGAAGTCCATGACCCTTCCAACGGTGGACAGAGAAGTGTTGTTGGGATAGCTCCGCCACCTCTTAGGTCAAGCCGCGAGACCCGGGTGAGTAGCCACGATGGGGTGTCTTGCTCTTCCTAGGTTGGCCCCTCAGGAAGCTCCCCCGTTTGCGGCGAGGCTCTCGGCGAGGGCTTGGATTTCGGTTAGGGCGGATTGGAGGTCTTCGGCGATTTCGGCGGCTAGGACGGCGGGGGCGGGGAGGTTGTCGATGTCTTCGAGGGATTCGTCGCGCAGCCAGAAGAGGTCGAGGCTGACCTTGTCTCGGGCGATTAGCTCGTCGTAGGTGTAGGGCTTGAAGCGCTCGGACTCTTGGCGCTGGTGGCGGTTGCCGGGGTTATAGCAGGCGACGAAGTCGTCGAGGTCGGCCTTGGTGAGGGGATTCTGCTTGAGGGTGAAGTGCTTGTTGGTGCGGAGGTCGTAGACCCACAGTTCTCGGGTCCAGGCTTGCTCTGCTCCTTCTCGGCGGCGGAAGAACAGGACGTTGGCTTTCACACCCTGGGCGTAGAAGATTCCGGTGGGCAGGCGTAGAAGGGTGTGGACATCGCAGTCGTGCAATAGCCGGCGGCGGATGGTTTCGCCAGCACCGGCCTCAAACAGCACGTTGTCGGGGACAACCACTGCGGCAGTGCCGCCGATCTTGAGCAGGCTGACGACGTGTTGGACGAAGTTGAGCTGCTTGTTCTTGGTGGTGGCCCAGAAGTCCTCTCGCTCGTAGCTATCGGACGACGACCGGCCGAATGGTGGATTTGTAAGCACCATGTCGAAGCGCTCGCCGGGGTCGTCGCGTAAAGCGTCGTCCACGTTGATGGGCGAGTCTGACTCGGGGCTCTCGATGCCGTGAAGGAGTAGGTTCATGGCACAGAGACGAGCGGGCAGATCGGCAATCTCCCAACCGGTGAATGCTCCAGATCGCAGGTGTGCGGCCTGGTCTGGGGTTAGGTGCGGGAAGCGCTCGACAATGGACTGGTAGGCCCCGAGGAAGAATCCGCCGGTGCCACAGGCGGGATCGCAGATGCTGTCGCCGGACTCGGGGAGCATCACGTCGACGATGGCGGAGATCAGCGCCCTGGGCGTGAAGTACTGCCCCGCTCCCCTAGCGCCCTCTTGGGCAGTCTTTTCGATCAGTCCCTCGTAGGCGTCGCCCTTCAAGTCGGCGTCGTAGCTCATCCACTCGTGCTGGTCGATGAACTCCTTGATGAGCTGTTCCAGCTTGGCCGGGTTCTGAATCCGGTTGCGGGCCTTGCGGAACACGACCCCGAGCATGTCGTCGGCTGATCCGAGTTCTGTCAAGGTCTTGTTGTACTGAGCTTCGAGTTGCTCTCCCGATCGATTCAGCAGTGTCGGCCAATCGAGGCCGATAGGTACCACCCGCTCCCCCAACAGCTCGTGCTGCTCATCGGCCATCTTGAGGAACAGCAAGTAGGTGAGTTGCTCCAGATAGTCGCCATATGACAAGCCGTCATCTCGGAGCACGTCGCAGAAGTCCCACAGCTTCTGCACCATGACT
>JAJDTA010000099.1 GCA_022827405.1 Acidimicrobiia bacterium
ATCCGCCTCCCGGAGCTTGCGCACAATCTGCTCCGGCGTGTGCCGCCTCCGCTTGGCCATACTCGTGATCCTCCTCCATCCAGCAATACTGGACAACGAACTCTCACAACAGGCGGACCAAACTCAAGGGGTCACGCCACAGTGATGTCCTTCACAAACAATCACGTAACATTGTCGAGACTGCGAAGGAAGAGAGGTCCAAGGCAATGACCGTTTCTGCTTGGTCCCAGCCACGCGTCGCCATCGTGACCGGAGGCGGATCCGGCATCGGCGCGGCCGTCAGCCGGCGATTGGCCGCCGACGGCGCCGCCGTGGCCGTTCTTGACCTCAACGACGAGTGGGCCACAGCAACCGCAACGGCCATCGAGGCGGACGGGGGAAGCGCCATCGCAATAACCTGCGACGTCGCCGATCGAACGTCGATCCAGTCGGGGGTCGATGAGACAGTCCAAGGCCTCGGCCGCCCGACGATTCTGATCAACAACGCCGGCATCACGCCTTTCGGGCGGTTCCTGGAAATCTCCCGGGAGTCCTTCGACCAAGTGATGGCCGTCAACCTGCGAGGCACCTTCGAGTTCTGCCAGGTGGTCATCCCCCACATGATCGAAGAGGGCTGGGGTCGCATCGTCAACATCTCGTCGTCGAGCGCCCAGACCGGCAACTTCGGCCACACGCACTATTCGGCCTCCAAAGCGGCGGTGATCGGATTGACTAGGTCGCTGGCCAAGGAATTCGGCCATAAGGGCATAACCGTCAATGTCGTCCCCCCCAGCTTCATCGAGACTCCCTCGCTTCACCGGGCAGCCGACGATGGCCAGCTCGGAAGCGGAATCGATCAGCACATCCCCACTACTCCCGTGCGCCGAGTGGGCCAGCCCGCCGACATCGCCGCGGCCTGCGCCTTCTTGTGCCGCGACGACGCCAGCTATATCACCGGGCAGGTGCTCGGCGTCAACGGCGGACGGGTCATCGTCTGATCCCGCCACCACATCGGGCAATAACCTGAGGCTCGCGGCAGCGAGCCGCCACCCCATCCACCCATGAGCCTGCGACGACTCCTCAAGAGCCATTTGGCCCCCCACCGCCGGGCCATCGTGCTCGTCCTCATCCTCCAAGCCGGCCAGACCACAACGGGTCTCTTGCTGCCGGGGCTGAACGCCACCCTGATCGACGATGGCGTCCTCCTCGGCGACCAGTCGGTGATCTGGCGGATGGGCGGGATCATGCTGTTGGTCTCGTTCATCCAGGTGGTGCTGCTCACCGTGGCGGTCTGGTACGGGTCGGAGGTGGCCATGGCGTTCGGACGCGACATCCGACGCGACGTGTTCGACCGGATCACCCGCTACTCCACCCGGGAAGTCGGCCGATTCGGCACCCCCTCGCTCATCACCCGCATCACCAACGACACCCATCAGATCCAGACGTTGACCGCGCTGGTGGTGATCATGATGATCACCGCTCCGCTCACCATGATCGCTGGCACGGTGCTCGCCATTCGCACCGACGCCGGCTTGTCGGTATTGCTGCTGGTGGTCGTGCCCCTCGAGATCGTGGTGACGGGCGCGATCATCGCCGCTATGACCCCGGCGTTCCAGCAGATGCAGGAGCGCATCGACCGGATCAACACCGTGCTGCGCGAGCAGATCACCGGCGTCCGCGTGGTGCGGGCCTTCACACGGGAGCCGACCGAGAGCAGCCGGTTCGCCGAGGCCAATCACCGCCTCACCGAATCCTCCCTGCGGGCGGCGCGGCTCATGGCCGCCGTGTTCCCCGCGGTCACACTGCTGGTGAACCTGTCCAGCGTGGCGCTCTTGTGGATCGGCGCCGACCGGATCGAAGACGGATCCACCCAGATTGGCTCGCTAGTGGCCTATCTCACCTATCTACTCCAGATTCTCCTTGCCGTGACCATGGCCGCGTTCATGGTGTCGATGATCCCCCGAGCGGCGGTCGCCGCCGAGCGCATCGTCGAGGTGCTCGACACCGAGTCGTCGGTGAGCCCCCCAACCGATCCGATCCAGAATTTCACCCAGCCCGGGACAGTGGAATTCCAAGAAGTCGGCTTCCGCTTTCCCGGCGCCGACCACCCTGTGCTCGAGGGCGTCTCGTTCACCGCCGGCCCCGGCGAGACCACCGCCATCATCGGATCGACCGGCGCGGGCAAGACCACACTGTTGACGCTGGCCGCCCGCCTAGCTGACACCAGCGCGGGCCAAGTCTCGGTAGGCGGCATCGACGTCCGCCGACTCGACCCGGCGTTGCTGTGGGGCACCATCGGCTACGTGCCCCAGCGGGCCTACCTGTTCAGCGGCACGGTGGCCTCCAATCTCCGCTACGGACGCCCCGACGCCACCGACGAAGAGCTGTGGGAGGCCCTGGAAGTGGCCCAGGCCGCCGGATTCGTACAATCGATGCCCGAGGGGCTCAAGAGCCGCATCGCCCAGGGCGGCACCAACGTGTCCGGCGGCCAGCGCCAAAGGCTGTCCATCGCCCGGGCCCTGGTGGCCCAACCGGCGGTCTACCTGTTCGACGATTCCTTCTCCGCCCTCGACCTGGCCACCGAGGCCCGACTGCGCCAAGCCCTCGAACCCCACACCCGCGACGCCGCCGTTCTGGTCGTGGCCCAGCGGATCTCGACCATCGAATCCGCCGACCAGATCATCGTGCTGGAAGGCGGCATCACGGTTGGCCAAGGACGCCACGACGAGCTGGTCGACACCTGCCCCACCTACGCCGAGATCGTCTCCTCTCAGAGAGGAGGTGAGACGGCATGAACCAGCGCAACCCGGGCGACGGCGAGCCGAAGAGTCCTGGGCCGAAGGACCCCCAGCCGGGCGACCCCCACCCGCGCGACGACAGCCAAGAAGACGAGGATCAAGAGGCCCTTCAGACCTATGGCCGCGAGGCTTTGCGCTTCTCGGGCCGCATGAGCGCGCCGCTGCCGGTGGAGACCAGCCGCAACTTCCGGGGCACCGTTCGCCAGCTCGCCAAGATCACCGGCCGGGAGACCCCGGTTCTGCTGCTGGTGATGGTGCTGGCCGTGATGAGCGTGAGCCTGACGGTGATCGGCCCCTGGCTCCTCGGCGGGGCCACCGACATCATCGTGACCGGCGTCCGCCAGGGCGGCATCGACACCGACCGGCTCCGGGATCGACTCCTTCTCATCGGTGGGGTGTTCGCTCTGGCGTGGGCGCTGGGCCACATCCAGAACTACCTGCTCAGCGGGGCGCTCCAGCGATCAATGTTCCGATTGCGGGAGACCATCGAGGCCAAGCTCCACCGCCTTCCCCTGTCCTACGTCGACCAGCACGCCCGAGGCGACCTGCTCAGCCGGGTGACCAACGACATCGACAACCTCTCCCAGAGCCTCCAACAGACCATCAACCAGATGCTCACCGCCGTGTTGACCCTCGTCGGCGTGACGGTGATGATGCTCACCGTCTCTCCCCTGTTGGCGCTGGTCGCATTTGTGACCGTGCCCCTCTCGGTAGTCGCCACCCGGATCTTCGCCACTCGAGCACGACCTCGGTTCCTCCGCCAGTGGCGCACCACCGGCACGCTCAACGCCCAGGCCGAGGATGTGGTGAGCGGGCACGCCATCGTCACCGCCTTCGGCCGCCAGCACCAGGAGCGCCAGCGGTTCGCCGATGAGAACGCCAAGCTCTACGACTCCAGCCGCGCCGCCCAGTTCCTGTCGTCGGCCATGCAGCCGGTGATGATGCTGATGGGCAACCTCCAGTTCGTGTCCGTTGCCGTGGTTGGCGGGCTGCGCATATCCAGCGGAGCGATCACCATCGGCGACATGCAGGCCATGATCCAGTACACCCGGCAGTTCGCCATGCCCGTCCAGCAGGTCGCTTCGATGGCGGCCACCTTCCAATCGGGCATCGCCTCGCTGGAGCGGGTGGTGGAGCTGCTCGACGTCGACGAGATCAGCGCGGATCCCGAGCCAGCACCCGACCCGCCGCCCACCCGGGGACGGGTGGTGTTCGACGACGTCCACTTCTCCTACGAGCCCGACAAACCCCTCATCACCGGGCTCGACCTCACCGCCGAGCCAGGCCAGACAGTGGCCATCGTGGGTCCGACCGGGGCGGGCAAGACCACCCTGGTCAACCTGCTGCTGCGGTTCTACGAACTCGACGGGGGTCAGATCATCCTCGACGGGCGCGACATCACCTCCCTTCCCCGCCACGAGCTGCGGTCGAAATTCGGGATGGTGCTCCAAGACACCTGGCTGTTCGGCGACACCATCTGGGAGAACCTCCGCTACGGCAACCCCGACGCCACCGACGCCCAGATCCTCGAGGCCGCCCGGGTCACCTATGTGGACCGCTTCGTCCACTCCCTGCCCGACGGTTTCGACACCGTCATCAACGACGAGGGCGACAACATCTCCGCGGGCCAAAAGCAGCTCCTCACCATCGCCCGGGCCTTCCTCGCCGATCCAGCCATCCTCATCCTCGACGAGGCCACCTCCTCGGTGGACACCCGCACCGAAGTGCTCATCCAAGAGGCCATGAACGCCCTGCGCGCCGACCGCACCAGCTTCGTCATCGCCCACCGCCTCTCCACAATCCGCGGCGCCGACACCATCGTGGTCATGGACGGCGGTCGCATCGCCGAACAAGGCTCCCACGACGAACTCCTCGCCCGCGGCGGCCCCTACGCCGACCTCCACGCCGCCCAATTCGCCGGCCAAGCCACCTGACCGTCTGAGGCCAAGGCGCATGCAAATTGGCGGAGGGGGTGGTGTGTTGTTTCAGGACATAGGAACCTTATGTCGCGAGACATAGGAACATCGCGGCGGTGTTGCAGGGTGGGCGATGTCGAGGAACCGCCTTGTGGTCACTGCTGTCGTTGTGGAGGGGCGGACCCACGCCGAAGT
>JAJDTA010000160.1 GCA_022827405.1 Acidimicrobiia bacterium
GTCGTCGGCCTCGGCCACCAGGAAGGCCTCGTTGAGCTCCACCAGCATCCCCCGGTTCTGGGCGTTGCGGGCCTCGGGGCGGTTCAACATGATGCGGGCGATTTTGCCGTCGTCCAGCGTCTCATAGGTCAAGTACTGGTAGTCCATTTCCCTAGTCTCGCCCATCCGAAGATGCGGTGCGCTGCCGGGCGCGGCTCTAGGGTCCCTGGTTCTATTGTCACTGCTGTCGTCCCCCACTTGAGGAGCGCCCATGGCTGAGCAGGCGAGCATCGAAACCCATCACATCGACACCGCCGGTCTGCGGTTCCACTATCTGGCCGCGGGCGACGAGGGTGCGCCGCCGGTGGTGCTGCTGCACGGCTTTCCCCAGACCTCGCACATGTGGCGGCACCAGATCCCGGTGCTGGCCGAGCACTACCGGGTGTACGCCCCCGACACCCGGGGCTACGGCGGCACCGACAAGCCCCGAGTCCGGGTCACCCGCGATCTCTTGGCCCGAGACATAGTGGACTTCGCCGACGCCCTGGGCATCGAGCAGTGCTCGCTGGTGGGCCACGATTGGGGCGGGATCATCGCCTTCAAAGCGGCCTTGGAGCACCCCGACCGGTTCACCCGGCTGGGCTTGGTGGACACGCTGTGCACGGTGTGGATCCCGTGGGGCATCCACGGCTACTGGTTCAAGTGCGAGCCCGAGGCCGAGCAATTCTGGGAGCGTTACGCCGGCGAGTTCATCAGTTCGATCTTCGGCGGGGTGGAGGGCAGCTACGGCCCACCGCCCGATTCACCGTGGAAGGCTCCGGTGGCCGACAGCGAGGCCCAAGACCCCGGCGGGGCCATGGCCGATTGGGACCCTTCCAAGCATTGGAACGCCGACGACGTGGAGCACTACCGGACGGCGTTCGACCAGGCCGGATCGCACTTCCACGCCGTGTCGTACTACCGGGATGCCCTTCCGTTCCATTTCCCCGACGCCGACGGCAACCTGGTGTACCGAACCCCGGCCCAGGTGGCCGAGATGTGGCGCCACCCCGGACTGCTCTTCAGCCATCCCGACTTCGGCGTGTTTCCGGTGTATGGCCCCGAAGACCTCGGCCGCACCTACCCCCATCCGGCGCTGTATCTGTATTCGGCGTTCCTCATGCCCCAGGCGTTCGAAGACGGGTTCCCCTCCGACGACCACATCCCCCACGGCAACCCCTACGCCGACTCCTTCGTGGACCACTTCCCCGACTACCGGGCCCGCCCCGCGGGCAGCGGCCACTTCATTCCCGAGGAAGACCCCGAGCGCACCAACGAGGTGCTTTTGGCCTTCCTCGCCGGCGAGATCTGAGGTAGCCGGAGCTAGGCCCGATTGAATCGGCGCAGGCGGAGGCTGTTGGTGACGACGAACAACGAGGAGCCAACCATGGCTGCGGCGGCGACAATCGGCTCCAGCACCCCGGCAACGGCCAGGGGAATGGCCGCGATGTTGTAGGCGAAAGCCCAGAAATAGTTGCCCCGGATGGTGTTCATGGTTCGGCGGCTCAGGGCGATGGCGTCGGCCACCACGCCCAGATCGGACGACATGATGGTGATGTCGGCGGCCTCGGCGGCCACGTCGGCCCCGGTGCCGATGGCGATGCCGATGTCGGCTTGGCTGAGGGCCGGGGCGTCGTTGATGCCGTCGCCCACCATGGCCACCCGGCGGCCCTCGGCTTGGAGGCGGGCGATTTCGGCGGCCTTGCCGTCGGGTCCCACCCCGGCCACCACTCGGTCGATGCCTAGTTCGTCGCCCGCGGCTTGGGCCCGGCGGGGATGATCGCCGGTCAACAGCACGGTGTCGAGTCCCAGGGACTTGAGCGCGGCCACCGCCGGCGGGGCGGAGTCCCGCAGTCGGTCGTCCACGGTGATCACCGCTTCGGCCACTGAATCCCGGCCCACCAGCACCGCCACCCGGCCCATGGCCTCCACTTCGGCGGCGGCTCCATCCACGGCCTCGGGCACTTGGTCGAAGAGGGTCCGCTTGCCCACCCGGACCTCGCTGCCCTCCACGGTGGCGACCGCCCCGATACCGGGGTGATTCTCAAAGCCGGTTATCGGCTGTCTGTTGTCGGCCGCCGCGGCGATGGCCCGACCGATGGGATGCTCCGAGCGAGACTCCACCGCGGCGGCCAAGGCCAGCAGCGCGTCGGGATCTCGGCCGGGAGCGACAATCTCCACTACTTCCATTCGGGCCTCGGTGACGGTGCCGGTCTTGTCGAACACCACGGTGTCGAGCTGTCGGGTGTCCTCTAACATCTCGCCGCCCTTGACGATGATCCCGAGCTGCGATCCCCGCCCAGTGCCCACCATGACCGCCAATGGCGTGGCCAGGCCCAGCGCGCAAGGACAAGCCACAATCAACACCGCCACCGCCGCGGTGAACGCCTCCGATGCCGGCTGGCCGGCGGCCAACCAGCCGATAAGCGTGCCCACTGCGATCACCACCGCGGCGGGCACGAACACCGCGGAGATCCGATCGGCCAAGCGCTGGATGCGGGTGCGGTTGGTCTGGGCCTGTTCCACCAGCCGCATGATCTGGGCCAACACGGTGTCGGCCCCCACGCTGGTGGCCTCCACAACCAGCGATCCGTTGGCGTTGACCGACGCCCCGAGTACGGCGTCGCCCGGGCCGACCTCCTCCGGAACCGGCTCGCCGGTGACCATGGAGATGTCGACCGCGGAGATGCCGTCGACCACCACACCGTCGGTGGCGATCCTCTCCCCGGGGCGCACCACGAATCTGGCGCCCACTTCGAGGCTGGCCACCGGCACATCGGTTCCGTCCTCCAAGCGGGCCACCGGGGCCACCAAAACGGCCAGAGCCCGCAGGGCGTCTCCCGACCGGCGGCGGGCCCGTTCTTCGAGATGGCGGCCGAGCAGGATCAGCACCACGATCACCGCGCCGGTCTCGAAATAGAGGTGGCCGTCGCCGATCTGGGCGGCCAGCACCACCGTCGACCAGATCCACGCCGCCGCGGTGCCCACCGACACCAACGTGTCCATGGTGGCAGTCCGATGTCGAAGCTGCGCCCACGCCCGACGATGGAATCCCCTGCCCGACCCGAACACCACGCCGGCGGCCAACACTGCGGCCAGCCAGTCCGACGCCTGAAAGCCCAGGTCGAAGGCCAAGGCATCCACCATCGTCAGCAACGCCACCAGGGCACCAAGCACCGCGGCGAGAATCAGCCGGTGCGCCTGGGTGGGCTCCACCGAATGCCCATCGCTGAAGCCCTCGGGCAAGCGGGCGCCGTAGCCGGCCGCAATGACCGCGCCCTGCAATTGGGCCTCGTCGACGTTTTCACGACAGGCCACCGAAGCCCGACCCGAGGCGTAGTTCACGCGAGCCTCGACCACTCCCTCTACTTCGGTCAGGCTGCGCTCGATCTGCGACACGCAGGCCGAACAGGTCATGCCGTCCACCAGCAGCGTCGTCCGGCGCATCGCCATGGACTCAGTCTACGGAATGGGAGAAAAAACTATTCCTGAACCAGTTCGATGAGGGTGCCGAAGGCGCCTTTGGGGTGGATGAAGGCGACAGTGGTTCCCCGAGAGCCGGGGCGGGGAGTGGAGTCAATAGGGGTGGCCCCGGCCGCGACCATGGACTCCAGGGCGGCGGCGCAGTCGTCCACTCGATACCCGATGTGGTGGATCCCTTCGCCCCGCTTGGCCAGGAATTTGGCCACGGGCGAGTCCTCCCGGATGGCCGTGGTGAGCTGGACATAGGAGTCGGCCACCTTGATCAGAGCCTCTTCTACGCCGTCGCTTTCCACGATCTCGCGATGCGCCACGGAAGCCCCGAAGGCCGCCTCATAAAACGAGATGGCCTGGTCTAAGTCGTGGACCGCGATGGCTACATGGTCGATTTCGGTGAGAAACATGGCTTGGTCAGTCTAGGCAGACCCCCGGCGGCATCTCGCTGTTCGAGCCCGCTGGTCAGGCCACATCGCGCTGAGCGGATTCACCTTCTAGGGCCTCCCAGAGCTGATCCCGTAGCACTTCGGCATCAATGCCGTCCATCCGGTTGGCCGCAACCACACCCTCGATCATGTCGGCCAATACCGATTCCCAGATGCGATTGCGAACCATCACCGAGACCGTCACAGAACCGTCGTCATGGCGGGCCAGCGTGCGGCGGCGGCCGACCTCCCGAGGCGGGCTGCGAAAGCTCGGCACGACCAGCTCTTGGCCTCGCACTGCCATGCCCAACAGCCGGGCCGCTTCGGCAAAGGCCAGACACCGACCGGTGGTGCTCTCCTGATGGCGGTTCTCGCCGTGAATGACCCGCATTCCCTGGGTCGAATTCTCCCTGTCGCTTTTCTTGATTTCCTTGATTTCCCTCATGAACCCAGTATCCCGATAGGAGTGACAGTTTCTCCCTCGGGCGCTAATTCAGATCGAGGACCTTGGTGCGGCCGCTGATCACCCACCACAGTGCGGTAGCGGCCAACAGCACTCCGGCCCCTCCCACCGCGATGCGGGGTCCGATCACATCGGCCAGAAAACCCTGAAGCTGGGCGCCGAGGGGCAGCCCGGCCAACAGGGTGATGAGGTATAAGGCCAATACCTTGGCCCGCAGAGTCTCTTCCACCTGAAGCTGGATCACGGTATTGAGGGTGGCGGCAGTAGCGATGTGCGCTGCCCCCAGTACCGCCAGAGCCACCACCGCCAACCAGTAGTAGGGCGACACCGCGAATCCCAACAGCGCGATGCCATAAATGGGCCAGCCGTATCCCACGAGACGGCTGCGGGGTAAGCGACTCCCCCGGCCAGCCACGAACGGCGTGTTGAGCATCGCTCCCACTCCGGTGGCCGCAGCCAAGATGCCGTATTGGGTTTCGCCCACCTTGAACACGTCATTGGCAAAGATCACCACCAGGTGGATGACCGGCTGGCCGAAAAATGCAATCACGCCGGCAACCACGATCGACAGGCGGATGCCGGGATTGTCGGTGGCGTAGCGCACTGCGGCCGCGGCATCTTTGAACACGTTGGGCCTGTCGCCTCCCGCCGGAGCCAGTCGGGGCACCTTTATGAGGACGAGGGCCAAAACCGCGGGCACATACGTCAGCGAATTGGTGAAGAAGCACCAGCCAGGGCCGCCTACCGCCAGCACGATCCCACCGATCATGGGCCCGACCGCCCGAGAGGCGTTGAACTGGGCCGAGTTCAAGGTGACGGCATTTAAGAGAGCGCCGCGGGGTACCAGTTCGCTGACGAACGCCTGCCAAGCGGGAAGCTGGATGCCGTTCATGCACCCGTTCACCACCCCGAGGGCGATGTAGGCCAGCGGCCGGTCGACGCCGGCGGCCCACATGGCCGCGAAACCCAGCGCGATCAGCGCTTGGGCCGAGTTGGTGAACGTCAGCATGATCCGCCGGGGGAAGCGATCGGCCAGCGCCCCGCCCACCATCCCCAAGAACACCGCCGGCAGCGTCTGCATCATGGCGGCCAATCCCACCCAGGTCCCGCTGTTGGTGAGGTCTTCGATTACGAAGGCCAGCGCGATCATCTGAATCCAGACACCGGAGTTGGAGATAAGGGCCCCGGATATGAACAGGCGGTAGTTCCGGTACGACAGCGCCTGTCGCGCGCGTCGAGGATTCCGGGAATCGGTCACTGCGCCAACTTATTCGCTGCACCCCTATTGTCATGGCATGGCCCTTGTGCTCAGCGAGATCGAAGACGGCGTTGCCACCGTGACCCTCAACCACCCTGAAGTGCGAAATGCCGTCAGCTTGGAGATGAACGGGGAGCTCGACGCAGTGTTCGACCGCCTGGAGGCCGATGGGTCGGTGGGGGCGGTGGTGCTCACCGGCGCGCCCCCGGCGTTCTCGGCGGGCGCCAACTTGGACGAGCTGCTGGCTGCGGACGACCCCGGCAGCCTGAGCTCCATCTACGCCGGGTTCTTGCGGGTGGCCCACTGCCCGCTGCCCACGGTGGCCGCGGTCAACGGTGCCGCAGTGGGAGCGGGTATGAACTTCGCCCTGGCTTGCGACGTGATTGTGGCTGGGAGCAGCGCAATGTTCGAGAGCCGGTTCCTCCAGATCGCCATCCACCCCGGCGGAGGGCACACCTGGCGGCTGCGCAACATCTGCGACCGCCAGACGGCCATGGCCATGGTGGTGTTCGGCGAGAGACTCGACGGGTCGCGGGCCGCTGAGATCGGACTGGCTTGGAAATGCGTGGACGACGATGGGCTGTTGGAGGAGGCCCGACGCATGGCTCGCCGCCCGGCGCGGGCCCCGCGAGGGCTCACCACGGCGATGAAGCAGACGGTTGTCGACATGGGCGGTATCACCGACAGTGCAGCCGCGGTGGCCCGAGAGGTTGAGCCTCAGGTGTGGTCGATGAAGCAGCCGGAGTTCAAACAGCGGGTGGCCGCCCTCAAGGAGGCCATCAGCAAGTCGAGCTAGCTCATCCAGCCGGCTACCAGTTCGGGACCCCGCTCCTGCCACTCCTCAAAGGTGATGGCGTAGCGAACGTGGTCTTCCCAACAGCCGTTGATTTCCAGATAGCGCAGGGCAATCCCCTCGTCGCGGATTCCCAGCTTCTCCACCACCCGGCGGCTGGCCTGGTTGCGGGGGATGATGTTGATCTGCACTCGGTGCAGCCCCAGAGTCTCGAAGGCGTAGTCAAGCACCACCACCAATGCCTCAGGGGTGTACTCCTGGCCGGCATATCGGTAGTCGATCCAATACCCCACATGTCCGGTCTGGAACGGGCCCCGCTGCACCCCCGACAGGTTCATCTCCCCTACCAGACGGCCCTCGGCAAACACTCCGAATCCATAGCCGGCATCCATCTGCCGCTCCCGGTCACGGGCACTGCACCGAGCGGCAAAGGCCAACCGGTCTTCCACCACGTCGGGCTGGGAACTGGGCGGAGTGGGCTCCCATGGGGTGAGCCACTCCCGGTTAGCCCGCCGCACCGCCCGCCACTCCCCAAAATCGCTCTCCACCAGCGGCCGCAACTCCACCCGAGCCCCCCGAAGAACCCGCCCCTCCCGACCACCCCGAATCCGAGCCCAAGTCCGCACTACCCGCAAACCTACTAACTCCTTACCAACAACGTGGGAGGCATGAGGGGTAGGCGGGGCGGCGGGCCACCAAATTGGGTCGTGGTGGGGGGTGGCCCGGCTCAGGGCGCCCGCCGCCCGCAGCCCTGCGAGGACGGCGGGCTGGGCCGGGACAGGACCCGCCACCACGACCCCGAAAAAACAGCCCGCCGCCCCGCCGGTTCGCCAACCAGACAGTCAGTCCAGCAAGCTCAAAACCATTCCATCCAGAATGTCAGCCTCCGACACCAAACAAGACTCAAACCCAAAATGCCGCATGATCTTCACCAAAACCGCCATACCCCCCACGATCACATCCACTCTCCCCGCCTCCAACCCAGGATTAAACGCCCGATCAGCCCGAGACTCAGTAGCCAACGTCCGAAACACATCCTCAGCCGCCGCCTTGGTCAGCTCAAAGTGGTGAATCTTGTCCCGGTCGTAAACGTGCAGCCCCTGCTCCACCGCCGCCGCAGTGGATATCGTGCCCGCCAGTCCAACGAACGTCCGGGCCTGGCGAGCAGCCGGCATCTCCCGGTCGACATCGTCGAGATGGGCGCCGGTCACCGAGATACAGGCGTGCAGCTCCTCAGGAAGCGGCGGGTCACCGTGGAGGTATTTCTCAGTGAGCCGCACACAGCCCACATCCAACGACATGGCCGCCTCGCAAACGGTGGTGCCCACGCACAGCTCGGTGGAACCCCCGCCCAAGTCGACCACCAGAAACGGCCCCAAGTCTGAGTCCAGTTCGGCGGTAGCGCCCCGAAAGGAGAGGTGTCCTTCGGCCAATCCGCTCAGCAGTTCGGGGCGGGTGCCGATCACCGCCTCAGCAGCGTCAAAAAACTCATCGCGGTTGGCGGCATCCCGGGCCGCAGACGTGGCGGTGATCCGCACGGCCTCCACCCCGTGTCGATCCATCGCTTCTCGGTAGCGACGCAGGCAGTCCACCGTGCGTTCGATGGCCCCCGGGGCCAAACTCCCGGTCTGATCCACCCCTTCTCCGAGGCGGGTAATGGTCATCAACCGGTCCAGCGTCTCGGTGCCGCCCCGGCTGATTAGCAGACGGGTGGAGTTCGTGCCGCAGTCGATGGCGGCCACAACGGAGGGGCTCACGTCGAGTTCTCTGCGTCCAGGTGCTCGGCCACCCAGCGCCCCACCGGATCGTCGCCCCCGGCCAAGTGCCAGGCATAGTGCGCGTGAAGACACTTGACTCCCCGGCGAGTTCCGCCCACCCCAGCCGAGGGCCGATGTCCGGCATGGCCGTCGGGAATGGCGGCGTCCCTCTCGTCGGCGTAGCGGCGGTGGGCGTCGGCCAGATCAATGGGATCGACCGCTGCTTCGGCCCGGCGCACTCCCCCAGCCGATTCCAGCCGGCTCACCTGCATCACATCGTCGGGGCCCACCAGCCAGTACCGGGTGGGCATGGGGGTGCCGTCGTCCAGAATGGGAGCGTTTCGCAGCACCCGAGGGGTGCCGTCATCGGCTCTGACCACTACTTCGTAAGAACCCCGAGGCGCGCGGCCCAACAGGGCCTCGACCTGCTCGTCGTCGCCTGGATTCAGGGTCAGCCCTTCTTTTTCTTCTTCCTCTTGAAGATCCTGCGGATGATCCACAGCGCAGCAATGATCCCGGCGATGGGTCCGAACTTCTTGGCTACCGGCGGGGCGGCGACGTCCAGCAGGTCTACCGCTTCGGGCTCAGGGCTGGATACGGATCTCACTTCTGAATCGTCGGCAGAAGCGTCGGACTCGGAGGAGGCGTCATCTGAGGAGGAGTCTGAAAGCATGGACTCTAGATTACCGGCGAATTGGTCCATGATCTTGGCGCTCACATCGGGAATGAGGTTGCGGCCAATCTGAGCCACTTTGCCGGTGATCTTGAGGTCGGTGGTAACCCCGACCTTGGTCCGGTCATCGCCCAGTGCCTCCACCGTGGCGGTGATCGTTGCGCTGGCGTTTCCCTGCCCCCGGGTCTCGCGGCCTTCGGCCAAAATGACCACCTTCATCGCGTCTTGATCGCGTTCGGTGAACGTGGCCTTCCCCTTGTACTGGGCGTTGACCGGCCCGACCTTGACCTTGACTACGCCCCGGTACTCTTCTCCCTCGATCTCAGTGAGCTGGGCACCGGGCAGACAGGGGGCGATTCGCTCTACATCATTGAATGCGGCCCAAACATCGCCAGCCGAGGCGTTCACTTCGATCTCGTTGCTCATTTCCATGCTTGCCAGTCCTCCAAATTCACATCTCTCAACTCGATTTCGAACCCTTCAAGACCATGCTTCCAGATCCTGAACAGTGTCAAAATCCACCGGTTCTCCGCCACAGGATACTTCCCTAACCTGCTCGGGCCGCATTTGCATCAGCATTCTGGCCCCCGCATCCCCGCTGGTGGGCAACAGCGGCCAGACCGCGACCCCCAGCTTCACCGGCGGGCTCCGGCGACCCCGGTAGACGGCGGTCACTAAGTCGCCTTCGGCCTCGGCCACCATCCGCCACGACTCCGAGCCCACCAGAGGCTGGTCGCCCAGCCCGATCACCACCGCGTCATGGCCGTCGTTTTCGGCCACGAACACTCCGGCCCGCAGCGAGGTGGCCTGGCCCAGCTCCCAGGAGTGGTTGTCCACCAGGATCACGCCGTCGGGGATCAGGTCGCGCAACTCCACCGCCCCGGTCACGATGTAGGTGGCATCGAACCCGGCCTCCAGGGCGGCACCAATGGCGTGCTGCACCACCGTCAGCCCCCGAAACGGAGCCCGCAGCTTGTGGGTGTCGCCCGAGAACCGGGTGCCGGCCCCGGCGGCTAGCACTATGGCCGCGATGGTCATGGGCCGAATACCTCGCCATTGGGGTGGAACGCGGCCCAGGCGAACCAGAACTCGTTGGTGTGAACCACCGGTTCGAGCCGGGTCCCGGTCAACTCGCCTTCCACTGCCTGGCCGAGCACGTTCCAGGTTGAGCCGGTTTGGTCGTCGGTGAACCGTCCTTCGCCTATCGGGGCGAATTCCAAGGCCTCACCGTCCACTCGGCGGTCGAAGGCGAGGGCAGACCCGATATCGGCCCCGCCGGCAGTGACGGGGGAATCCAGTGCATCGGCGGTGCCCGGCGACCACAGCACCACCACTGGAACCCCGGCCACGGTGTCGTTCACCGCTTCGTTGGCCTGCACCACGCTGAACGGATAGGCCTTGTTGTGGCCGTTAACCGTCACCCCCACGGTGCGCTCCAGCGCGGGATAGCGGTCGTCCAGAATGGTCGAATCGAAGAAGCCGGGGATCGGGGCCGACCGGGAGGTGTACCGCACATAGGGATTGCGGCCATAGCTGCTGGTCGAGCGGCCAGGCGGGGCCAGCACCGTGCCGTCGGGATAACCGGACTTGAAATCGCCCCACGACACGATGGCCGACGGGATCACGTCTAGGCGGTGGCCAGCAAAGCTCCCCACCAGGCCTTCGCCGCCGATCTGCTGCCACAGCGACTCGGTGGCGTCGTCCCACATCACCAAGTCGCTGTTGCGGAGCAAACCCGAGGTGCCGAACCGTAGGCGCCGGCCGTTGATCACCGGATCGAACACCAAAGCGCTGTTGCACAGCGGGCAGTAGGTGACCAGCACCGGTCGGCCCTCAATCTCGTCGTTGACGATCTCATGGACGATGAGCATGGCCAGCGGATAGAAGCGGGCCGTCTCCCCCACCACCAGCAGGAGACCAGGCTCTGGATCCGTCCAGCCAGCCTCGGCTGCCGGAGCGAACTCGGGATCGTCGATGGGCGGAATGCGGTCGCGGATGGGAATTACCTGGATGCCGATGCGCAGCTCGTCGAGATCGATGGTGCGGGTTGACCAGTCGGTGGCCCAGTCGGCTGATACTCGGGCCAGATCACCGGTGGGCCCTTCGCCGCCGGTGATTACCGTCGGGGTGGGCAGGGAAACGGCTTCGGGTGTCGAGGTGTCGGGAGTGGGATCAGCGGTTACCGCGGTCGGCGCGGCGGTGGGACCGGGAGCCTCGGTCGCTTCGACAACCGCGGTGGCCGTTGGGGCTACCGGAGCGGCTGTGGGGTCGGCCGACGGTTCAGAGCCGCCACAAGCCGAGAGCGCCAGCGCCGCCGCTACCAGCGGGGCGAGGTGCTTCATCCGTCAGCCGGCGGGCGGTGGATGGGGCCTTCGCTGTCGCGCAGCGACGGCGCGCGGTGGCCAGTGCGGTTGGCGATGATCTCGGCACACACCGAGATGGCGGTTTCCTCCGGGGTGCGCGAGCCGATGTCCAGCCCGATGGGGGCCATGAGCCGATCGATCCCCTTCTCGTCCACGCCCACTTCGCGCAACCGCTCCAGCCGGGTGGCGTGGGTGCGGCGGCTGCCCATGACCCCGATGTAGCCCACATCGGTGGCCACGGCCCGCTGCACCGCGGGCACATCGAACTTGGGGTCGTGGGTGAGAATGCACACCGCGTCGTGGGGGCCGAGACGGTCGCCGTAGTGGTCGAACACCTCGTCGGGCCAGGCCACCATCACCCGGTCGGCCATGGGAAACCGCTTGACGGTGGCGAACACCGAGCGGGCATCGGCCACGATCACGTTGAACCCCAGCAGCTTGCCCGACCGGGCCAGCGCGGCGGTGAAGTCCACCGCTCCGAATACCAGCATGATCGGCGGCGGTGAGAACGACTCGATGAACACCGACACATCGGTCTCCCGAGCCTGCCCCTCGGCGCCGTAGTGGCGCACCCCGGTGCGGCCGGCGGCCAGCTCGCCCACCGCATCTCGGCTCACGATCCGGTCGAGCTCGGGGTGGCCCAGGGTGCCGAGGATGTCGCCGTCGGGCTCCACCACCAGCTTGGCGCCGGCAT
>JAJDTA010000064.1 GCA_022827405.1 Acidimicrobiia bacterium
GAGCCAGTCTTCGAGCAAGAAGCTCATGAAGAACCCGGCGATGATGTTCATCATGATGGTGCTGAGGATCTCATTGACCCCGCTGTAGGCCTTCAGTGCACCGGGGATCGCCCCCCAGATGCCCCCGCCGATGCCTCCGGCGATCATCACCAGCGGCACCAGGATCGGGCGGGGGACATCGGGCAGGGCCAGCGCTACCAGCGTGGCCAAAATGGCCCCCATGATGATCTGCCCCTCGCCCCCGATGTTGATTACGCCGGTGCGAAACGCGATGCAGATGCCAACGCCCACCAGCATGAGGGGGATGGATTTCAGGGCGGTGGCGGCCAGCTCGTCTGGGCCTCCAAACGCCCCGGTGAACAGCTCCCGGTAGCCGGTAAGCGGGTTGGCCCCGAATACCCCCAAGAGGATGGCCCCCACGGCCAGAGCGGCGATCACTGCCCCCGCAGGCACCGCCAGCCCGGCAAACGGACGGAAGTAACGACCTATGCCGTGCCCGTCAGAAGAACCTTGTTGATTATCAGACATTTTCAACATAGATTGTTCTGAGTTCCCCTCTGTTCGCCGAAGCGATCAACTCGCGGAGGTTTCCATGCTGGTGACCTGTTGGTCAACCAAGGGGGGTTCTGGCACTACGGTTATTGCAGCCCTCGTCAGCCTACATGCTGCCCAAGATCGCAACCGGCCGGTTCTGCTTGTCGACCTCGACGGCGACCTGCCGGCGGTGTTCGGCTGTGCCGATTCGCCATCCGGTCTGGGCGAGTGGCTCCGCAGCGATCTTGCCCCTTGTTCGCTGGAGCGGGTGCTTGAGGAGCTGACCCCCAACCTGTCGCTGCTTCCCCGCGGTCGGGGCCAGCTCAGTGCTCGGAGGGCCGACGATCTGGTGGAGTGGTTGGCCTCCGATGCCGTTGTGGTGGTGGACGCAGGGGTGCTGAGATCCATGGACGAGCCTTCCGACCGCGGCCCGGACGACGAGCTTCGCTGGCGGCTGGCCGCCGAGGCCGACCGATCGGTGTTGGTCACCCGGGCGTGCTATTTGGCGCTGCGCCGCACGGTCTCGCTCCCGGTTCGGCCCACCGGGGTGGTACTGGTGTCCGAGGCTGGACGGGCGCTTACCCGTTCAGACTGCGAGCGAGCCATCGGCGCGCCGGTGCTGGCCACCGTCGCCGTCGATCCCGACATTGCCCGGGCAGTGGACGCGGGGATGCTGCGCACCAGGGTGCCCAAGGGGGCGATCAAGGTCCTCGGTCGGCTGACCGAGGAGCTCTGAGCAGTGGCCTGGAGTCGCACCGGGGGAGGCAAGGAGGCCCTCGACCCGTTCCTTTGCGATCCGTCGGTCTCGGAGATCATGGTGAACGGTCCGGGGCCGGTGTGGGTCGAGCGCCGCGGGAGCCTCGAGGCCACCGGCACGATCTTGGACACCGAGACCATCGAGCTGATTATCGAGCAGACGGTGGCGCCGTTGGGCCGCCGCATCGACCGCAGTTCCCCGATGGTTGACGCCCGACTGGCCGACGGTTCCCGGCTCAACGCGGTTGTGCCTCCAGTTGCGGTGGACGGACCCTACGTGACCATCCGCCGGTTCTCTGTCCGCCCGGTTGCCCTGGAGGAATTCGCCCCTCCAGGCGTGGTGTCTGTTCTGCGATGGGCGGTAGCCACCCGCTGCAATCTGGTGGTTTCGGGGGGCACCGGTGCCGGCAAGACGACCCTGCTGAATGCCCTGGCCGGCGCCATCTCCCCCGGAGAGCGGGTAGTGACAGTGGAGGACGCCGCTGAGCTGGCCCTGGCCAGCGATCACGTCGTGCGCCTTGAGGCCCGGCCCATGGACACCGACGGGGTGTCCCCGGTCACCATCCGCCAGCTGGTGCGCAACGCCCTGCGGATGAGGCCCGACCGCATCATCGTGGGCGAAGTCCGGGGAGCCGAGACCCTCGACATGCTCCAGGCGATGAACACCGGCCATGAGGGCTCGCTGTCAACCTGCCATGCCAACAGCCCAGACGACGCCATCAGCCGACTGGAGACCATGGTGCTCTTCGAAGGGGGCGCCGTCCCCCTGTCCGCAGTGCGAGATCAGATTGCCGCCTCGGTGGATATGGTGGTCCACGTTGCCCGTCGCCCCGAGGGTCAGCGCCGCATCGTCTCGCTGGCAGTGGTCGACCGCTCCAATGAGCGAGACGACGGAAGTCGGCCCCGGCTTCGCCAGATAGCCGACGAGTTTCAGCTGCACAGCCTGCCTGAGGTCAGACCCCGGATATCAGGCGCCGCCGATCCCGATCCCCGATGGCTTTGCCAATGAAGTCGGTCAAGGAGGCATTCGGGGCGACTGCCGAGCGGGTCCAGGCCATGGCTGACCAGGCCGGGCTGAGCGTGACAGTGGTCCAAGTCTACAAAGGGCTGGTCGCGCTGGCATTGTTCGGCGCCGGATTCGGCGCTCTGCAAGCGAGCGTGATCGGCGCGATGGTCGGTGTGGCGGTGTCTGTTGGCGGTGCCCTAGTGGTATTG
>JAJDTA010000127.1 GCA_022827405.1 Acidimicrobiia bacterium
CTTCCGCTTGCTGCTCGAAGAGAATTACGCCCACCTTATGGACATCCCACTGCCCTGGCGCCACATCGACTAGCCCGCCGAGTTTGGCACGATGCCGTTACCGGCCAGTTGTGGCCCACCCGTTAGGAGCATGGACATGCATAACCAAGACGACAATGCAAATCTCATTCTGGTCTTCAGCAACCCGGTGCCTGGGCAAGACGACGAGTTCAACGAGTGGTACGACAACCGCCATCTCGCAGACATGCTCGCCGTAGAGGGAGTCTGTTCTGCAAGGCGATACGAGGCTGTAACGGACTCGCTCGGCAATCCCAATCCCCACCGCTATCTTGCCATCTACTTGTGCGACGGTGACCTCGACAGCATCGCGGCAGAACTCGAGGAACGGCACAAGGATGGTCGAATGCCAGTTACGGAAAGCTATGACATCTCGACAACGGTCTCTACGGTATGGGCGCCTTGCGGCCCTGAGACCACCGCTATGGACCTGGAAGACTCTTGACATGTTTCGCGTCACCCAGTTCTCAGATACGCACTTCAGCACCAACCCTGAAGAGGAGTCGCGCAATACCGACGACACCTGGGATGCGGTGTTCGCCGATGCGTTCGACTCTGGTAGGCCGACACCGGATCTGGTGGTGATCACCGGCGACATCGCCAATGACGGCTCTGAGGCTGAGTACAAGAAGATCGCTGAGAAGTTCGCCCGCATCCCGGTTCCCGCCGTGGTGTGCCCGGGAAACCACGACCGACAGGTGCCCTTTGATGCCATATTGCCGCGGCTCGGGGTAAGCAACAGTCGCACCTTGCGGGCCGGAAGCTGGCTATTCCTGTTCGCCGACTCCAATGCCGACGGGCGAGATCGTCGTTCAGACGGCTCGCTGGTGGACCGCGAGGACCGAACCCACAAGCACGGTCGCTTCGGCGATTCTGAGGTGGTGTGGATGGCTGAGACCGTTGATCGAAGTGACGCGGACCATGCCTTCGTCTGGACCCACCATCCACCGGGAGCGTTCGGCTTTTTCAGTAGCCCGGAACATGACGTCGAATTCGCTCAGCTAATCGAGACTGCCCCCGCCATTCGCGGAGTGGGAGCCGGTCATACCCACACCAACTCGATCCTCGAGTGTGCCGGGCGCCCCATCCACCAGTGCCCGTCGCTCTCGGTCAACCTCAATATGGAGGAGTACACCACGCTGCCGCCCGGATACCGCACCTACGAGTTCGCCGAGGACGGGTCGGTCACCAGCGAAGTACACCTGGTGGGGGAGGACCGGTGGCCAAGCAGCCCGTTACCCGAAGTCGCTCAGCGCATGCTCCGCGGCGAGATCAGTTACGAGGAGATGCAGGCGGAGCAGGCCTCCGACATTTCCTGAAAATAGATCTGTTAGGATTTTGGACTTAGTCCACAAGTAGTGCTAGAGTGTCCGCATGGAATCCAGCGACACTCCTGCTGCCGCTGATCTGTTGCGGCAGCACGGCTTGCAGGTGACCGCTCAGCGGATTGCTGTGATCCGTGCCGTTTCGGCCTGCCCTCACGGTAGCGTTGAGGATGTGGCCGAGGCGGTCCACAACGACATCGGCGCCATCTCCCGCCAGGCGGTTTACGACTCGTTGGGGATGCTGGCCGAGAACGGTCTGATCCGCCGGATCCAGCCCGCGGGATCGCCCGCCCGCTACGAAGACCGGGTAGGCGACAACCACCACCACTTGATCTGCCGCTCCTGCAATCAGATGGTCGATGTCGACTGCGCGGTGGGCTACACCCCGTGTCTCACCGCGGCCGACGACTCCGGGTACGAGATCGACGAGGCCGAGGTCATCTACTGGGGCCGCTGCCCCGAGTGCTTCGCCGCTGACAAGGAGCCAGCGGCCCAATGAACCAACCAACAACCCACCCAACTCATAGGAGAGTCCAATGACTGAGAGCGCGAGCCAGTGCCCGTTTTCTGGGGCCAATACCGCCAAGGGAACCTCGGCCACCGAGCAGTGGTGGCCCGAGCAGCTGAACCTCAAGATCCTTCACCAGCATTCGCCGGATGCCGATCCGATGGGAGACAACTTCGACTACGCCGCCGAGTTCGAGTCTCTCGACCTGGCCGCGGTCAAACGGGACATCGCCGATGTGCTGGTCGACTCCAAAGACTGGTGGCCCGCAGATTACGGCCACTACGGCCCGCTGATGATCCGCCTCACCTGGCATGCCGCGGGCACCTATCGCATCGGCGACGGCCGCGGCGGGGGAGGCACCGGGGCGCAGCGGTTCGCCCCGCTGAACAGCTGGCCCGACAACGCCAGCTTGGACAAGGCCCGCCGGCTGCTGTGGCCCGTCAAGCAGAAGTACGGCCGCAAGCTGTCGTGGGCCGACCTTTTGATCCTGGCCGGCAACGTGGCCCTGGAGTCGATGGGGCTTGAGACCTTCGGCTTCGGCGGCGGCCGCCCCGACATTTGGGCCCCCGAGGAAGACGTTTACTGGGGCTCGGAGAACGAGTGGCTTGGCGACGAGCGCTACACCGGCGAGCGCGAGCTGGAGACCCCGCTGGGCGCAGTGCAAATGGGCCTGATCTACGTCAATCCCGAGGGTCCCAATGCCAATCCCGACCCGATCGCCGCCGGAATCGACATCCGAGAGACGTTCGGGCGCATGGCCATGGACGACGAGGAGACCGTGGCGCTGATCGCCGGCGGCCACACCTTCGGCAAGGCCCACGGCGCCGCCCCCGACACCTACGTCGGGGCTGACCCCGAAGGGGCCAGTCTCGAAGAGCAGGGCCTGGGCTGGAAGAACGCCTTCGGCACTGGCGTGGGGGCTGACGCCATCACCAGCGGCCTGGAGGGCGCATGGACCAGCGATCCCGCCACCTGGGACAACGGCTTCTTCGACAACCTGTTCGGCTACGAGTGGGAGCTGACCCAGAGCCCCGCCGGCGCTCACCAGTGGCGCCCCACCGACCGGGCTGCCGACGACACCGTGCCCGACGCCCACGACCCTGATAAACGGGTTGCGCCGATGATGCTGACGACCGACCTGGCGCTGCGGTTCGACCCCATCTACGAGCCGATTTCCCGTCGCTTCCACGAGAATCCCGACGAGTTGGCCGACGCCTTCGCCCGGGCCTGGTTCAAGCTCACCCACCGCGACATGGGTCCGGTGGCTCGCTACCTCGGACCCGAGGTTCCCGACGAGGAGCTGATCTGGCAAGACCCGGTGCCCACCTCTGAGGGCGAGCCCATCGGCGCCGATGAGGTCGTCGACCTCAAGGCCCGGATCCTGGGCTCGGGGCTGTCGGTATCCCAACTGGTATCCACCGCCTGGGCCTCGGCCTCGACCTTCCGGGGCACCGACATGCGAGGCGGTGCCAACGGGGCCCGCATCCGGCTCGCTCCGCAAAGCGGTTGGGACGTGAACGTTGAGTCCGGCACGGCCGAGGTGGTGGCTGCCCTTGAGCAGGTGCAGGCCGACTTCAACGCGCAAGGCGGCATGCAGGTCTCGCTGGCCGATGTGATCGTGCTGGGCGGTTGCGCTGCCGTTGAGCAGGCGGCCCGCGACGCTGGCCACGATGTGGCGGTTCCGTTCTTGCCGGGGCGCACCGACGCCACCGCCGAGCAGACCGACGTGGAGAGCTTCGCCGTGCTCGAGCCCACCGCCGACGGCTTCCGCAATTACCTGGCCGACTTCCACAAGCGGCCCGCCGAGGAGCTGCTGGTGGACAAGGCGTTCTTGCTCAACCTGACCGCCCCGGAGATGACGGTGCTGGTGGGCGGGATGCGGGCGCTCGATGCCAACGCCGGCCAATCCCAACACGGTGTGCTCACCGACCGGCCGGGCACCCTGACCAACGATTTCTTCACCAACCTCCTCACCATGGACACCGAGTGGCAGGTGTCGGTCGATGAGCCCGGCGTCTACGAGGGCCGGGACTGCGCCACCGGCGAACTCCGCTGGACGGCCACCGCCGCCGACCTGGTGTTCGGCTCCAACTCGCAGCTCCGGGCCCTTGCCGAGGTGTACGGCTGCGACGACGGCGAGGAGAAGTTCGTCAGCGACTTCGCCTCAGCCTGGGCCAAGGTCATGAACCTGGATCGGTTCGACCTGACCTGAGCCCAGTAACGGTCAGCCGGCCAGCGGGAACCCCCTCTCCCGCTGGCCGGCAGATCCGTAGGCCCGCTGGCAATCTCATAGAGCCCTGGGCATCCGGCGCGATAGGGTGCCCTCTGCGCCGGTTTGCCCGGCGTCCACGTCGGAGTGGCGGAATTGGCAGACGCGCTAGCTTGAGGGGCTAGTGCCCATCACGGGCGTGGGGGTTCAAGTCCCCCCTCCGACACGATTTGCCGCTCGGTGCCGCTGGCTGCCGCGCATTGCCGTTCCCTTCCGCTCGTTGCCACGTAGCGGGCGGGGTGTCGGACGGGTGTGCAGATTCTGACGTCCTTTTCGGCTTTCGGCGTTTGCCCTGGTGAGGATGGGTATGGGCGGTGGAGGGGTGTCGCTTGCTAATGGATCTGCAAATGCCGACCTGCGGGCTACCGCCCTGGCGAGTCGTTGAGCGAGGTGCTTCGGCGCCCCTTCTCACGGGTAAATGGCCGGACAACGTGAGGCGCGAAGCGCCGACGGCTCCTGCGAGGCCTGGGTCACGGCCGGTGCCAGGCTGCCCCGTCGTCCGATG
>JAJDTA010000159.1 GCA_022827405.1 Acidimicrobiia bacterium
CGGTGCCGCCCTCCGACAGGGCGATCTTCAGGTCGGGGAAGCGGCGGGGGATGGGCGACCACAGCAGGTCGGCGGCCGCCTGGCTGATGTTCATGGGCTGGAGCTGGATCATCACGTCCATCGGGGCGTCGGGGGCGGTGATCACCATCTCTCCCGACGAGCCCAGATGGATGGAGCACACCGAGCCGGTGTCGCTGAACGCCTGCCACAGCGGGTCCCAGTAGTCGCTGTGGAAGCTGGGCTCGCCCAGCTTGGCCGGGTTCTCGGTGAAGGTCATGGAGTGGCAGCCCAGCTCGGCCACCCGGCGTACCTCGGCGGCGCATTCCTCCGCGCTCCAGATCATGGGCAGGGCCATGGGGATGAACCGGCCCGGATAGGCCCCGGCCCACTCGTGGATGTGCCAGTCGTTGTAGGCCCGGATCAGGTCGGCGGCGAACTCCTTGTCGGGGTGGTTGGCGAACAGCCGGCCGGCGAAGCCGGGGAACGACGGGAAGCACATAGAGCCCAGCACCCCGGCGGCGTCCATGTCCTTGACCCGGTCGTGGACGTTGTAGCAACCCGGGCGCATTTCGTCGAAGGCAGTGGGCTCGATGCCGTATTCCTCCTTGGGCCTGCCAGCCACCGCGTTCAGGCCCACATTGGGGATGATGGCGCCGTTGAATGACCACACATCATCGCCCGACTCGGTGTGGATCACCCGGGGGGCTTCATCCCGCCACTTCGCTGGCAGGTGGTTGTCGAACATCTCGGGCGGTTCGCACAGGTGATCGTCCACGCTCACCATGATCATTTCGTTCAAGTTCACAGCGCCCTCCGTCGGTTTTCGTCGCTCGCCGGTGTGACCCCAACGATACTTGCCGCAGTAATATTCGCCAGCCGAGCTACCCCCCAACAGCCCCAGGAGGCCCCCGATGTCCAACCCCATGAGCTACGAAGGCCGCAACGTCGTGGTCACCGGCGCCTACTCCGGCGTGGGCGCCGCACTGGTGGAGCTGCTGGCCGATCTCGGTGCAGCGTCGATCACCGCACTCGACATCAAAGAGCCCGAGGGGCCGATCACCCGATACATCCCCACCAATATGGGCGACCCGGTGGCGGTGGACGAGGCTGCCGCGGCCATCGACGCCCCGGTACATGTGCTGTTCAACAACGCCGGCATCGCAGCCACCTTCTCCCCCGAAGATGTGATGAAGGTCAACACCCTGGGGCTGATGCGGCTGACCGACGCCCTGCTGCCCAAGATTCCCGCGGGGGGCGCAGTGGTCAACACCGCCTCGATCGCCGGCATGAACTGGCCGGCCCACCAGGGCGAGATCACCGAGCTTTTGTCCATCGACGACTGGGACAAGGCGGTGGCCTGGGTGGAGGAGCACCCCGAGGTGGTGGCCGATGGTTACATGTTCTCCAAGGAGTGCGTGCAGATCTTCACCATGCAGGCCGCCAAGGGGATGCTGGCCAACGGCGTGCGCATCGCCAGCGCCTGCCCGGCCCCCATCGACACCCCGCTATTGCCTGACTTCAAGAAGACCATGGGCGAGGAGATGATCGACTGGACGGCAGCCCAATCCGGGGGCCGCTATGTGACCGCCGCCGAGGTGGCCAACCTGCTGGCCTATCTGGGGTCGGATGCGGCGTCGTTCGTGTCGGGTGTGAACGTCAACATCGACAACTCCTTCCAGGGCTCGATGATCACCGGCCAGGTGGACTTCGGCGAGTTGGCCGGCTAGCTCACAGCGTGGCCGTCGAGTCCGAGGATGGCGGCCGCTAAGCGGTCGCGGCGAGGCGGTCCTTAAGATCGGCGGTGAGCGAGGCCACCTTGTCGGCGGTCTCGGCCAGCACATCGGGATCCAGCGCGTCGGCCAGTTCTGGTGCGCCGGCCTGGCTAAGCATGGGGGCCAGCCCACCGGTGCGGATCTTGTCTATCGCCCATTCGGCAATGGGGCCGTGGGCGGTCTCGTCGAAGGGAATGATGTGGTTCCGCCCGCCGCCCAGGTGGTTGTAGTGGTAGTGGGGGGCGTCCTCGAACAAGTCGAAGCGCAGATACTCCCACTCGCCGTCGGCGTCGAACACATGCAATGACACGCCCCGGTCCTCGATGCCCAGGGGTGCGGTGCGCCGCAGTTCCTCGATGTAGGCCTCGTCGGCCTGGTAATACTCCATGAGCGCTTCGGGGTTGAGGTCGCGGTACTCCACCCCGACTTTGATCGCTCCAGCGTCGAAGTAAGTGGTATTGGCGTCGTCGGGCCGCATGGGCGGCATCTCATAGACATGGCCGATTTCCATGGCAGCCAGCCTAGTGCCGGGTCGGTTCTGCCTCTAGGTGCAAGGTGCCCGCTCACTACCATCGGTTGCCCATGGCCCAGCGGCGAGTCGACCTGGAGGAGTTTTTCCACCCTGATGGAGTGGCGGTGATCGGCGGGGTCGACCGGTCCCAGACTGAGGATGCGCTGCGGGCCGCAATGGACTCTCGGTGGGGGCAGGGAAACTGGCATCTGGTCAATCCCAAAGGCGGGTCGATCGGATCGGTTCCCATCCATGAGACGGTGGCCGACGTGCCCGGGTCGGTGGCGCTGGCGGTGCTCTCGACCCCGCCAGCGGCATGCGCCCAAATCGTGGACGAGTGTGGGGCCGTGGGGGTTCGGTACGCCCTGGTGTTCTCCTCGGGATTCAGCGAGGTCGGCCCAGAAGGCGCCGCGCTGGAAGCGGAGCTAGGGGAGGCGGGCCGCCGCAACAACATCCGCATCTTCGGCCCCAACACCAACACCAACGCCTTCGAGCCGGTGCCCGAAGTGCCCGGGCTGCGAGGAGGCAAGATCGGGGTGGTCACCCAGTCGGGCCACAATGGCCGGCCCATCGTGCAGGGCGTGCACTTCGGCATCGGGTTTAGCCGCCAAGTGCCTTGCGGGAACGAAGTCGATCTGGAAGTAAGCGATTTCATCGAGTACTTCGCCTACGACGATGACACCGCAGTGATCGCCGGCTACATCGAGGGCTTCCGCTCGGCCGACAAGCTGCGCACCGCGCTGGAGGCGGCCAACGCCCAGCATAAGCCGGTGGTGATTTTGAAGATAGGGGCCACCGATGCCGGATCGCGCATGGCGTCGTCTCACACCGGACACCTAACCGGGTCGGACGCGGTGATCGATGGCCTGTTCGAGCAGTACGGGGTGGTGCGGGTGCGCGATCTGGACGAGCTGCTGGAAACGGCTGCTCTGTTCGCCAAGCTGGGACCCGATGTTGGCGAAGGCGCCGGGCTCTATTCCATTTCCGGGGGCTCGAGCACCCTGATGGCCGAGGCCGCGGAGCTGGCCGGGGTGGCCGCGCCTGAGTTGGCCGAGGAAACCCAGAAGAAGCTTCACAGGCACATCCCCAGCTATCTGGCAGTGTCCAATCCGGTCGACAACGGGGGCACGTTCATCATCACCCAGCCGGCCGAGATCCGCCGACAGGTGATTAGAGACATCGACGACGATCCGGTGGTGGGCTACACGGTGATTGGCATCACTGGGGCGGTTCCGTCGATGTCCGACCCGCTGGGCGACGACATCGTGGCGTTGGCCGATGAGGTGGACAAGCCCATCATCGCCACTTGGAACTCCTTCAAGGTCGATGAGGTGGGTTTCGACCGGCTGGTGGAATCGGGGATTCCGCTGTTTCGTTCCTTCCGGGGATGCTTCGCCGCCCTGTCCGCCTATCACCGCTACCAACGCCATCGGGCCGCGTTCCGGGTGCGACCACCGTTGCCCGATGAGGTGCCAGAGGCCGCAGAGACAGCTCTCGGGGCTCCGGTGCCAGACACCGAGACAGCTTTGCGGGCCTTCGGGCTCCCGCTAGTGGCCAGCGAAGTGGCCCCGTCGGCTGGCGATGCCCGCCAGGTCGCGGAGAACATCGGCCTGCCAGTGGCGGTGAAGATCGCCTCAGCCGATTTCCCCCACAAGTCCGATGCCGGATTGGTAATGCTGGGGATAGAAACCCTCGACGGGGTGGAACAGACCGCCCAGCTAATACTGGACCGGGCTCGGGCTTCCGATCCCGACGCGGTCATCGGTGGAGTGGAAGTCCAGCAGATGGTGTCCGGTGGCACCGAGATGATCGTGGGGGTGACCCGCGATCCCACGCTCGGACCTGCCGTCATGGTGGGCACCGGTGGCGTATTCGCCGAGGTGCTGTCGGACACCGCGGTGCGTCCGTTGCCACTGGACGAAGCCGACGCTCACGAGATGATTCGCTCTCTGAAGGGCTTCGCCCTACTCGACGGTGCCCGCGGTCGCCCGCCCGCTGACGTGGACGCCCTGGCTCAAGTGGTCATGGCCACCGCAACCCTGGCCGCTGCCTTGGATAGTCGCCTCGCGGAACTCGACCTCAACCCCGTCGTGGTGCTCGACCGAGGCCACGGCGCCGTCGTCGTCGATCACCTCATGATTCTGTCCAGCTAAGGGACACCACCGAATATTGGGTTACGGAGCTAGCGAGCTCAGAGGTTTGAAGTAGTTGAAGCCCCAGCAATGGATGGCGCCGTCTTCTCGGATGGCGCAGAAGTGGCTTTGTGCAGCAGAGACTGCGATGAACCGGCCATCTGGCTCATGGGGATCGAAGTTGTAGCCCCAGCAGTCAATTTCACCATCGGGGCGCAAGCCACAGGAGTACCAGTGGGAGGCGATGGCCTCGAATTGGCCAGGGGGTGGAATGGGCAGCCCGAGTCGACTGCCACCCCAGCAGACGGCGGTGTGGTCGGTGCGCAGCGCACACGAGTATCCCTCTCCGGCTGAGACTGCTCGATACTGGCCTGGAGGCGGGTCCTCAGCTTGGCCCTCGCGGTTGTCTCCCCAGCAAGTGATGGTCTGATCCGTTCGCACCGCACACGAATGCCCTAGGCCGGAAGACAACGAGGTGAACTCGCCGGAAGGGGGTAAATGCTGCCCGTAGGCACTCCCGCCCCAGCAGGCGATGGTTCCGTTGGTGTGCAGTCCGCATGTGCTCTCCAGGCCCACTCCCACTGCGGTGAACTGACCGTGGTGGAATCTCTCCTGGCCGTTCCTCAAATTCCCCCAGCAGGCGATGGTTCCGTCGGTACGGAGCCCGCAGGAAGCCGTGAGGCTTACGGACACCGCGCTGAATTGGCCGTCGGGGACGTTGGTGTTCCCAAGCTCGTTTCTTCCCCAGCAGGCGATGGTCCCGTCATTCCTCACGGCGCACGAATGATTCAAGTTGGTGTCGATGGCGGTGAATTGTCCTTCTGGGGGCACTGTCGGCCCTTCGGTGATATTCCCCCAGCAGCCGAAGGAGCCGCTGGCCCTCAACGCGCACGAAAACCCGGTCGCGGTGGTAATAGCGATATACAACCCGGGGGGAGCATCTGTTTGACCGGCACGGTTGTCGCCCCAACAGGTGACGGTCTTATCCGCGCCCAGCGCACAGGAGTGCCGCTCGCCCACATCGATGGCCATGAACTGGCCGGATGGTGCAGTTGTCTGGCCGAACTGGTTGCTGCCCCAGCAGGCGATACTGCCGTCGTCGCGGATGCCACAAGAATGGTGGGTGCCCACCGCAATCTCAGCAAATTTGCCCGCGGGTACGCTCCAATCCCTGACAGTGATAAATCCCCAGCAGGTGACGGTCTCGTCGATTCGCAGTGCGCATGTATGCCCGCCAAGGGACGAGACGGCGGTGAATTGGCCGCTGGGAGGGTCGGATTGCCCGGAGGCGTTGGCTCCCCAGCAAACGATGGACTGGTCGGCCCGCAGCGCGCAGGAATGGTGCCAGCCCACTGTCACTGCGGTGAACTGTCCTTGGGGTGCGTCATTTTGCTTCGAGCTGTTTTCGCCCCAGCAGGCGATTGTGCCATCAGTTCGCAGCGCACAGGAGTGATACAGGCCGGCGGCAATCGCAGTGAAGTGGCCGGTAGGGGACTCCGTCATGTCGAAAGGGAAGTTGTTTCCCCAGCAGGCAATGGTTTGGTCGGCCCGCAGAACGCACGCATGCGAGAGCCCGGCTTCAATTGCGGTGTAGGTGCCCGAGACTATGGGGCGGTGGGGGGCGCATTCGTCGTCGGGCTCTGCATGGGGTTCGCCGAAGGTTTCGGGGCCGGTAGCGCACTGGTCGGCAAGGAGATGCTCAAAGCGGTCGGGGTGTTCGGTTCCGAGTTGTTCGAGGGCGTTTTGGCGGGCGACGGCTGCTCGGCGGGTGCGGGGAAGAGAGCAGATGTCGGCGATGCCGTCTTTATCGCTGTCGAATGGGTAGGTGACCGGGCCGCCCAAACT
>JAJDTA010000135.1 GCA_022827405.1 Acidimicrobiia bacterium
GGCGGCACAGCACTTCGACGGTCTCGTCGTTCACGATGGTGCCGTCGGGGGCCACGATGCCGTCGTGGCCGTCGCTGTTGTAGGGGTCGAGGGCCACGTCGGTCATCACCACCGTGGCGGGATGGGCCGACTTGATGGCCCCGATTGTCTGGGGGATGAGCCCGTCGGGGTTCCAGGCCTCGTCACCGGTAGGGGTCTTGAGCTCATCGGGGGCGGCCTCGAAGAGCACCACTGACTGAACCCCCAGGTCGGCGGCCCGCCCCACTTCGCCCACCAAGCCGTCGATGCTCCACCGGGTTGTGCCGGGCATCGAGTCGATGGGCTCGTCGGGACCTCGTTGTACGAACAGGGGCAGTACGAGATGGGCTGGGCTCAGCTCGGTCTCGCGCACCATGTCTCGGATGGCCGGGGTGCGCCGGTTTCTCCTGGGCCGGGCGGTGAGCTCCAAATGCGGATGAGCCATGCCCCTATGCTCCCATCTCTGCTCCCGTTTCGCACTGCCGGTGGGCTAAACAAGAGCCATGCGCATTGAGTTGTCTACCGGGACGGCGGCTGAGTTGGTACGGGTTGACGCAGCTGACCGAGGGTTGGTGCTGATCCCCGACCTCATGGGACTGCGGCCCTTGTTCGACGACCATGTGGCTCGCTTGGCCGCCGAACAGGGATGGACGGTGTGCGCCCCCCAGGTATTCGCCGGTCGAGAACACCTGGAGGCCGAGGAGCGGATGGCCGCCGTTCGCGAGCTGGTGGACGACGAGGTGCTGGCCGACGTGCTGGCCGCAGCCGACGCCACCGAGTGCGAAACGGTGGTGCTCACCGGGTTCTGTATGGGCGGCATGTACACCATCAAGGCCGCAGCCACCGGGCGGTTCCACCGGGCGGCCGCCTTCTACGGGATGATCCGAATACCCGACGACTGGCAGGGCCCTGGCCAGGGGGAGCCGCTCGAACACCTGGCCGCAGGAGACCCGTGCCCGCTGCTGGCGATCATCGGCACCGAAGATCCGTTCACGCCGCCCGACGACGTGGCTGCTTTGGAGGCGGCAGGGGCGGTGATCGCGTCCTACGAGGGCGCCGATCACGGATTCGTGCATGATCCTGTCCGCCCGGCCCACCGACCCGACGATGCGGCCGACGCCTGGGCTCGGGTCATCGAGTTCCTAAGCGCGTAGAGACCGGCGGCGATGGCAACCCGGCCCCCGATTTGGACGATCATCGTGGCCGCGGGCTCGGGCACCCGATTCGGTGGCGCCAAGCAGTACCTGGAATTGGCGGAAAGCCGGGTGGTGGACCGAAGCGTGGCCGTAGCCGCCCAGGTGAGCGACGGGGTGGTGGTGGTGGTGCCCGCCTCCGATGTGGCCGCCGAGTCAGACCGGTTGGCCGCAGACTCGGTGGTGGCAGGCGGCACGAGTCGAGCTGCCTCGGTCCGCAACGGGCTGGGGGCGGTGCCCCAGGAAGCAGCCATCATCTGCGTTCATGACGCGGCCCGCCCGCTGGCCGGTCCCGAGGTGTACCAGAGAGTCATCGACGAGGTGCGATCAGGGGCCGCCGGGGCCGTACCCGTGGTGCCGGTGACCGATACCATCCGCAGCGTGGACGGGGGAGCGGTTGATCGCAGCACGCTGCAAGCGGTACAGACCCCGCAGGCCTTTGAAGCCGAGTTGCTGCGGATGGCCCACGCCGACGCCGCTGAGGCCACCGACGATGCCAGCTTGGTGGAGGCGGCGGGCTATTCGGTGGTCGCGGTAGAGGGCCATCCCCGCAACATCAAGATCACCCATCCCGACGACTTGGCCGCTGCTGAGGCATGGTTGGCGACATGAGCGGGGAAATGCGAGTCGGCCACGGGTTCGACACCCATCGGTTTAGCGACGACCCCGAACGCACCTTGATCCTGGGCGGAGTCCGGTTTGACGACACGCCAGGGCTGGTGGGCCACAGCGACGGCGATGCCGTGGCCCACGCGGTGACCGACGCCCTTTTGAGCGCCGCCGGATTGGGCGACATCGGCGTGCTGTTTCCCGACACCGATGACCAGTGGGCCGGGGCCGACAGCATTGGGCTGCTGGCCGATGCCGTGGCCCGCCTGGCCGATGCTGGTTGGCGGGTGGTGAACGCCGACTGCACCGTGGTGGCCGAGGCCCCCCGGATCGCCCCCCGACGAGATGAGATGCAGGCCCGACTCAGCGACGTGGTCGGAGCTCCCGTCTTTGTAAAGGGCAAGCGGGCCGAGGCAATGGGCGCGCTGGGGCGGGGCGAGGGCCTGGCTTGTTGGGCGGTGGCCCTCATCGAGCGCCAGTGAGCGCACAGGGTCCGAGAGGCGGCAGCAGGCGAGGTCGGGGCGGCGGCCCCAACAGGGGCGCGAACAAGGGCCCCAACAAGGGTCACAGCAAGGGACGACCGCCAGGTGACCATCAGCGCAGCCGCCGCCAACAGGCCGGTCTGGGCGGCGACCGGATAGAGGGCCGCCAAGCGGTGCGAGAACTGCTCCTGGCTGGCACCCGCCCGGTGCGCGAGGTGGTGGTCGCCGCCGGTCAAAACCAATCCGGAACGCTGGCCCAAATCGTGGAGCTAGCCACCGAGCTGCGGGTGCCGATAAAGGAGCTGGCCAGGACCAAGTTCGATTCGATGGCCGTCACCGAAGCCCCTCAAGGGGTGATAGCCCGAGCCGCCCCCCTGACCGAGCACGATTTGGACGAGCTGGCTCGCCCCGCCGATGGCCGTCAGCCGTTCTTGTTGGTGCTTGACGGGGTTACCGACCCGGGCAATGTCGGGGCCGCGCTGCGAACCGCGGAGTGCGCCGGAGTCACCGGCGCAGTCTTGGGACGGCATCGGTCGGCCCACATAACCCCAACCGCCGCCAAGGCCGCCGCCGGGGCAATCGAGCACGTACCGATGGCCGTGGTCCCGGGCATTCCCAACGCGCTGGCCCGACTGGCCGAGCTGGGCGTGTGGACGGTGGGCCTGGATGTCGCCTCCTCCACCTCGGTATATGAGCTGATCGTGGCCTCCGAAGCCGTGGCGCTAGTAGTGGGCAGCGAAGGCCGAGGCCTGTCCCGCCTAGCCCGCCAACGCTGCGACGTCGTGGCCACCATCCCATTGTCCGGCCACCTCAGCTCCCTGAACGCCGCCGCCGCAGTAGCCATAGGCACCTTCGAAGTAGCCCGCCACCGCCAGTCCTACTAGGTCTGGGGTGGGGCGAGGGAGTCGGCGATGAGGGTTTGGACTACGGCGTGGAGGGCCTCATCGTCGGTGGCGCCTTGCTCGATTGCCTTGCGGTAGACGGATACCTGGCGGTCGGCCGAGGTGCCGCGTTGGCAGATGGTGCGGGTGTGCTCGATTTCCGACACGCAGTCGAGGGCCTCGGCGTCGGGCCTGACCAACTCGATCATCTCCGCCACCAGGTCGGGCATCGGTACCAATTCGCCTTTTCCGAAGTCGATCAGGCTGTCGCTGATGCCGTATCGCTCGGCCCGCCACAGGTTCTCCGACACAAGGAAGTTGGCGTAGCTGCGCCACCGGCGGTTCTCCACCTTGAGCCTCCACAGCATCCGCAGCAAGCAGACGTACATGGCGGCCACGGCAATTGTGTCCTCCATTCTCGTGGGCAGATCGGTGACCCGCATCTCCAGAGTGGGGTAGCGCTCCGACGGACGGATGTCCCACCACACTTTGGTGGAGTCCTCGATGACCCCGGCCTGCACCAGCACCTCCACGTGGCGCCGGTACTCGGCCCACGAGTCGAACTTCTCCGGCAGACCGGTACGGGGTAGCGACCGGAACATTGCCATGCGGTAGCTCTTGAGGCCGGTGTTGCGGCCCTCCCAGAACGGCGACGAGGTGGACAGGGCCAGCAGGTGGGGCAAGAAGTATGTGACCTGGTTCATTAGGTCCACCCGCAGGTCAGGGTCTTCGATGCCGACGTGGACGTGCAGTCCGGAAATGACCAGCCCGCGGGACACGCCTTGGAGATCGTCAGCCAGAGCCTGGTAGCGCTCCCCCTCGGTCACCTTCTGCTGGTGGGGGTGGGCGAATGGGTGGGAAGAGGCCGCAATCGGCGCCAGCCCGTAGTCGTCGGCGGCCTCGGTGACCGCTAAGCGCAGCAGTCCGATGTCGGCTCTCAGATGCTTGAAGTCGGTGCAGATTCCGGTGCCGATCTCGAGCTGCGAGCTGAACAGCTCCCGGGCGACGAGACCATGGTGCAGGTCGGCCACCTTCTTCAGAATCCCAGACGGCTGCTCGGTGATGAGGGCTCCGCTGTCGCGCTCCACAAGGAGGTACTCCTCCTCAATGCCCATTGACCAGGCTGGTTCGTCGGCCACGGCGACTCCTTTCCGAGCAATGGCTGAGGACACGCGATATCAGAGCCCGAGACAGTGTGTTGTTTCAGGACATAGGAACCTTATGTCGCGAGACATAGGAACATCGCGGCGGTGTTGCAGGGTGGGCGATGTCGAGGAACCGCCTTGTGGTCACTGCTGTCGTTGTGGAGGGGCGGACCCACGCCGAAGTCGC
>JAJDTA010000222.1 GCA_022827405.1 Acidimicrobiia bacterium
GCGACTTCGGCGTGGGTCCGCCCCTCCACAACGACAGCAGTGACCACAAGGCGGTTCCTCGACATCGCCCACCCTGCAACACCGCCGCGATGTTCCTATGTCTCGCGACATAAGGTTCCTATGTCCTGAAACAACACACTGCCGTGGGCGCAAAATTTTTGAACCTGGCGGGGGTTGTTGGCGGGGCCGGATCGCCAAGTGGTTTGTCCTTAGATGCGATCAATTGTGCTCGTATCGAGGCGGGTGTTTAGGCGGCTATTGGTCGTTCGGCCGGCGGCGGGTGGGTTGTCGGGCTGGGGCGGGGTGGGGGTTGGAGGTGGTATTGGCCGGTTTGGGTGTCGTGTTGGATGGTGTGGTGGTGTTTGTGGATTTTGGTGTGGCAGCGGGGGCATAGCAGGACGAGGTTGGTGATGTCGGTGGGCCCGTTTTGGTCCCAGGGCGCGATGTGGTGGGCGTCGCAGATTTGTGGTCTGAGGCCGCAGCCCACGCAGCGGCGGTCTCTTTTGTGCAGGGCGAGTTTTTGGGCTTTGGTGGGCGCTCTTTGGGCTCTGCCCGCATATAGGGGTTGCCCGTCGTTTCCGAAGATCATGGGGACGATGTCTGCGTCGCAGGCCAGGCGGCGGAGCTCGTTGAGGTCGATGGGGGTGCCGTCGATGAGTTCGGCGTTCTTCAGCCGGCTTTCGATGGCGTCGTATTCGGCGGAGACCACCAGCACTGTTTTCTGCGGGCGGGTGCCGCAGTCAGGCACGCCCGCCAAGGGGTTGGCGCTGTCGGCGGGCTGTTGGGTGACGAGCGCCACTAGTGCGTCGGCGTTGCGCTGCTCGAAGGTGCGGATGGGGTCGTAGGCGGTGTCGTCGACGAGCATCTTGTCGCTCATGGCGCCCAGCGCGATCTTGACCCGCTCGCCGGAGATCGGATCAAGCTCGGCGTGCAAAACGACCATGCCGCCGGCGCCGTCGAACACCTTGAGGGACCGGCGGGCCCGCTGGCGCTCAGATCGGCCCATGCCGTCGTCGGCGCGGCGCTGGTCCTCGCGCGCGGCGACGGTCTTTTTGAAATCGTCGTGGCCCTGCCAGCCGCCCAACTCCAACAGCTCTTGTTGGTCTTGTTCGCTCATCGGCGCCTTCTTGTGCGACTCGGCCACCATCCCGGCTTGGTCCGCGGAGATGCGCCCGTCTTGGACCGCGCCGAGAATCTGGGGCATGGCCGCGACGCCTTGGGCCGTTCTGGCCAGCTGGCGGGCCCGATACGCGCTGATGCCGAACTGATGGCACACCGTCGCCGCCGCGCCCGGCCCCTCAAGCTCGCCATAGCGCACAACCAGCCCGAGTAAGTAGCCCTCGGCCCGGCGGCGCAACAAATCAGTCTCGGCCATCAAGCCCAATAGTTTCGAAGCGCCCGCCTCAGAATAATCAGGGAATCCGAAGCCCGTAGCAGCACCGGTATCAGCACTGTTTGCACCGGGCTTTGTGCCGGTAATCAATGCAACTTCCATACATGAAATTATACCGACCCCAGTGACATACTTCCCCCGAAAATCCCAGGTCAAACCCACTTGTCTTTACCTGATTTGGGTGCATTTGCACGGAGGGGAAAGAAGCCAGCGGTGGGCTAGGCGCCGTGCGAGCCGACCAGCCCTATGGCCACGCAATGGTCATCCCCGATGCCAAAGCTGGGGTAGGGATGTTCGCTAGGATCTTCGTCGCGGGCTGCGGAGGGAGAATCTGTCGCGGCCCCAGACGATCCAGGATACCCAGGACATGGCGAGCACAGTCGCTAGGAGCAGGTTGAGGACAAGCATCACGGGCCATGAGAAGCCTGAATAGGAAACCGGCGGCGGCACTCCCAACGGCGATGGCACCGCATCCAACAAGCGCGATGCCGCCAAGGCCCCAAGGCTTCCAGCACCTCACAACCCACCGCGCCGCAGTAGCCCAATACTTAAAAACCCAATACTGCCGGCCCACAGTCAGGGCTCCGAAACCACACCCCCTAGAACCGTCAGCCCAAGGACCGGCACTACGCATGGCCGCTTCAGCTTACTCCTCCGAGGAATCCTCCGAACCCAGTTGGTCGGCGATCTCGCGGAGTCGCTCGACTGCCGATTCATCATCGAGCTCGCCGAGGTATTCGGGGAGCTTGATGCCCACTTGGGCGGCCAGGTCGTGGATGGGGGGTAGGGAGCTGGCCAGGCCGGACAGGAAGTTGGCGGTGCTATTGCCACTCTTGCCGTCGCTGCCGCCAGAGTCCCACACGGTGATCTGGTCGATCTGAAGATTGGAGATGGCCTTGACTTGCTCGGCCACCAGGGTCGGCATCTGCTCGGCGATCAGCAGCAGGGCGGCCAACTGGGGATTGCCCCCGGCGCTGTTCACCAGCGCCCCGAGGCCCTCGGCCCGGCGGGTGAGCAGGGCCAGCAAGCCCAGTGCCTCGGCCTCCATGAGCAGGCGCTGGCCGTCGGCCTCGCCTCCCTTTACCAATCTGATGCGGTCGGCTTCGGCCTCAGCCAAAGTGCGGACCCGCTCCCGCTCCACTTCGGCGGGCACCACGATGTCGGCTTCCTGCGATGCCTTGTCCCTTGTGGCCCGGGCCTGCTCGGCTTGGCCTTCGGCGGCGAACGACTCTTCGGCTGCTCGAGCCTGAGTAACCCGCTCAGCGGTGACCGCGGCCCGCTCGGCTTCGGCCTCCTGCTGGCGGCGTGTGCTGTCGGAGTTGGCGATCACCACCTGCGATTCGTTCTCGCCCTCGGTGGCGGTGGCGTTTGCCTCGGCCACCCTGATGCGCCGCTCCCGCTGGGCCTCGGCCGCGCCGATATCGCCGTCGCGTTCCTGTTCGGCCACCTTGATCTTGGCCTCGTTGATGGCCCGGGCGGCTGCCTCGCGCCCTAGGGCGTCGATGTAGCCCGACTCATCGGTTACATCCTGGATGTTGACGTTGATGAGTCGCAGCCCCACTTTGCGCAGCTCGATTTCCAGCGACTCGGTGATGTTGGTGATCAGCTTCTCCCGGTCGGCGTTGATTTCCTCGATGGGCATGGTGGCGATCACCACCCGCATCTGGCCGAAGATGATGTCTCGGGCCAGGTTCTCGATCTCCACCAGGCTCAGCCCCAAAAGCCGCTCGGCAGCGTTCTGCATGACTCCGGGCTCGGTGGAGATTCCCACTGTGAACGTGGCCGGCGTGTTGACCCGGATGTTCTGCTGCGACAGGGCGCCTTGGAGCTTGATCTCGATCGGCAGCGGCGTGAGGTCCAAGAAGGCATATCCCTGAATGACGGGCCACACCAGGGCACCGCCGCCGTGGAGACATCGGGCCGACTGGCCCTGTCCTCCCACCCGGCCGTAGATCACCAGCACGCGGTCGGAGGGGCAGCGCTTGTAACGGGAAGAAATCCACAGAAGTGCGATGAGAAGAATGACGATTAGGCCGGCAACAAGGGCTATAGCAGCCATTAACGAGTCCTTTCGGGTCTAAATGAAATGAGTTACAAGGGTTTGACGAGGACGGTGGACTGATCCACCACCGACACCACGGTGACGCGGGTCTGAGCCGGGAGGTCGCTGTCCGAGTTTGTGTAGGCGTCGATCACTCGGAGCCGCCCCTGGATGAGGATTTCGACTTTTCCGGGCATAGATCGATTGGCCGGGATCGGCAGGTAAACGGTACCGATAGTGCCGACCGCGCTCTGGTAGTCGACCGAGCCGCTTTCCTCCATCTGGGAGAACTTGCGCCACATGTAGGCCACCGCGAAGAACACCGCCAGCCCCACCGCAATGGCCACGATCACCGAGACCGGGGTGGAGCTATCGGCTTCCTTCATCAATACGCCGGTCCAACCGAAGGCGAAAAAGAACGCCGTAAGGCTTCGCAGAGACAGAAATCCCGTTCCCGCACCCTCGTCATCAAGGTCGATATCGAGGTCGGAACCGACGCCGAAGCCCAATAGCAGTAGCTGGAGTATGAGGAAGACGCCGGCGATTGCGCCGATCAGATAGAAGACCTGGAGGTCGCCGGTAAGGCCGTCCCACCAGTCACCCATCTGTTCTTCCTCCCGTCTATCTCGTTATCTCGCAGTCCTCCGCGCAGTCTGGCGCTCACTGTGGCGCTGGCCTGCGGTTTGGGCCTCTATAACGGCCACCCTACCGTCTTTTCCAGCCATTTCCTCCTTCGCCCCTCCCCCATTGCCACTTGCTGGGCAAATGTGTTTTGAATGACCAAATCACATGCTGGGCGTGGCAAAGTCTCAGGATGGCTGAGGCCAAGGTTCGCTGGACGCATCAGTGGAAAGAGCTCTACGAAGAGGTCATCGACTCCGGGCTGTGTACCGGTTGCGCGGGCTGCGTGATCGCCTGTCCTCACGATGTGATCGGCTACAAGCACGAGCCCGGCCAGTACAAGCCCTTCCACCTGGAAGAGGAGCTGGGTCTGTCCGACTGCATCCACGGCCAAAAGGGGTGTACCTCGTGTACCCGGGCCTGTCCCCGGTTCCGCACTTGGGAGGCCGAGGCCGACGAGCACCTGTTCGGGCGCATCCGCAACGAGGACGAGGTGTCGGGCATCTATAGCGACATCCTGTTGGTGCGGGCCTCCGACGACTACGTGTACGAGGTGGGCCAAGACGGCGGCCTGGTGTCGGCCATTTTGATCTGGTGTTTGGAGAACGACGTGATCGATGGCGCGCTCACCTCATTTCTGGAGGGAGGCGACGCCGACGGCTGGAAGGCGGTGCCCGGCCTGGCCGTCAACCGCGAGGAGGTGCTGCGGGGCGCGGGCAGCCGGTACACCTACTCGGCCAACCCGCTGGCCTACCGGGAGGCCAAGGAGCAGGGGCTGGAGCGGCTGGCCCTGGTGGGCATGAGCTGTCAGACCTCCATCGGCCCGGTCATGTGGAACCGCAAGGTGGGCAAGGTGGGCCGCCCCATCAAGCTGAACATCGGGCTGTTGTGCTCCAAGAGCTTCGACGACTCCATGTTCGAGGAGCTGTTCTGGGTGAAGTACGGCCTGCCCACCGACCAGATCGCCAAGATGAACATCAAGGGCGTGTTCCAGGTGTGGATGAAGAACGGCGACTACCCCGAGATCACCCTCAAGGAGTGCCACGCCTGGACCCGGGAGGGCTGCAACCTCTGCCCCGACTTCGCCGCCGAGCATGCCGACATCTCCACCGGCGGCATCGGCGACGCCACCGACTGGACCCTCACCGTGGTCCGCACCGAGCTGGGCCGGGCCGTGATCAACGCCATGCTGGAGGACGGGGTGATCGAGGCCCGTCCCGGCGACGACGACCCCGGCGCGGTGGCCCTGATGCACAAGCTGGCTGCCAAGAGCCGCCAGCGCTGGCCCGACTGGGCCGAGAGCGCGGTCCGGGTGGGGGTCTGAACGCCGCCTGGCTGCTGGCGTTTCGCCGAGCCAGTTAGATCCCTGATTCCTCCAGAATGCACTGGCGCATGATCAGGCTCACCTCTTCGGTCAGGTCGGCGTTGATGTCACTGCGGAGGTCGTCGTCGAGCTGCTTGAACTCATCAAAGGTCAGCGCTTCTCTGATCCGGTCGAAGCCGCACTTGCACACGTCGGCCAGATTGGCCCTCACCTGTTCGTCCAGGTCATCGCGGCCCGCCTCTCTGCAGCCGTCGCGGAAGTTTCGCTCGGGTTGGCCGACATTGGGCTCCACCGGACTGTTCGCGTCGAATTGGTAGTCGGCGGCATTGTCGTCATAGAAGGTGGGCGCCCCGGAATTGCCGCAAGCGGTTGCTATCAAGATCAGCGCAGCCACAATCGCCAGCAGGCGGGTCCTTTTCACGGACCCAACGGTATCGCCCGATTCCCCGAAGTCGCGAACCAATCAAGGGGCTACACGGCGTTGGCCAGCGCCAGGGCTCGGCCGAACACATCATCGAGCATGTCGGAGGTGAGCCGCCCGGTGAAGGTGTTCTGCTGGCTCACGTGGTAGGAGCACACCACCATGCGGCCTTCGGGGGCGGCGGCCTCCAGACCGTGGGCGAACTTGGGCCGGGGCTTCACTCCCAACTCGGCGGCCACTGCCCCGTAACCGATGGCCCCCAGCGCCACGAACACCCGGGCCCGACTCAGCAGGGCCAGCTCCCGCATCAGGAATGGGCGGCATGCATCCCGTTCGGCTGGGGTGGGCTTGTTCTGGGGCGGCGCACATCGCACCGGGGCGGTGATGTACACGTCGCGCAGCACGAGCCCGTCGTCTCGGTCGGTGGCTTCGGGCTGGTTGGCCAGCCCGACCCGGTGCAGCGAGGCGTACAGAAAGTCGCCGGAACGGTCGCCGGTAAACATTCGCCCTGTGCGATTCGCGCCGTGAGCCGCCGGGGCCAGGCCCACCACCACGATGCGGGCCTCGGGATCGCCGAAGCCCGGCACCGGCCGGCCCCAGTATGTCCACTCCCGGTAGGCGGCTCGCTTGGTCTCGGCCACCTCCTCCCGCCAGGCCACGAGTCGGGGGCAGGCTCGACAAGAGATAACATCGGCGGCCAGTTCGTCAAACGAGTCCACGACCGGCAAGCTAGAAGACCCAGCAGCCCAATGGCTGGCAATTACTGTCAACCGGAACTCCCAGCAAAGTCCAGAATCCACAGAGCAAATGGCCAGCAAATCCCGCAAACCCACCATGGTGTTGTTCGTGCGCCACGGCCAGACCCCCACCACCGGAGCGGTATTGCCCGGACGGGCACCGGGCCTTCACCTCAGCGACCGGGGCCGAGAGCAGGCCGAACAGGCCGCGACCCGCATCGCCGCCCTGGGGGCGAACGGCATTGGCGCGGTGTACGCCTCGCCGATGGAGCGGGCCCGGGAGACCGCCGCCCCCATAGCCCGGGCGGTGGGCCGCCGGGTACGGGTTCTCGACAGCCTCAACGAGTGTGATTTCGGCCAATGGACGGGTCGGCGCCTCAGCGACCTGCGCCGCCGCCGCGACTGGCGGCAGGTGCAGCACAGCCCCAGCAGCTTCCGCTTCCCGGGCGGGGAGTCGTTCGCGGAGATGCAGACCAGGATTACCGGCGCGGTTCAGTCGCTGGCCGCCCGCCACCCCGGCTCAACCGTGGTGGCGGTATCGCACGCCGACACCATCAAAGCAGCGGTGTCGCACGCCTCGGGCGCCCACCTGGACATGTTCCAGAGGATCGTGGTGTCGCCGTGTTCGATCACCGCCATCGTTTACAGCACCGATGGTCCGCTGGTGTTGACCGTGAACAGCACCTCCGACTTGAAAGCCCTCGTGCCCTCATGAGCGAGTCTTTTGATCTGAACGATCTTGAGCACTTCACCGTGGGCACCGTCGGGCCTCCTGGCCAACGCGTGTTCTACCTTCAAGCCGGAGTCACCGGCACCCTGGTGACGCTCAAGCTGGAAAAGCAGGAGGTATCGGCGCTGGCCGAACACTTCGCCTCGATCTTGCGAAAGATCACCGACGACCCTGAGGCCATCGAGCCTGAAGCCGATATCGGCCTCATCGATCCGGTGGAGGCGGAGTGGACGGCGGGCGAATTCCGGTTCGGCTATGACGCCGATGCCGATCGACTGCTGCTCATAATCACCGAGAGACCCTCGGAAGAAGAGGCCGACGACTTGGCCACCGCCCAGTTCTGGATCACCAGGGGCCAAGTAGCCGGCTTCGTGGACCGGGCCCGACAGGTGGTGGCCTCGGGCCGGCCACCGTGTCGGTTCTGCGGGGCGCCCCTGAACGACGACGGCACCTGGTGCCCCTGCTTCAACTGATGGATCCCGCCCCCTCCAAATCCGAGTCGCCGTTTCGCCAACGGCCGGCACTTGATGACGAGGTGGCGGTCGAAATCCTCACCGCCGGCGAACTAGACGTGCTGGGGCGCATGCCGTGGAGTTCCAACATGACGTTTCTGGTCGACGTCCACTCCCCCGACGCCCCCATCGTTCAGGGCGTGTACAAGCCGGTGCGGGGCGAGCGGCCCCTGTGGGACTTTCCCGCCGGACTGCACAAGCGGGAGATCGCCGCCTTCGAGCTGTCCCAAGCCTTGGGCTGGGATCTGATCCCGCCCACCGTCTTGCGTGACGGACCGATGGGCGAGGGGTCGGTGCAGCTCTACGTGCCCACCGACTACGACGAGCACTACTTCACCCTGCGGGAGGAGCCCGCCCATCACCAGTGGTTCCAGCGGCTGTGTGCGTTCGACTTCATCATAAACAGCACCGACCGCAAGGGCGGCCACATCCTGCTGGGCGACGACGGGCGGCTCTATGCCATCGACAACGGGCTGTCGTTCCACTGCGAGTTCAAGCTGCGCACCGTGATCTGGGAATGGGCCGGCGACCCCCTGCCCGAGGCCTTGGCCTGCGACGTGGGCCGCCTGCTCGACGAGGGCCTGCCGCCGGATGTGGCCGGTCTGCTCTCTCTGCTAGAGCGAGATGCGTTGCTGACCCGGGCGAGCGCACTGGTCGGCGAAGCCCGCTTCCCCACCGATCCCAGCGGACGCCGCCACTCCTGGCCTCTGGTCTAGGGAGGGCCCTTGGTGTAGGGAGGGCCCTTGGTGTAGGGAGGGCCTCTGGTGTAGGGAGGGCCTCTGGTGTAGGGCGGGCCCTTGGTGTAGGGCGGGCCTCTGGTGTAGGGCGGGCCCTTGGTGTAGGGCGGGCCTAGCTGCGGGCTTGCAGCGCCTCGATCAGCTTGGGGATCACCTTGTGCACGTCGCCTACGACGCCGAGGTCGGCAATGCCGAAAATGGGCGCCTCGGCATCCTTGTTGATGGCAATGATGTTCTTGGAGCCCTTCATGCCCACCATGTGCTGGGTGGCCCCGGAGATGCCGCAGGCCACATAGACATCGGGCTTGACCACTTTGCCGGTCTGGCCCACTTGGTGGGAGTAGGGCACCCATCCGGCGTCCACGATGGCCCGCGACGCTCCCGCCGCACCCCCGAGGAGCTTGGCCAGATCTTCGATCATGGAGTACTTCTCGGCCTCGCCCAGTCCCCGTCCACCGGAGACCACCACGCCGGCCTCGTCCAGCTTGGGGCCGCTCGACTCCTCGGCGAATCGGTCGACCACCCGGGCCGCTCCGGTGGCGCCCAGATCGGGAACCGGCAGCGCGGAGACCGCCGCCGGGGCGCCTCCGCTCTCCTCGGCGGCAAACGACTTGGGGCGGACCAAGAACAGGCCGACGCCCGACCCGTTGAAACGGGTGCTGACGTTGACCGTGCCGCCGAATACCGGCTCGGTGCCCACCAATGAGCCGTCGGCTTGTTCCAGCTCGACGATGTTGGTGATCACCGGCGCGCCCAGCTTCACCGAGAGCCGTCCGGCCACATCACGGCCGTCGTAGGTGGTGCCGAATAGCACCGCGCCGGGGGCATTGCCCCCCTCAATGGCCGCAGCAATGGCCGAGGCCACTGCCGGTCCGGCCAGGCCGTCGCCCAGATCGCCGGTGGCGTGCACCGTGGTCGCCCCGTGGGCGCCGAGCTCGGCAGCCAGCGACTCGCCGTCGCCGCCCACCACTGCTTCCACCGTGTCGGCCAACTGGCGGGCCCTGGTCAACAACTCCAGGCTGATCGAGGCGACCTTGCCGCCCGAGGCCTCAGCAAACACCCAAATAGTTCCCATGCTGTCTCCTAGCTGCTAGCGCCCTGGCGCCTAAACGATCCTGAGCTCTTCGAGCAGGGCAACGATGCGCTCGTGGGCATCGCCCTCGTCGGTGATGATCTCGCCGGCCTCCCGCTCGGGGGCGGGGCTCACCTCGGTGATCTCCTGGCCGCCTCCGGCCCAGCCCACCTGGTCGGCGCTGATGCCCAGATCGCCGATCCCCACCTGGTCCATCGGCTTGGACTTGGCCGCCATGATCCCCTTGAACGACGGGTAGCGGGGCTCGACCACCCCGGCGGTTACCGATACCACCGCGGGCAGCGGGCACTGCACCTCGTCGTAGCCGGCCTCGGTCTGGCGCTTCACCACCACCTGGCCGTCGTTGGCCTGGATCTCCTTGGCGAAGGTGACCGAGGGAAGGCCCAGCAGCTCGGCCACCTGCTCGGGGACCGTGCCGGTATAGCCGTCGGACGACTCGGTGGCGGCCAAGATCAGGTCGGCTTGGGCTCGTCCGATGGCCGCGGCCAGAACCCGGGCAGTGCCCAGGGCGTCGGTTCCGGCCAGGGCTTCGTCGCTCACCAAGATGGCCTTGTCGGCCCCCATGGCCAGTGCCGAGCGCAATCCGTTGACCTCTTCGTTGGGCGCCATCGACACCAGGGTCACCTCTCCCTCGCCTGCGGCGTCACGAAGCTGGAGGGCCATCTCCACGCCGTAGGAGTCCGATTCGTCCATGATGAGCTTCATGTCTCGCTTGAGGGTGTTGGTGTCCGAATCGAGCTCCCCGGGATCGGCCGGATCGGGGATTTGTTTCACGCAGACGACAATGTCCATAGCGCACAAGTCTCCCACCACGCTTCGGGCGCGCAAAACCAAACGAAGGGGAACTGGGGGCAATTGCCGCCGGCCCCGTTTCCTGCCTCAAACAGGCAAGCAGTAGCGTTTAGGGCCTGAAACTTCTGCTCCTCGTCAACCCCCACGCTTCGTCGGTCACCGCCCGAACCCAGGTTGTCATCCAAAAGGCTCTGGCCGCCGACCACGACGTGACCCTGGCCGAAACCCATCGGCGAGGCCACGCCTCGCGCCTGGCCCACGGGGCGGTGGCCGACGGGTGCGATGTGGTGGCGGTGCTGGGCGGCGACGGCACCCTCAACGAGGCCGTGAATGGGCTGGCCGCCTCCGACGTGGCGCTGGCCCCGTTGCCGGGGGGGTCGACCAACGTGTTCGCCCGCACTATCGGCCTGCCCGACGACCCGGTGGAGGCGGCCGCCATGCTGCTGGAGACGCTGGCCGCCGGCCATATCAAGCGGGTCGGGCTCGGCCAGGTGAACGGCCGGTATTTCCTGTTCCACACCGGGGTGGGGTACGACGCGGCCGTGGTGCAGCAGGTGGAGCGGCGGGCCGGATTGAAGCGATACGCCAATCACGCGCTGTTCGCCTACGCCGCGGTGGACACCTGGATGCGCCACTACGACCGGTCGCGCCCCCGGTTCACCGTCTACCACGCCGACGGCGAGGCGGTGACCGGGCAGTTCGCCATCTGCCTCAACACCAACCCCTACACCTACCTGGGGTCGCGCCCGTTCAACGTGATGCCCGACACCACCCTGGATGTGCCCCTATCGCTGGTAACCGTGCGTTCGCTGCGAGCGAGCAGGCTCCTCCGGACAGCAGCCAGCGCCCTCGGCTACGGCCCCCCAGTCACCGCCCACCGCCACGTCCACTCCCGCACCGATGTGACCAGCGCCGTAGTGGCCAGCGACACCCCCTTCCCCTACCAGCTAGACGGCGACTACCTAGGCGAAACCACCCGCCTAGAGTTCCACCACGCCGCCAACGCCCTCGCCCTAGCCCTGCCGGTGGGTAACTAGCATCGCCATTCATCAGACAAAGGCGTCAATTTGCTCGGCGGTTAGCGGTCGCAATGTGGGTGTTGCTGCTCGGCCTCCTCTTGACGACCGTCTGGCCTGCTTCGGCAGCCGCTCACACCGAGTTGGAATCGTCGCACCCGTCTGACGGCGACACGGTCGTCGAACCGGTCTCGCAAATCTCGCTCACGTTTACTCGTTCAGTTGAGCGGGTCGCGGACGGATTTATTGCATTCGATGAGCAAGGGATTGAGCGCGCTCCGGACACTGTGGAATCAACCGATGGGCAGACCTGGTTCATGGGGTACGAATCGCCGCTGCCCAGCGGCAGAATTGAGGTCTACTGGCGGGTAACGGCCGCCGATGGCCACATCCTGGAGGGCACGTTCGCGTTTACGGTCCTCCTTGCCGAAAGCGGACCCACGGTCGCGCCATCTCCTGGCCCACAAGATGCACAGGACGCCGGGCCTGTCCCAACAATTTCCGAGCCCGAGACGCCCGTGCCCGATGATCCTCCATCGGTGGCAACCACATCACCCGAAGCGCCGAAACCCACCGAAGCTCCATCGGCGCCGCCACCAACCACACCGCCGAGTGCTGGCTCTACGGCCTCGGAAGGCTCATCCCCTTCGCCAACCACGGGCCCCGCGGAGCCCGATGCTGAGGTTCGCCGCACGCCGTCATTTGCACCGCAGCGCAGCTCGGCAGCCATGGGGTCTCACCGCATCGCCGAAGTAACTCGAATCGTGATCTTCCTGGCCACCATGGGCGTCGTGGGCGGGCTGGCTTTCTTGGCGTTCGTTGTTCGTGGCGAGCCACGGGACTCGGACCGGGTGCGGAGATGGGTGAGCGGGAACGGCATCGTGCTCGCGGCCAGTTCCGCCGTGGCGGCGCTGAACCGAGCGGTGGTCATCGAACGGGAATGGTCGGCATTCTGGTCGCCTGATGCGATAGCCGATGCTGTATCGACTCAATTCGGTGTGGCGGCAGGGCTTCGCTTGCTCGGGGGGCTCGTCCTAGTGGGTGCTTTGTGGCGCGCGGTGGCGAACCCACCGAGGATGCCGATTGTTGGGACCGCGCTCATGGGTGGGGCGTTGGTCATCGCTTCGTTTGCCTTTGACGGCCACACGGTTACCGAGGGACCGAGGTGGTTGCACTCCATCGCCAGCGTGAGCCATGTGAGCGCGGCCGCGGTTTGGAGCGGGGGCGTCGTGTTGCTGGCCGACCTCCTGTGGCGACGACACCGCCGCGGTGCGGATGTGTTCCGGCCGTTGCTGCGATTCTCCCGAATGGCGGCCACCGCGCTGGTGCTGGCTGGCGTGGCCGGCACGGTCATGGCGATTCTCGTGCTCGACCGATTCGATGACCTGTGGTCAACCCAGTGGGGTCGCTTGCTGCTGGCCAAGATTGCCCTCGTCGCTGTGGCCGCGGCCATTGGCGGCCACAACCGCTGGGTACTCATCCCCGCCGTCGAGCGGCACGGAGAACCTGCCGTTCACCCACGCCTGCGACGAGCAGCCGCCATCGAGGCGATCGCTCTGATGTCGGTTGCCGTCGTTACCGCGTTCTTGGTGGCAGCATCGACGGTGTAGCGAAGGAAGGGCTAGCTCTTGTCCAGCACCTCGCGGGCGATGTCGGGAACATCGGTGATGACGGCGTCGGCGCCTATTGAGGCCAGTTGGGCGATTTGATCGGGGTCGTTGACGGTCCAGACGTTGACTTCGATACCGGCGGCGTGAGCGGTGTCAACCAGGGCCTTGCTGGTTGACGCGAAATAGGGGTGGATGGCGGAGTGGCCGGCGGCTGCCACTCGGCCCACCAGCAGATCGGGGGTCAGCACCTCGAAGGTCAGATAGGCCGTGGGAATGGCGGGGTCGATGGCCCTGATTCGATCTAGGGCCTCCATGTCGAACGATGAGACGATCACTTCGCCGCGGTGCTCCCCCATCCCCCACCCCAGCACCAACCCGGCCACCGCGGCCGACACTTGGTGCTCGGCGTCGTAGTCCGGATCATTGGGCGCGCTCTTGATCTCAATGTTGATCACGAACTCCCGCTCGGCGGCCGGGGCCCGGCACACGTCCATGACTTCGGCCAACGTGGGCACCCAGTCGGGCAGCTCGTCGTCGTGGAGATCGATGATGGCCCGGCCGTCGGGCAGGTGGGCATCGTGGTGTACCACCAGCACGTCGTTGGCCGTGCGCCTTACGTCCAGTTCAATTCCGTCGGCATTCAGCCGCACCGCGGCGCGGAACGCCTCCAGGGTGTTCTCCCGCTCAACCGCCGATGCCCCCCGATGGGCGATCACCCTCACGGCCACAATCTTGCCAATTTGGGGGCGAAACCCATACTCACAGCACCAACACAGCTACCAGTAACAACACATTCCCCATAATCCCCTCTTGCCACACCAGTACACCACCCCTATCCTTGTCCCCGCGTGATTACCAAGGGATTGCTTTTTGAAATCGACAACGCGGCGGACGATTGGCGTTGCCAAGCCGCCTGCCGCGATACCGACCCTGACCTGTTCTTCCCCGTGGGCAGCACCGGTTTGGCCCTCGAGCAGATCGAGTCGGCCAAGGTGGTTTGCCAGCAGTGTCATTCGCAAACTGCCTGCTTGGAGTTCGCTTTGGCCACCAACCAGGACTCGGGAATCTGGGGCGGAAAGTCTGAGGAGGAGCGCCGCCAGCTCCGCCGACTCAGGGTGGCCGAGCAGCGCCAGACGGCCATCTTCGCGACCTAGCTGCTTACTGGCTAGCCCCCGTCGGCCTAGCCCCCGCCTGGGGAGCGGAATCCCAGCAGAGGGATCGCCAACTCCACCACCGTTCCGACCCGGGGCGATTTTCCTTCGCCGTTGCTCATGGTGATGCTCCCCCGCAGATCGGTGCTCACCAGATTCCGGACGATGGCGATGCCCAGTCCGTCGGCGCTGTCGGTATCGAATCCGGCGGGCAGCCCCACCCCGTCGTCGGTCACCCGCACATGCACCCGGTCGCCGTTGTTGTCCAGCTCGATTCGCACCTGACCGCCGGGCGGCTCGGGATAGGCGTGGTCCATTACGTTCTGCAAGCACTCGTTCAGCACGACCGCCAGCGGCGTGGCCACGTCGGCGGCCAGCTCTCCAGCGTCGCCCATCACCTTGAACTCCACCGGCCGGTCGGGACCGGTCAGCCCCTCCTCCACCATGCGCACCAGCGACCGCACGATCTCGACGAACGGCACGTCGCTGCTGGCATCGCGCGACAGGATCTCGTGAACGATGGCGATGGCCCGAATGCGTCTCGCCGACTCCTCGATGGCATCCCGGGCCTCTGCCGCGGTGACCCGGCGCCCTTGCAGGCGCAATAGCGAGGACACCGTCTGGAGGTTGTTCTTCACCCGGTGGTGGATCTCGGCGATGGTGGCGTCTTTGGACATCAACAGGCGGTCGCGGCGGCGCAACTCGGAGATGTCCCGCATCAGCACCAATGCGCCGGTCACCTCTCCCCTGCCGATCAGCGGCAGACAGCGCAGCACCACGGTGCCCCGATCGCCGTGCTGGATCTCCTCGGTCTGGGGAAGACGGGAAGCGAATGCGGCCCGGATGGCCCGCTGCTCCAGGCCGATCTCCACCAGCCGGCGGCCCTCGACCTCGCTGTGCAGGCCGATGCGGTGCAGCGCCGAGGCGGCGTTGGGGGAAATGAGCTGAACCCGGCCCGAGGCATCCAGCAGCATCAGCCCGTCGCCCACCCGGGGAGACTCCTCGGTCTCGATGTCGTCCACCGGGAACGGGTACTCCCCCTCGGCGATCATGGCGGCTAGCCGCCGGAACAGCTTGAAGTAGCTCATCTCCAGCTCGCCGGGGTCCCGCTGGGTGTCGGGGTCGAACTCCCGGGCCATCACCGCGACCACCTCGCCGTGGCAGTTCACCGGCACGGTCAGCGTGCGGATGCGGGGCTGGTCGGCTTGGCCGATGCGCCCCCCGTCGGTGATCCGCCCCTCGCGGAAGGCCACGTCCACCAGCGGACGCTGCTCGGGGGCGAAAACCGCCCCCGCCAGGTCGCTGCGATGCACTGACCGGGCGGTGGTGGGCCGGATCTGGCCCGCGATGGCGTACCCGTTCGGGTTCTCGGCAGCGGGAGCCTCACTCAGCCCGCCGGTGGGCACGTACAGAAGTAGATCGGCGAAGGAGAGGTCGGCCAGCGGTGCCCACGTCCGCATGAGCCTCTGGAGATGGTTCAGACGCGACTGGGGCAGGCCGGGCGCCAATTCCTCCAGGCTCGCCATCCGACAAGCTTATTGTCTGTTGGCCAGGGGCCGATCAGCTCCCGAAGCCGATGGATCGGCCGGTTGCCGAGGGATCGAGCTCCACGTAGGCCACGCTGGAGGCCGGAACGCCGACCTCGCGGCCCCGATGGTCGGTCAGCCACAGCATCTCGCCGGAGGCCAGCCCCGAGGTGATGGCCTTTTTCACCGACTCCACATCGGAGTCGGGATCCAATTCCACCTCGATCTCCTTTTGGCTCCGGATCACGCCGATACGAACATGCATTGAATGATCTCCTTGAGACTCGATCCTGCTAGTTGATCTTTAGCTCGGGGCTGTAGATCCGCCGGGGCGGGGGGTTGTCCACCAAGTGGGTGGCCATGGCCGAGAATGCCCGGCCGGCCTCCGAGTCGGGGGCCTCCGCCGCGATGGGTCGGCCCCGGTCAGCCCCTTCCCGCAGCGCGGGCAAAAGCGGCACCTGTCCGATCAGGGGCACGTCGAGCCGGTCGGCCAGCTCTTGGCCTCCCCCGGCGCCGAACAGCTCATATCTCTTGCCATCGTCGCCGGTGAACCAGCTCATGTTCTCGATCACCCCACGCACGGTGAGGTTCACCTTCTCGGCCATGAACGCGGCCCGCTGGGCTACTCGCTGAGCGGCGGGCTGGGGGGTGGTCACCACGTACACCTCGGAGCGAGGCAGGAACTGCGCCAGGGAGATGGAGATGTCCCCGGTGCCCGGCGGCAGGTCCACCAGCAGGAATTCGGGGTCGTCCCAGGCCACGTCG
>JAJDTA010000106.1 GCA_022827405.1 Acidimicrobiia bacterium
GCGCCACCAGCACCCAGATCCCCGCGCCGAGGACCGATGGCGTGACCACGCCAACGGTCTCTTCCTCGGTCGCCGACAGGATCCAGCGCGACACCGAAGAGCTGAACACCGCCGAAGTGGTACGACGCGACCTGGTCGACACCGAAGAGTTCACCGGCACCCTCGGCTTCGGCGACCCTGAACCGATGTTCACCAACACCTCGGGGATCGTCACCGGTCTCCTGCCCGAAGAGGGCGAGGTTCTCGATGTGGGCGCCACCCTCTTCGAGGTGAACAGCTATCCGGTTGTCCTGCTGCGGGGAGATCGCCCCATGTACCGGCCCTTCCAGAGCCAGATGGAAGACGGACCCGACGTCCAGCAGCTTGAGCAGGCGCTGGCCGACATGCAGATTCCCGGCTGGGAGGAGATGACGGTCAACGAGAACTTCACCCCGGTCACCGAAGATGTGGTGCAGGAGTGGCAGAACCGCCTGGGCGTCGACGAGACCGGCATCATCGACATGGGATTCGTGGTGTTCATCGAGGAGCCCTTCCGCATCTCGGCGGTGAATGTGTCGGAGGGCCAGCAATTGGGCCCCCAAGCCGCCGCGTTCTCCATCACCGGCCAGTACCAGGAGATCGTCAGCAACATCGATCCCGGCGACGCCGAGATCGTGAACGAGTTGGACGAGGTGGAAGTAGAGCTGCCCGACGGCCGGGTCAGCCCGGGCGTGGTGTCGGAGGTGGCCCGGGTGGCCAAGCGGCTGCCCAACGCGCAGACCGGCGGCCTGGGCGACCCCACCATCGAGGTCACCATCATCTTGTTGGACGAGGAGGCTTCGGCCCGATTCGACGCCGCTCCGGTCAACTGGACCATCACCAAACAGGTCACCCCCGACGCCCTGGTGGTGCCCGCATCGGCGCTGATCGCCACGGTGAACGGTGGTTTCGCGGTAGAGGTGGTCGAAAACGGGTCGCTCACTTTGGTGCCTGTTGAGGTGGGCACGTTCGTCGATGCCTTCGTCCAGATCACCGCCGGCGACCTGGAAGTGGGCGACCTGGTGCGCATCCCCTGACGCCGGTACGGCCCCGAGCCGTACAGCAACTAGAGGCGAGTCCTGATGAAGATTGAGCCCCGCAAGGTGCTGGAGCTGCACCAGGTAATCAAGCACTATCCGGGCTCGCCGCCAATTAAGGCCCTAGACGGCGTCGACCTCATTATTCGGGCCGGCGAGCTGGTGGCCGTGGTCGGCCCCTCGGGGTCGGGCAAGAGCACCATGTTGAACATCATGGGGGCCCTAGACCGCCCCAGCTCCGGTGAGGTTGTCGTGGACGGCCAAAGGCTCTCCGACCTGGCCGACCGCGAGGTGGCCGGGGTGCGGGGCCACCGCATCGGCTTCGTGTTTCAGCAGTTCCACCTGCTGGAGGGGCTGTCGGCCCTCGACAACGTGGCCACCGGCAATCTCTATCAGGGCCTCAGCCTCCGGTGGAGACGCCAGATGGCCCGCGAGGTGCTGGAACGAGTTGGTCTCGGCCACCGAATGACGCAGCGGCCCGGCAAGCTCTCCGGCGGTGAGCGCCAGCGGGTGGCCATCGCCCGGGCGCTACTGGGCGACCCGGCCATCGTGCTGGCCGATGAGCCCACCGGCAACCTCGACTCGCAGAACACCGAGGAGATCGTGGAGCTGTTCTTGGAGCTGAACCGGGCCGGTTCCACCATCGTGATCATCACCCACGACCGGGAGCTGGCCGATCGCATGCCCCGGTCGGTGGCCATTCTCGACGGCCGCATCAGCCACGATTCGGGGGCCGATCCGCTCAACCCCGACGCGGGCCGCGACCACTCGGCGGAGGCCTGAGATGGCGCGCCGAAAGCGGCGAATCCCCAATTCTCCCCCGGGCCCTTCCCGCAGCAAGCTGCGAGTCCGCGACACCCTGTCGCTGGGCACGCTGGGGCTGCGGACTCGCAAGGGCCGAACCACCATGGCCGCCATCGGCATCGCCATTGGCGTGGCCTCTCTCATCGCCCTGGTGGGCATCATCAACTCGGGGGAGGCCGACGCCCAGCGCGATCTGCTGGAACAAGGCATCGACGTGTTGGAGCTGACCCCCGGCACTTCCTTCGCCGACGATCCCGAACTGCTGCCGGGTGCCGCCGCGGCCATCGACACCCACATGCGGAACCTGGTGGACACGGTGGCATCCATTCGCCGGGTTCCGGCCACCATGCGAAAAACCGACTTGATCCCCGAAGTTGAAACGGGGGGCATCCGACTGTTCGCCGTGGAGGAAGACGACTTGGACTTGCTCCCCATGCTGCGGGGCGGAGTGGCCCACGGCCGATTCCATGATGGGGTCACGGTGCAGGTCCCCACCGTGGTCCTCGGGTCCGACACCGCCGACGTCCTGGGCTTCGACCTGCTCTACGCCAATCCCACCGTCCACATCTCCGGACACGAATTCGCGGTGATCGGGGTGCTGGAACCCTTCACCATCAGCCAGGGGCTGACCTTGAACCGGGCCGCGCTCATTGGATTCTCTGTGGCCGAAGAGCTCTACGACGCCGATGAGAACCCCGAGCGCATCTGGGTGCAGGCTGATCTCGACGTTATCGAGCAGGTCCGGGGGCTCCTCCCCCGCCAGGCCAACCCCGAGGCCCCCGGCGAGGTCTCGGTGTCGTCGCTCGACCTAGAGGCCCGAGAGATCATCAGCGAGAACTTCCAATCGCTGCTCAGCCTGCTGGTGGTGGTGATCATCGTGGTGGGGGCCATCGGGGTGGGCAACATCATGCTGATCTCGGTGCTGGAGCGCCGGGGCGAGATCGGGGTGCGCCGAGCCTTAGGGGCCAAGAAAACCCATATTGCTGCGCAATTCCTTATCGAGTCGGTGCTGTTGACCTCGTTCGGCGGGGTTATCGGCATCGGGCTCGGGCTGGGCGTGGTCGCCGTGGTCGTCCAAGTGCTGAATTGGCCCTTCACCATCGAGGTCTCGTTCATAGCCATCGGGCTGGCGGTAACCGTGGGCGTGGGCTTGGTGGCCGGGATGTACCCCTCATGGCGGGCTTCCCGCATGGACCCCGCCGAAGCTGTCCGTCCGGCCGCCTAGGTAGGCCTTCCCGCTCTTTCCTAGTCTCTGGACATGACCATCACCCACGAGGAGTTCCAAGCTCGGGCCAAAGAGTTCCTCCAGGCCAATGCCGTGCCCCACAGCCAGCCTCCGGTGGAGTGGACCGAGGAGTCGCTGGTGGCTGAGTGCCGCCGATTCCACCAGGCGCTCGCCGACGCCGATCTGGGGGGCATCACCTACCCGGTGGAGTACGGCGGGCTGGGACTCGACAAGGGCTATCTCGAGGTGTTCAACCAGGAGCTGTCCCGCTACCAGGCGCCGCTGGTGCCCGCGGCCATCTCCCACGGAATGTGCCTGCCGGTGATGAACGACTTCGGCACCGATGAGCAAAAGGCCCGCCACCAGGCCCGGATCATCCGGTGCGACGAGCTGTGGTGCCAGATGTTCTCCGAGCCCGGCGCCGGCTCCGATGTGGCCTCGCTGGCCACCCGGGCTATCCGTGACGGCGACCAGTGGGTGCTGAACGGCCAGAAGGTGTGGACATCGGGCGCCCAGTACTGCGAGTACGGCCTGTGCGTGGCCCGTACCGACCCGGCCCAGCCCAAACACCGGGGGCTCTCCATGTTCATCGTGGATCTTTCGCTTCCCGGCGTGGACATTCGGCCGCTGCGCCAGATCAACGGGAGCTCCCATTTCAATGAGATCTACCTGACCGACGTCAGCGTGGGCCACGACTGCCTGGTCGGGGGCGAGGGCAACGGCTGGAATGTGGCGGTAGCCATGCTGATGTATGAGCGGGTGGCCATCGGGGCCGGGGGCAGCGGGGCCATGTCCCGGTCGATGGGCAGTGCCAAGCTCATCACCGAGGCCCGGCAACGGGGCCGCGACGACGACCCAGTGGTGCGCGACGCCATTGCCGACCTCTACATCCGCGAGCGCATCCAGAAGTTCATCGGAATGAGGATCCGACAAGCCGTCGAATCGGGGAAGGCCCCCGGCCCGGAGGGTTCCATCGCCAAGCTGAACGCGGCCATCTTGAGCCGCCGGGCTTCAGATGTGGCCATCGAGTTGGCCGGACCGTCGGGCCAGGCCTGGAACGCCAAAGACGAGGACGCCGACGAATGGGCCAACGCGGTGATCGGCGCCCCGGCCATGGCCATCGCCGGGGGCACCAACGAGGTGCAGCGCAACATCATCGGCGAGCGGGTGCTGGGCCTGCCCAAAGAGCCCGACCCGTTCAAGGGCCAACCCTGGGAGGAAGTCCCCCGCTCCTGACCAGATCGGCTACTCCCCGGTCAGCTCAGCCCACACCTGGTCGACGGCGGAGGCCAGCTCCTCGGGGCTGCCGTCGTTCACAATCACATGGTCGGCGATCGCCCGGCGCTGAGCGTCGGTGGCCTGGCTGGCCATGCGAGCCCGGGCCTGTTCCTCGGTGAGCCCCCGTTCGAGAAGCCGGGGCAAACGCACCTCCTCAGGCGCCTCCACCACCACCACCACGGTGTACCCCCGACCCGACTCAAGCTGTCCAAGGCGGCTCTCGGTCAGAACTGCCATATCCAGCACCACCACCTGCACTTCTCCCCCATCGGCCAAGCCCTGGAGTTGAACGTCCAACTCGGCGTTGATGGCCGGGTGGCTGACAGCTTCCAAGGCCGCCAACCGGTCAGCCCGCCCAAACACCTCCGCAGCCACCTTGGCCCGGTCGATGTGCCCGTGGTCATCCACGATTGCGGGGCTAAAGGCATCGATCACCCCGTCCACCGCTCGCCCGCCCGGAGCCAACACCTCCCGCCCAATAGCGTCCACATCGATAACCACCGCCCCCAGCTCACCGAACCGCGCCGCCGCAGTCGACTTCCCCGCCCCAATCCCCCCGGTAAGTCCCACCACCAGCACAGCGGGAATGCTACCCATAGACCAGCAACCGAGGGCGGTGGGTGGCGTCGGGGCCAGGACTCGGCGGCACCGTCCGCCGAGCCGCCCCGACGACAGGACCCGCCGCCCGGACGCTCGCCGAGCGTGGCCTGCCTCAGCGTGGGCTGGCACACTAGGCCCATGCGCGTCGAACTGACCGATGACCAGCTAGAGCTCCAGCAAGAGCTGCGAACCTACTTCGCCAACCTGATGACCGATGAGGTCCGGGCCAAGATCCGCCACACCGAGACCGAGGCCAACGAGGACTACAAGGCGTTGATCCGCCAGATCGGCAGCGACGGCTGGCTGGGTGTGGGCTGGCCGGTCGAGTACGGCGGCAAGGGGTTCACCCCCATCGAGCAGTACATCTTTTTCAATGAGGCCTGGGCCGCCCAGGTGCCGGTCCCGTTCCTCACCATCAACACGGTGGGCCCGACCATCCGGGAGTACGGCACCGACCGCCAGAAGGACTTCTTCTTGAAGAAGATCCTGGCCGGCGACATGCACTTCTCCATCGGCTACTCCGAGCCCACCGCCGGCACCGACCTGGCCGCCCTCAAGACCAAAGCGGTGCGCGACGGCGACGAGTGGATCATAAACGGCCAAAAGCAGTTCACCAGCCTGGCCTATGACGCCGACTACGTGTGGCTGGCGGCCCGCACCGACCCCGATGCTCCCTCCCACAAGGGCATCACCATGTTCTTGGCCCCCGCCGACGATCCCGGGTTCGATATCCAGCCGTTCATCACCATGGGTGGCTCCCACACCACCTCGACGTTCTACGACAACGTGCGGGTGCCCGACTGGCTGCGGGTGGGCGAGGTCAACGGGGGCTGGGGCCTCATCACCAACCAGCTCAACCACGAGCGGGTGTCGCTGTGCGCCTCCGGGGGCATCGCCAACCTGGTCAATCAAGCAGTGGAGTGGGCCAAAGAGGCCAAGCTGCCCGACGGACGCCGGGTGATCGACCAGGAGTGGGTGCAGGTCAAGCTGGCCGAGTGCCGGGCCCGGGTGGAGTTCCTCGATCTGTTGAACTGGAAGGTGGCCTACGAGTCCACCGTGGGCAACAACGTGAGCCCGGCGCTGGCCTCCACCATCAAGGTGTGGGGCTCAGAGTCGATGCACCTCATCTACTCCGGTCTGACCGAGGTGGTCGGGGCCACCGGCCACCTCAAGAAGGGATCCCCCCACGCCGATTTCTCCAGCCGGATGGAGGAGTCCTACCGGGGCTGCTGGATTCTGACCTTCGGCGGCGGTACCAACGAGATCCAGCGGGACATCATCGGCATGGCCGGCCTCGGCCTGCCCCGCGAGAAGCGCCGCAAGTAGGAGGTCGAGCCATGGATTTCACATTGAGCGAAGAGCAGGAAGCGGTTGCCGAGCTGGCCAACCGGATCATGGGCGACCGCCTCGACATGGAGCGGCTCATGGAGATCGAGGCTGCCGACGAGTGGTTCGACCGGGACCTCTACGGCGAGCTGGCCGCCGCCGGGCTGGTGGGCATCGGCTTGAGCGAGGACGTTGGCGGCGGGGGCCTGGATCTGATCGCCGTCGGCCAGGTGTTGGAAGCCCAAGGACGCCATGTGGCTCCGGTGCCACTGTGGAGCGGGGTGCTGGCCGCGCTGGCGGTGGACGCCTTCGGTAGCGATGAGCAGCGCCAGCGGGAATTGCCTGGCTGCGCCGATGGTTCCAACGTGTTGACCGTCGGCCTCCAGGAGTACTTGAACGACGACATCACCAGTCCGACGGCCCGGGTGGTGGACGGCAAGATGGTGGGCACCAAAGAGGTGGTGGAGTTCGCCGCCGAGTCGTCCAAGATCGTGGTGGTGGCCGGTCTCGACGATGGCACCGACAACGGCATCATCAGCGGCACCGGGCTGTTCCTGGTCGACCTGTCCGATCCCGGGGTCACCTCGGAGGCGGGTATGTCCACCCGGCTCCAGCCCGTACACCAGGTGAGTTTCTACGGCGTCCCGTGCGAACCGCTGGGCGCGGCCGACGGCGCCTCGGTGGAGTGGCTGGCCGATCGAGCGGTGGCCCTGTTGTGCGCCACCCAGGTGGGCGTGGTCGACCGAGCGCTGCGCTTGGCGGCCGAGTACACCTCGGTACGCGAGCAGTTCGGCCGCCCAGTGGCCACCTTCCAGGCGGTCACCCAGCGGTTGGCCGACCAATTCATGCACGTGGAGGCGGTGCGGTTGTGCACCTGCGCTGTGCTTTACGACCTGACCGAGGGCAACGACGCGTCGGTGCGGCTGCCCATCGCCAAGTGGTACGCCTCCCACTGGGCCCACGACGTGGCCCACGCCACCCAGCACGTCCACGGCGGCATGGGGGTCAGCGTCGACTACCCCCTCCACCGCTACACCCTGTGGAACAAGCACATCGAGTGTTCTCTGGGCGCGGGCACCCAGCAGCTTCGTACCTTGGGGGCGCGCTTAGCAGCCAGCTAAACGGCGGGTCGGCTACGTCTGCTCGGCGATATACGCAGCCAGCTCGGCGATGCCCTCTTCGGCTTCGGGGGCAACGCTGGCCAGAAGATGCCAGACGTGCATCATGTCCTGCCAGGGGCGGAACTCCACGGAGCCGTTGGCGTTCTCGATGCCCTTGACCACCCGGGTGCTGTCGTCGTAGAGCACCTCCTCAGTGCCCACCTGGATCATCATGGGGGGCAGGCTCTCAAAGGTGCCGAATACCGGGGAGATATAGGGGTTGGTGGCGTCAACGCTTTGGGCGTAGGCCATGACCATGCCGTGCAGAGAGTCGGCGCCGGCGAGCATGGGGTCGCGCTCGGCCCGTTCGGTCATGGAATCGCCCGAGAACGTCAAGTCGGTCCACGGTGAGATGGGGGCGGCGCAGGCCGGCTGCTCCAATCCCTCGTCCCGCAGCTTCATGCACAGTGCGATGGTCAGCCCCCCACCGGCAGAATCGCCGCTGATGGCCGTGTGGGCCGCTTCTCCCCCGTTGGCCAGGTGCCATTGCCACGCGGCCATGGCATCGTCCAGCGCGGCCGGGTAGGGATTCTCCGGGGCGAGGCGATAGTCCACGTTCAACAGCCGGGCCTTGGGCCCCGCCGCCAAGCGGCTGACCACGTGGCGATGGGTATTCAGATTGCCCACCACATAGCCGCCGCCATGGAAGTAGATAATCGTTCGGTTGCCCTCCACCTCGGCGGGCGTCACCCACTCGGCGGGAACTCCTCCGGCATCCACTGGCGCAAAGCTCACCCCGTCGGCAACCGGCATCGAGCTGTAGGCCGTCTCAAATCCGGCCCGGGTCGTCGCCAAGTCAGGTGGAGGGGCAGCAGCCGCAGCTTGCATCTGCTGCCTTAGAGCGGCGACCGCGGCGTTGTAGGCGTCTGACGGCATCTTCTTCTCCCTGTTCTCAGTAGCCCCGGTCGGGGTCTACCACGTTGCGTAGCGGCTCGTTGGCCAAAAAGCGTTCCAGATTGTCGCAGAACAACTCCATCAGAGCTTCGTTGTAACCCTCTCGGGCGGTGGAGCAATGGGGTGACAGGTACATGTTGGGCGCATCCCACAGCGGGCTGTCGGCCGGCAGCGGCTCCTCACGGGTCACGTCCAGCACCGCGGCCCCCACCTGGCCCGACTCCAGCGCGTCCACCAAAGCGGCCTCGTCGATGATCGACCCCCGGCCCACGTTCACCACCACCGCTCCGGGCTTGAGCCGTGCCAAGCGCTCGGCGTCGAACAAATCGATGGTTTCGGGGGTCTGCGGAGCACTCAACACCACCGCGTCACATCGCGCCAGCATCTCATCGAGCCCGTCGAGGCTGTAAAGCTCATCGACGTCGGGATCGGTGTCGCCGGGCTGGGCCGAGCGGCGATTGCCCAGCACGGTGGTCTCAAATGCCTTGGCCCGCCGGGCCACGTCCCGGCCGATGGCCCCCAAGCCCACGATGCCGATGGTCTTCCCCTTCACCAACAGCCCCTGATGCATCCGCCAGTGGTGTTCCTTCTGCTGGCGCTCCAGCACCCGAATGTCCTTCCACACCTCCAGCAGCCGCCCGATGGCGAACTCAGCAATAGGGGCAGAAGCCACCCCGGCGGCGTTGGTCAGCACAATGCCCTTGGCCTTGAGCTCAGCCGGCTCCAACTGCCCGATACCCGCCCCAATGGCCTGCACCCACCGCAGCCGGGTTGCCCAATCTCTGATCCCGGGCGGCAAATCCAGGGCCATCAGCACGTCAGCCGCGGCAATCGTCTCCTTCTCCCCCTCCGTCAAAGAGGGCGCAGTGGCCAAGAGCTCCTCAGTAACCCGCCCCTTGGCCTTGGCATCCCGCAACCCGTGGGGCTCGAAGTAGGGAATGTTGGCGAACTTCACACCGGGAAACCGCCGGTGCATATCCTCAAGCTCCGCCTCATCCATCGCCAGCGGGTACATCACAACGGCGTTGACTGTGCTCACGGCGGGAACCCTAGTGCGCGGTCGAGCTGCACCCCCCGGGGCGGTGGGTGGCGCCGCAGGCGGACCTGGCTGCTCCGACAGCCAGGCCGCCGTAGGTGACAGGACCCGCCGCCCGGACACTGCCGCGGCCCCGACACCAAGTCGGTCCCTGGCAAGGCAGTAGCGTCGGCCCATGGACACTCTTGAGGGTAAAGCAGCAGTCATCACCGGCGGGGCCAGCGGCATGGGGCGGGCAATGGCCGACCGATTCGGGGCGGCGGGCGCTCGCATCATGATCGCCGACGTGGAAGGCCCCGCCATGGACGCTGCGGTGGCCGAGATGAACGATGCCGGCATCGACGCGGTGGGCGTGCTCACCGACGTGAGCTCCGAGAGCGACATGGACGATCTGGCCGAGGCCGCATTCTCCCGGTTCGGGCAGGTCAACGTGGTGTGCAACAACGCCGGGGTGGGTGCCGGCGGGTTGATGCACACCTTGACCACCGCCGACTGGCAGTGGGTGCTCGGGGTGAACCTGTGGGGCGTGATCCACGGCCTCCGGGTGTTTCTGCCCCACCTGTTGGAGCACGGCGACGGCCATATCGTGAATACCGGCTCGATCGCCGGGCACACTTCGTACCCCAACATCGGCCCCTACAACGCCTCCAAGCACGCAGTGGTGACCATCTCCGAGACGCTCTATAACGAGCTCCAGGAGAGCGGCTCGTCGGTGGGTGTGTCGGTGCTGTGTCCCGGCCTGGTGACCACCAACATCATCAACTCCGAGCGCAACCGCCCCGAGACGCTGCGCTCGCCGATCATCCCGCCCGACCCCACCGCCGAGGACGAGGAGCGGATCCAGATGATGATGGCCATCTACGAGGATGCGGTGAAGCCGCCCGAGGTGGCTGAGCTGGTGTACAACGCGGTGCTCGGCAACCAGTTCTACATTTGGACCGACTACGTGTACGCCCCGGCCATCATGAATCGCCACGAAGACATCCAAAAGGGCCGCAACCCCAGCTTCCGGGGCCAACTCATCGACGAGGACCAAACCGCCAAAGGGCCATCCCAGGACGGCTGATCCCGCCTATGGCTGATTCCCCCGAGCGCTTCGACCTGGTGGTGGTGGGCACCGGGTCGGGAAACAGCGTCCTCACCCCCGATTTCGACGACTGGCGGGTGGCGCTGATCGAACGAGACGTATTCGGCGGCACCTGCCTCAACCGGGGCTGCATCCCCTCGAAGATGTTCGTGTACGCCGCCGACATGGCCCACCAGGCAGGCCACACGGGTCATTTGGGGGTGGACACGACGCTCGACGAGGTGCGCTGGCCCGAGATCGTGGGCCGGGTGTTCGGGCGCATCGATCCCATCGCCCAAGGCGGGGAAGACTACCGCCACAGCCTCGACAACGTGACCGTGTTCAACGGCGATGCCCGCTTTGTCGGCCACAAGACCCTCGAGGTGAATGGGCAGCGGCTCACCGGCGACCACATCGTGCTGGCCGCGGGCGCCCGCCCGTTCATCCCCTCGATTCCCGGATTGGACGAAGTGCCCTACCACACTTCCGACACCGTCATGCGCCTAGAGGTGCTGCCCGAGCGGCTGGTGATCTTGGGCGGGGGCTATATCGCCGCTGAGCTGGGCCATGTGTTCGATGCCATGGGGGTTTCGGTGACCATCGTGAATCGTTCAGAGCGGCTGCTGCGAGCGGAGGACGAGGACGTGTCGGCCGCCTTCACCGAGACCGTGGGCCAGCGCATGGACTGCGCGTTGGGATCCCCCATCGTCGAGGTCTCGGAGGCTGAATCGCAGATCACGGTGCGCACCGAATCCCGGGAAGTGACCGGCGACGTGCTGCTGGTGGCCACCGGCCGGGTGCCCAACGGCGAGCAGCTGGGCGTGACCCAGTCTGGGGTCGAACTAGACGACGCCGGCTACGTGGTGACCGACCAGTACCTGCGCACCGCAGTGGAGGGGGTATGGGCGCTGGGCGACATCTGCCACGCCGCCCAGCTCAAGCACACCGCCAATGAGGACACCCGGGCGGTGGCCCACAACATCGCCCATCCCGACGATCTTCGGGCGCCCGATCATTCCGGCATCCCCCACGCGGTGTTCGCCTATCCCCAAGTGGCTGCGGTGGGAGCCACCGAACAGGCTTTGCGGGCCGAGGGGCGGCCCTATCTGAAAGCAGTCCGCCCCTACAGCGACACCGCCTACGGCTGGGCCATGGAGGACACCACCAGCTTCGCCAAGGTACTGGCCGATCCCGAAACCCGGCTCCTGCTGGGCGCCCACATAATCGGCCCTCAAGCACCCACCCTCATCCAGCAGCTCATCCAGGGAATGCAGTTCGGCCTCACCGTGGACGAGATGGCCCGAGGCCAGCTCTACATCCACCCCGCCCTGACCGAGGTGGTCGAACAGGCGCTGTTGGAGCTCTAGCTACGCTAAGCCGCCGGGGCGGCGGCCACCGGACCTGCGCCGGAGGGGTCGTAGATGGTGACCCGGTGGATGCGGCGGTGGTCGGTGCCGTAGTCGTCGATGGCGTAGTGCATGGTGCAGCGGTTGTCCCACAAGGCGGCGTCGCCGTCGCTCCACCGCCACCGCACGATGTACTCGGGCTGCTCCATGTGGTCGCACAACAAGGCCAGCAGGGACCTGCTCTCCAGGTGGCTCATGCCCTGAAGCGACGACGTCCAGCCCCGATTCACAAACAGGATCCGTTGGCCGGTCTCGGGGTGGATCGTTATGGCCGGGTGATCGGTAAACTCGGTCAGACCAGCCCGGCCATGGCGGGCGATGACGCCTTCGAGGGCGGCCTTAAGGGGATCGGAGAGGCCCTCGTAGGCGGCCTGGGTGTTGGCCCACATCGTGTCGCCCCCCGAGGGCGGGGACTCCTTCATCGACAGCAGCGACCCCAGCGGGGGCTGGCGGGCGAAGGTCACGTCGGTGTGCCAGAAGTTGGCCCTCGAGTAGGCATTGGAGCTGTCCAGCACCAGGATCTTGCCCTCATCATCCACCGTGTGGTGGTAGCGATGGTCGGTGTCGTCGTTGCTCACCGCCTCCAGGTCGCCGAACAGCGAGCCCAAGGCCACATGCTGCTCGTCGGTCAGATGAACCTGGGGGAAGAACAGCACCTTGTGGGCCCAGAAGGCCTCCTTCAGCTCGGCCTCTACCTCGTCGTCGAGGTGGTCGGCGTCGAGCCCCTCCACAGTGGCGCCCAAGGCCGCCGGTAGCGCAGTCACTTTGATGGTCATGGCTCTATGTTTCCAGATCGGGGCTTACTCCGACAGAAAGTCAAGGGCGAACCGCTTAGCCCACTGGTAGTCGGGCTTGCCATTGGCTCCCCGCTGGACGGCATCGGCCCGGATGAGCGACTTGGGGAGCTTGTAGGCCGCCAAGCGGGTGCGGGCATCGGCGATGACCTCGTCGTCGCCCACTGCTTGGGATGCCGGATCGCCGGCCATCTGCACCACCGCCGTCACCGCCTCGCCCCATTTGGGGTCGGGCACTCCCACCACCAGGCAGTCGGCCACCGCAGGATGAGCTTTGATGGCCTCCTCCACCTCCTCGGGGTAGATCTTCTCCCCCGCACTGTTGATGCACGCCGACCCCCGGCCCAGCAGCGTGATGGTGCCGTCGGCCTCCACGGTGGCCCAATCGCCGGGCACCGACCAGCGCCTCCCGCCGATGGTGCGGAAGGTGGCCGCCGTTTTCTCCGGGTCCTTGTAGTAGCCGATGGGGATGGGGCCGCCCACCGCCACCATGCCCTGCTGGCCGGAGCCGGGCTCCACCGGCTGGCCGTCTTCGTCGAACACCGCCGCGTTCTCCCCCAGCGTGAACCGAGCGGTGGCCGATCCGCCCTCGCGGTCGCTGATCCTCATGCCGGTACCGGTGCCCTCGCTGGAGCCCAGCGAGTCCACCAGCTTCATGTTCTTGTGTACCAGCAGGGCCTCTTTGGCGGGCTGGCTCCAGATCACCCCCGACGACATGATCATGAACACCGACGACAGGTCGTAGGGCTCGCCCCGGTCGGCGGCTGCGTCCAACGCCTCGGCCATGGGCCGTCCGAAGGCGTCGCCCACGATGGAGAGCACCGATGCCCGGTCGCGCTCCACACAGCGCCACAGTGCATCGGCGTCGAAGCTGCGCTCGGCCATGGTGATCACCGCCCCACCCTGGGTGAAGGTGGCCAGCGACACGATGCTGGCCGTGCCGTGCATCAGCGGAGAGGCGGCGAGCTGACGGGTCACCCGGTTGCTGTCGTAGATGGCCGCGATGTTGGATTTCACCTGCTCCAGGTTCTCCGGGACCGGCAGCCTCAGCGCCTTGAAGTTGGGGGCCATGGCGCCGATCACCGAGCTGTGGGGCCACATGACCCCTTTGGGATTGCCGGTGGTGCCGCCGGTGTAGAGGATCCACAGGTCGTCGGGGCTGCGGTCGATGGGCGGGGCCGGGTCGTGGCCAACGATCAACTGCTCGTAGTCCAACGCCCAGTCGGGCACCGGATCGTCCGGTTCGCCCACACAGATGGCCGCCCGCAACAAGGGCAGGTCACCCCTGGCTTCGTCCACCCGGTCGGCCAGCTCGGGAGAGAAGAACACCGCCTTGGCGTCAGCATCCTCCAGCAGATGGCGCAACTCCCCCGCCAGGTATCGGTAGTTCACGTTGCAGGGAGCAACCCGGGCCTTGAACGACCCGAAGGTGATCTCGGAGTAGGGATTGCCGTTGTACAGGTACAACCCCACGTTGTCGCCCGCACCGATGCCGAGTTCCCCCAGCGCAGCGGCCAGCCGAGCAGCCCGATCCTCGAACTCCCGCCATGTCCGGGTGACCGGATCGCACACCACCGCGTCAGCGTCCGGTACCACCTCCGCAGCCGCTTCCCACGCTGAAGCCAAGTTCAAGGGCACGAGGAGTGACATTATCGTGAGTCATGAGCACCGCCCGAGCCGATGCTGTCCACTTCCCGATGGGGATTGACCCCGATGATGTGGACTTGTTGGACGAAGTCAGCCTGCCGGCGGCCTGGAGCAAGCGCTGGGCTTCCGGGGCCTCCAAGCCGACGTTGTGGGACGCGGGATCCGGGTGGGTCACGAGGGGCGAACTGGCCCAGCGTACGAAGGCCGCAGCCGGGCGGCTCTACGGGGCAGGCCTTCGCAAGGGCGACCGGATCATCCTCTCGGCGGCGGCGTCGGTCGATTTGGTGGTAGCCCATGTGGCTGCGTTGCGGCTGGGACTGATCGTGGTGCCGGTGAACGGGGCCTACCAGCAGGCCGAGCTGGCCCACATCGTGGGCGACGCCGATCCTCGGGCCGCTGTGGTGGACAAGCCCGAATGGGTGCGGTGGCTGGCCGAGCTGGCCCCCGACATGACCGTGGTCTCCCCCCGGCTGGACATCGACGAGGGAACGGCCCCCAGCCTCGACCAGCTCTCCAGCGGCGATCCTGCGCTGTTGGGCTACACCTCGGGAACCACCGGCGCCCCCAAGGGGGCTGTGCTGACCCATGGAAACCTGCTGGCCGGAGCCGAGTCGGTCCGCATTGCCTGGCGGTGGACGCACGACGATCGCCTGGTTCTGGCCCTGCCGTTGTTCCACATGCACGGCCTGGGCGTGGGGCTGCACGGCACGCTGCTGACCGGCGCCTCCGCGGTTCTGCTCGACGGGTTCTCTCCCGACGCCGTGCTGGACGCCGCCCAAGCTCACGACGCCACCCTGTTCTTCGGCGTGCCCACCATGTACACCCGCCTGGCCCAGTCGCCCAGGGTGGGAGAACTCTCCCGGCTCAGGCTCTGCGTAGCCGGCTCCGCCCCTCTGTCCGCTGATCAACACCGCCGCCTCGAAGAGGCTGCCGGAGTCCGCGTGCTAGAGCGCTACGGCATGACCGAGACCATCATGCTGGTGTCCAACCCCTACGACGAGGAACGCCGGGCCGGAACAGTGGGATTCCCCCTCCCCGGTGTGGAACTGCGGTTGGCCCCCGACTCCGGCGAGGTGCTGGTACGGGGCCCCAACGTCTTCGCCGGCTACTGGCGCCGGCCCGAGGCCACCGAGGAGGCATTCGACGACAATGGCTGGTTCCACACCGGCGATTTGGGCGAGTTCGATGATGACGGTTACCTACGACTACAAGGCCGAGCCAAAGAACTCATCATCTCCGGCGGTCTGAACGTCTACCCCCGTGAGGTAGAAGACGCCCTGCGCTCCCACCCCGAAGTCGAAGACGTAGCCATCACCGGCACCCCTAACGAAGAATGGGGCGAAATAGTCACCGCCTGGGTGGTGCCCACCTCAAGAAAGTCCCCAACGCTGGACGCCCTGCGCTCCCACCTAAACGGAGTATGCGCCGACTTCAAACACCCAAGGCTCCTTCACTACGTCAAAGAGCTCCCCCGCAACGCCCTAGGAAAGGTCCAGAAGCACCTGTTGGACTAGAGCGCCTTCAAATGCACACAAAGAGGCCCCAGCAAAGCCTCCACAAAGCCGTCGTCGCAGTACAGCTTCTCCCCGGTGAGCAGGTTTCCTTCCGCAGGCATCATCGACATAACCATGTGGCGGGTCTCGCCATCGAGCTCGATCCAGTACTCCTGGATGGCGCACTGTTCGTTGGTCCACTCCCCCAGCACCCCGAAGTCGGTAACCCGCTGGGCAAACTTGGGGTATTGCTCCAGATAGAACGTCCGGGCCAGATCACCGCCGGTGAACCCCTTGCCCATCGGCCAGAACTCGTAGGTTGGCTCGTCCACCAGCGTGGCCAGCGTCCGCTCGGCATCGTTTTCCGCTTCGGCGGCGGCATGCTCGCGAGCTAGGTCCAGGATCTCTTCAGGTGTCATCGCCGGAGCCTATCTCTTGGTCGTTTCGGCCCATGCAGCGGTACCTTGCTGGCGTGAGCTCGGCGAAGCCGCTAGATGGCGTGCTGGTGGTCTCTGTAGAACAAGCAGTGGCCGCACCGCTCACATCGTGTCGGCTGGCCGACGCCGGAGCCCGAGTGATCAAGATCGAGCGGGCCGAGGGCGACTTCTCCCGGGGCTACGACGCGGCCGCCGACGGACTGTCCAGCTACTTCGCCTGGCTCAACCGGGGCAAGGAGTCGATCGTCCTCGACCTCAAAGACGGCGAAGACCAAGCACTGTTGGGTCGGATGATCGAGAGGGCCGACGTCTACATCCAGAATCTGGCCGTAGGAGCCGCTCAGCGGCTGGGATTCGGCTCAGAAGCCCTGCGGGAGCAGCACCCCCGCCTGGTCACCTGCGATATCTCCGGCTACGGACCCACCGGACCGTATGCCCAGATGAAGGCCTACGACCTGCTGGTGCAAGCAGAAAGCGGCCTGGTGTCGGTGTCAGGAGCACCGGGACCACTCGGTCGAGTGGGGGTGTCGGTGGCCGACATCGCCACCGGCGAGGCCGCCGCCCGAGCCGTCAGCCAGGCCCTAGTCCGCCAAGCCCGCACCGGCGAAGGCGCCCACATCGAGGTCTCGCTGTTCTCCACCATGGCCGAGTGGATGACCGTTCCCCTGCTGCACCACGACTACCTGGGCAAGGGTCCTGAGCGAGTGGGCCTGGCCCACCCGTCCATCGCCCCCTACGGCGCCTTCACCACCGCCGACGGCACCATCCTGCTCATCGCCGTGCAGTCCGACCGGGAGTGGGTCACCCTGTGCGAGACAGTGCTCGACCGCCCCGAGCTTGCCCACGACCCCCGCTTCGCCACCAACAAAGCCCGGGTCACCAACCGGGCCGAAACCTACAACGCCGTCGCCGAGGTCTTCGCCCTCCTGAGCACCGACGAGCTCCACGGCAAGCTCACCGACAGTCGCATGGCCTTCGGCGCGGTCAACGACGTGGCCGGCCTGTCAGCCCACCCCCAGCTCAACCGCATCACCGTCACCCACGACGACGGCGCCGTCACCCTCCCCGCCCCCGCCACCACCGCCGACTGGGACCAGGCCGCTCCCGACGACTCCCCCTCTCTCCCGGCTCTCAACCAGCACGGCCCACAAATCCGAGCCGAGTTCGCCCTCTCCGCCTAGCTCCATAGGGCGCAGATCGGGATGGCTTGGATGTGGTCGCTGAGTTGGAAAGTTGCGGGACCGGTGTGAAGCACTACGCCTGCTTTGAAACGATCGCCTAGTTCGTCGCGCAGCCACAGCAGGTGCCGGGCATCTCGGAGCGTGGGCGCGCTGTGGGCCTTTACCTCGATGCCGACGATTCCGCGGGCCCCCATATCGGCGATCATGTCCACCTCGTGACGACCCTCGCGATCACGCAGGTGATGAAGTGCAGGGCGGAGTTGATCCACCGCGGCCTCAGCTCGTAGCTGTTGGGCAACAAAGGTGTCTATGAGGCGCCCCAGCAGGTCACCGTCATTCATGACCAAGTCGGCGTCGGCACCCACGGCCGCTCCCCACAGTCCGGCATCGGTTATGTAGCGCTTCGGACCCCTTGTAAGGCGCTTCAATCGGTTGCTGCTCCATGCGGGCAACTCTGAGATGGCACCGATATCCGTCAATAGCCTCACATAAGAACGAGCGGTGTGATGACTGATCCCTGCGGCCTGAACGAGGGTGGTGTCTCGCACGACGCCCGCAGAGTTCAACGCATACGCCTGGAAGAAGGCGCGCAATCGCGCCGGGTCGGGACCATTGGCCGTGGTCTTGCGGCCGTGGGTTAGCTGTTCGACATAGCTGGCCAGCCAACCCTCCCGGACTCGCCCCTCCAGCATCAAGGCGGGCTCAGGGAACCCGCTGCGCAGAGCGATCTCCGCGTAGGCGCGCAAATCCGGAGGGTCCGCTGACGGTGCTAGAGATTCTTGGCCCAGCAAACGCTCGAAGAAAGGCCGGCCGAGGCGGGAAAGCTGCTCCCGCACTGTGAAGGGGTGCATCATGACCCTTATGAGCCTTCCCGTCCCCGGCCACAAAGCCGGGTCGGTGTCAGAGCGCACAGAACCGGTCAGTATGAACCGGCCTGGTCGTCTCTCGTGGTCCACCGCTCGCTTGACGGCGCCGAGGACCTCCGGGCATTCCTGCCATTCATCCAGGAGGACCGGCTCCAAGCGACCCCGCAATGCGGCATCGGGATCAGCCCTAAAGGGGATAGCCTCACGCTCGTTGTCGAATCGAACAACGCTTGCCGCGTGCCGCAACGCGGTAGTGGTCTTGCCCGCGGCTCTCGCCCCGGTAATCATCACCGCTGGCGCTGAATCGAGTATCTCGGCGATCCAGGAGTCGACCAAGCGCGTCAGATAGCTGTCCACCCCCTACATATTACAGTTCTGCGCATTGATCAGTGCTGGTTTTGCACATATGTGACTGCCATATTTGCCCATACTGGGCTACCAATTGTGCCCAGTGGGTTAACTGAAGCGCTGGCGGAGGCGGAACTTTTCTACTTTGCCGTTGCCAGTTCTGGGGAGTTCGTTGATGGGTTGAATGGTGGTGGGGACCTTGTAGGGGGCCAGGGTGCCTTCGGTGTGGGCTCGGAGGTCGTCTTCGGTGGGGAGGTCGCAGCCGTCGGCCACCACGATGAAGGCAGCCACCGTCTCGCCCAGCACGGGGTCGGGGCGGGCTACCACCGCGATGTCGCCCACTGCGGGGTGGGTGCGCAGGGCGGTCTCCACCTCGATGGTGGACAGGTTCTCCCCGCCTCGGCGCACGATGTCCTTTTGGCGGTCCACGAAGTACAGGTAGCCGTCGTCGTCCACGTAGCCCAGGTCGCCGGTGCGGAACCAGTCGCCTGAGGTGGCGGCCTCGGTGGCCTCGGGATCCTCGATGTAGCCCTTGAATCCGATGGTGGACCGCAGAAAGCAGATCTCCCCGGTCTCGCCCACTGGGGCCTCAGTGCCGTCGGGCAGGAAAATCCTCAGCACCGAGCCCTCGAACGGCTTGCCCACCGAGCCGGGCCGACGGGGCTCGTCGAGGCGGGTGTAGGTACCCGACCCGGCCTCGGTCATGCCGTACCAGTCCATGCACGGCACCCCGTAGCGCTCCTCGATCTGCTCGATGATGGGAGCGCACCCCAGCGGGATCATCACCCGCAGCGAGTGCGACTTCTCATGGGGGCCGGGCGTCTGAGCCATCAAGATGTTGATGATGGGCACCAGGGTGAGGAAGTAGGTCGGGCGGTACAAGTCGACCAGCGCCCAGAACCGCGACGCCGAGAACTTGCGCTGCATGACCACGCTGGCCCCCCGGCTCAGCGCCGACATGGCCCCGCCCATGGCGTTGCCGTGGAACAGCGTGGTCACCACCAGCGAGCGGTCGGTGTGGCTCAGGCCGAACATCTCCTCAAAGGGCACCGCCCCGCCCGCGAAGAGCTCGGGGCTCATGGGAACCGCCTTGGGGCGCCCCGTGGTGGTGCCTGAGGTATAGAGCACGTTGCCTTCCACAAACCCGTCCACCGGGGGCAGGTCCAGCCCCGCGCCCTCCGGCGCCTCGCCGATGAGGTCGGCTAGCAGCAATGCCCCGTCCACTGGTTCATCCACGCTCACCACTGCTTCCACCGCGTCCATGCCCGCGGTCAGGGCCACCGCCCGCTCGGCCCGCTCGGCCTCGGCGAACACCAGGCGGCACCGGGAGTGGTTGAGCACGAATTCCAGCTCCGGATCGGTCCACTCCGGGTTGATGGGCACGCCCGCCAAACCAATGGCCTGCATTCCCAGCTGGCACTCGATGTACTCGGGGCGGTTCTGCATCCAGATGCAGGCCCGATCGCCCAGGCCCAACCGGAAGCGGGTCTGGAACTGGTGGGCTAGTGCCCCGCCGTGGGCGGCCAGCTCGCGGAACGTGCGGTGGCCGTCCTGCTCGGTGAGCACGGCCAGTTTGTCGGGCCAGGTGTGGCTGAAGTCCCGGACGACGTCATACAGGGTCGGCATCGCCGGGCAGCCTACGTCACCACGTCGGCCGCGCCCCCGTCGATCCTCAGATGGGCGCCATGGATTTGGCGGGCCCGGTCGCTGCACACGAACGCCACCAGCTCCCCCACATCGGACACCGTGGCGATGCGCCCGGTCAGCGTGGGCATGATCTCGGTGGTCACGTGGCGCTCGATGTCGGCCCAGTCCGTGGAGCGGCCATCCCTCTCGGCCTGGCGAGTCCACATTTCCACCAGCTCCGGAGTGGCAATAGCCCCCGGGCTCACGCAGTTCACCGTCACCCCGGTATCGCCCAACTCTCGAGCCAGGCTCACCGTTATGGCCGGCAGGGCCCCCTTGGCGGCGTAGTAGCCCGGAATGCGGTCGCCGGGGCGAGTGGCCCCCACGGTCGACACCAGCACGATCCGGCCCCAGCCCCGCTCCACCATGGCGGGAACCATGAGCCGGGTCATCCGCACCGCGGTGAGCACGTTGCGGTTGTAGGCATCAATCCAGACGTCGGTGCCGTCATCCCCCCAGGTGCCACCCACCGCCACCCCGTAGTTGTTCACCAGAATGTCCACCGGACCGCACTGGCTGGCCACCGCCTCAGCCCCCTCGTCGGTGCAAATGTCCCCCCAAACCGCCCGCACCGGCGGTCCCAGCTCATCAGCCAGCCAATCGGCCTGCCCCTCCTCAAACCCATGAACCACCACCTCAGCACCCTCAGCCGCCAGCACCCGGGCAATCCCACTCCCTGTGCCCCGATAGCTCCCCGTAACCAACGCCACTCTGCCCGATAGCCCCAAATCCATGTCCCGACACTGCCACAGCCGCGCCGATGAAGGCATGACCGAGACCCGGGTCGGCTGTTTATGACCCTCAGAACGACACTGCCTGGTCTGTAGTGTTGAGATGCAATGAGCAGTTCGACGGGGCGGTTGTTCCGGGTCACGACGTTCGGGGAGTCCCATGGCGGCGGCATCGGCGCTGTCGTGGACGGTTGCCCGCCGCGGCTTTCGCTGGACGAGGAGATGATCCAGCACGATCTCGACCGGAGGCGACCCGGTCAGAGCCGGCTCACCACCCTGCGGGACGAGGCCGACAAGGTGCAGATCCTCTCGGGGCTGTTCGAAGGCCACACGCTGGGATCACCGATAGCCATGCTGGTGGGCAACACCGATGCCCGGCCCAGCGCCTATGAGGACTTCAAGGACGTTTACCGGCCCTCCCACGCCGACTACACCACCGAGGCCAAGTACGGCATTCGCAACTGGCAGGGTGGGGGACGGGCCAGCGCCCGGGAAACGATCGGCCGAGTGGCGGCCGGTGCCATCGCCCGCCAGCTCTTACGGACCGCGGCCAACATCGAGGTGCTGGCCTGGGTCCGCCAAGTAGGCACCATCACAGCCGAAGTCGAACACACTGCCGTGACCTTGGCCGACGTGGAGGCCGACGCCACCCGATGCCCGTCGCCCGAACACGCGGCGGCAATGACCGAGGCCATCGAAGCGGCCCGGCGCGACGGCAACTCGCTGGGTGGGATTGTCGAATGCGTGGCCCGAGGGGTACCTCCCGGCCTGGGCGACCCGGTGTTCGACAAGCTGGAGGCCGATTTGGCCAAGGCCGCCCTTTCGCTGCCCGCGGCCAAGGGCTTCGAGATCGGCTCGGGCTTCGCGGGGGTGACCATGACCGGCCGGGAGCACAACGACCCGTTCACCCCTGGTCCCGACGGCCAGCCCCGCACTGCCTCCAACCGCTCCGGCGGAGTGCAGGGGGGCATCAGCAACGGCGAGGACATCGTGATCCGAGTGGGGTTCAAGCCCACCGCCACCATCGCCTCGCCCCAGGAGACCGTGGATCGCAACAACAATCCGGTCACCCTGGCCGCCCGCGGTCGCCACGACCCCTGCGTGCTCCCCCGGGCAGTGCCCATGGTGGAGGCCCAGGTGCTGCTGGTGCTGGCCGACCACTGGCTGCGCCAACAGGCCGTTGACGTGATCGACTGCGGGAGCTGATTGTCGAAAACATGGCCGACAAAGCTGTTACCCCCGAAGACCAGCGTCTGATCGTTGACGTTCACGACCGCATCACCACCATCACCCTGAACCGCCCCGAAGCTCGCAACGCCATGACCAAGCGGATGCGAAACGACCTGTGCGCCGCGCTGCGGGCCGCCGATGCCGACGACGGGGTGGACGCCGTCATCTTGACCGGGACCGATCCGGTGTTCACTGGCGGCGTAGACCTTCGCGAGGTGGCCGCCGACGGCGTGGCAGAAAACCCCGATGGGAACAAACGCCAGGCCGAAGACCCGGCCCAAGCCTGCCGGGATACCGCCAAACCCTTGATCTGCGCGGTGAACGGCACCTGCGTCACCGGCGGCCTGGAGATCGCCCTGAGCTGCGACTTCATCATGGCCTCCGACCAAGCCCGATTCGCCGACACCCACGCCAAGATCGGAGTGATTGCCGCCTGGGGCATGACCGCGCTGCTACCCCGAGCAGTGGGCAAGCGAATGGCCAAGGAGATGACCGCCTCGGCCCGTTTCGTCTACGCCGAAGAGGCCCTCCGCATCGGCCTGGTCAACCACGTCGTCCCCCACGATGAGCTTCTGGAACACGCCCGTGACCTTGCCGCCGACATCGTGGCCGCCACCACCCCCGCTACCGCGGCAACCATGCGCATCTACGACGACACCGACGGGATGAGCTTCGCCGAAGCCAAAGAGGTCGAAGAAACAGCCATGCGCAACTGGACCGTAGACACCGACGACATGCAACGCCGCGGCCTGGGAAAGGGATCCTGAAATGACCAACTCGCCGCAGTTCAGTGTGTTCATGCCGCAGATGAGGATGGACATGGCCACCATCGAAGGGCGGGTGCGGGCCGCGGAGGCCTGCGGGTTTCACAAAATCGACCTCATGGACCATCTGAATCCGCCCCTGTTGTCGGCCGCTCCGATGTACGACGCCTTTGTGACGGCCACCGCCGTGGCATCGTGGACCGAGCGGGTACGGATCGGCCACATGGTGCTGTGTGGTCAGTTCCGCCATCCCGCCCTGCTGGCCAAGATGGTGGTGAGTCTGGATCACTTCAGCGGGGGGCGCTTCGACTTGGGCATCGGCTGGGGCTCGGTGCCCGATGAGATGGAGCGGTTCGGCCTGGGCGACGAGCCGCCCGCGGTGCGGGCCGCCCGCCTGCGCGAGACCCTGGAGGTGGTTCAGGCCCTGCTCACCGGCGAACCGGTCAACCACCAGGGCCGGTTCTTCCAGTTGGAGAACGCCCAGCAGCAGCCGACCCCGGTGAACGGCCACATCCCGGTCGTCATCGGCGGCGCGGGCCGCAAGCTCACCATGCCGCTGGTGCGGGACTTCGCCGACTGGTGGAACTGCCCGGTGTACGGGATGGCCGAGTTGGCTGAGCTGCTACCCCTCTCGGGCAGCGCCCGGCTCTCGGTGCAACGAGCCATCGGCCTGGCCCCGTCTTCGGCGGCCCGCGACGAGATAGTGGCCACCGCCCAACGCCGGTTCGGCGACTGGGCGCTTGTGGCCGGTACCCCCGACGAGGTGGCCGAGGGCCTCCAAGCCGACCGGGACATGGGTGCCGAGCAGTTCGTGCTCCAGTTCAGCGACTTCGCCACCCCCGAAACGCTCCAACTCTTCGCGGCCGAAGTCATGCCCGCGGTGGCGTAGTCGCCCGTTTCTGCTTTCTCCGGCGGCAAGACTCCCCCGTATCATCCGACCCATGGGAGCTGATGAGCGGTCCAGCCGCGCCGGGCGTTTCAAGCAGGCCCTCTTGGCCGGCGACGACGTCGCCATCATCGCGGAGATCAAGCGTCGTTCCCCGTCTCGGGGCGATCTGAACACGGACCTCGACCCAGCTGAATTGGCGGCGGCCTATCGCGACGGTGGGGCGTCCTGTTTGTCGGTGCTTACCAACCAGGAGATGTTCGGCGGCAGCGGCGATGATCTGGCCGCCGCGGCCCAGGCCTCCGGCTTGCCTGTGCTCCGCAAGGATTTCATCACCACCATCGAAGACGTGCACGAGTCCCACAGAATGGGGGCCGATGCGCTGCTGCTGATCGTGGCCGACCTCACCACCGCCAAGCTGGCCGAGCTGCACCAGTTGGCCTTGTCGTTGGGGATGGACGTGCTCACCGAGGTCAAGTCCGAAGATGAGCTGGAATCTGCCATTGAGGCCGGGGCCGACATCATCGGGGTCAACCAGCGGGAGAAGCCCAAGAGCGCGGCATTCACCATGGACTACCAGCGGGCCGAGCGCATGGCGCCGCTGCTGCCCGACCATGTGGTGAGGGTGGCCGAATCAGGCATCGCCGTTCCCGACGGGACAACGATGGCCGAGGTGCGCAACGCCGGCTACGACGCCGCCCTCATTGGCGAGGCTCTAGTCGTCTCCGGCAACCCCGTAGAGCGGCTCCAAGAGCTGCTGGCCTAGTCGCCGGCCAGACTTCCCGCCGCCGTGCCCCGCAGCACCTGGGTCCCGTGCTGATCGGTGGTGGAGATGTCCACTTCCACTGAGCCGTCGTCAAGCACCGCGGTCACCACCAGCTCAGAGGTCAAGGTGTCTCCCGGCCACACCGGCTTCAGAAAGTCGGCTCCGTAGCGGCTCAGCCCCTCTGGGCCGAACACCGCCACCAGGGCCTCACCGGTAATGCCCATGGTCAGCATGCCGTGGGCGAAGAGCTGGTCGAAGCCGTGGGTGGTGGCGTAGATCTCGTCGTGGTGGAAGGGGTGGAAGTCGCCGGAAGCACCGGCATAGGCCACAAGCTGCGTACGGGTGAGCCCCTCAGCCACCACCTGGCGGTGCCGAGCACCCACCTCGGGCTTCATTCCCGCACCTCGTTGGCCGCTCGCACGTTGATCCACCGGGCGGTAACGCACGGCTGGCCGTCGGCGTCGACAAAGGTAGTAACGATCTCCCGGAACCGCAGTTGGCCGCCACGACGGCCCTGTTTGAACCACTCCTCCCCATCGGCCACCGTGGCGGTGAGCACTTCACCAGCTCGGGGATGGCGGTGGTACTCGAACACCATCCCGGCGTGGAATCCCGAGCCCGTCTCGGGCGCCACCGGAGGCCACGGCCGGTCGGAGCGCAGCCGGCGGTCGTAGTCGGGGTCGTAGCGGTCGGCGGCCACCATGAACGTGGGCGGGGCGGCCGTGTCGGGGTCGAACGTCGCGTCCACATCGCCTACTGCCCGCTTGAACTCCTGGATGTGGCCCGCCTCGATGGGGAACTCGAATGAACGCATCAACCCTCCGTTTTTCTTAGGGAACGAGCACGATCTTGCCGAAGAAGTCGGAGCTCTCCATCAACCGGTGGGCCTCCGCGATCTCGTCCAACCCGTACACCGCAGCGATCACCGGGTCGACCTGACCTTGGCCGATCATGGCCAGCAGCCCCCGCATGGTGGCCGCGATCCGCTGGTTGTCGGGACGCCCCACCCCCATCAAGGTGATCCCTTTCACGAACAACTGGCCCAAGTGCAACTCCCCTATGTGCCCGGCCGTGACCCCGCAGGTCACGAACCGGCCCTCGGGGGCCAGCGACCGCACCGCGGCGGCGAACACCGGGGTGCCCACATGGTCGAGCACCACGTCGACCCCTCTCCCATCGGTGGCCTCCCGAACAGCGGAAACGATGTCGTCGTTGTAGTGGTCGACGGCCAACTCCGCGCCGACCCCCATCGCCCGAACCCGCTTGTCGGCAGAGCCCGCAGTGGCGATCACCCGACAGCCCATGGCCCGGGCAATCTGGATCCCGAAGCTGCCCACCCCCGAACCAGCGGCCATCACCAGCACGGTCTCCCCCGACTGGATCTGGGCCTTCTCGACGAGGGCCTGATGGGCCGAGCGGCCCGCGGTGGGGGTGGCCCCGCCGGCCTCGAAGCCAACCCCGTCAGGCAAGGGAAACGTCAACTCCGCAGGAGCCAGCGCCAGCGAGGCGTGGGTCCGCTCCCCCGACGCCACCACCCGATCACCAGGAGCCACCGACGTCACCTGCGCCCCCACCGCCTCCACCACCCCGGCAATGTCGCGCCCGCCCACATGCTGGGGCCAGCGCAGCTTCATGCCATGAGAGCCCTCCCGCCAGTACACGTCCACCCGGTCCATCGAGGTGGCCTTCACCCGAACCAGCACATCGCCGGGGCCGGGCTCGGGGTCGGGCAGCTCCCCCACCCGCAGCACATCCAGCCCCCCCTGGGACTCGTGATAGGCGGCCCGCACGTCAGCGCACCCGCACGCTGGGCAGCTCCTCGCCCCCGTCTCGCAGCCAGGTCAGAAACTCTCCCACCGGCGCCGGCTCGGCCACATCGGCGGGCTCGGCCAAGCGGGTGTCCCAGAACTCCCGGTAAGTGGGCCAAAACTCATGCCACGCCCCCTCGTAGGGCTCTTCGTCGGGCCAGCGCATCTTGTTGTCCCCAATCGGCGGCGCATTCAGGTCGGTGGCGTACCAGTACAGGGGCAGGCGCCGCCGGAAGTACCACCGGCCGTCGAGACGCTCGTAGTCGTCCCAGTACATCATGGTCATGATCACCCACTCGTCGCCGGTCTCATGCTCGTTGCGGGAGTACACCACCCCCCGGGCCCGATCGGGCCCGTCGAACTCGATGATGTGGTTGCCGGTCACATGGGCGGTGCCGGTGAACTTGCCCCCCATGGTCTCGCAGAACCACTCGGCCAGCGCCGCCCGACCAGAGCGCCCCCGTCCCACCCGCACATCGGCGGGAAACAGGCTGACCCAGGCATCGGTCGCCCTCATGTCCAGCGCCAGGCAGTAGCGGGCGGCCAGCCCCCGGATCTCCTCAATGGACTCCAGCCGCTCCAGCCGCTCTTCCAGCGATTCTGGGGACTCCATGGCGGCAACTTAGCGGCCGCTAGTGTGAGGCCCCATGACCGCAGGAGTTGTTTTGGCCCATGGGGCGTTTCACGGACCGTGGTGTTGGGAGCGAGTACAGGCTCTGTTGGAAGACGCAGGCATTGCCACCTCAGCTTCCGACCTCTGCCGCCCCACCACCGCAGAAGACATTGCCGCCTTCCAGGCAGACGTGAACCAGATGCGAGCCCGGCTGGGCGACGACGCAATGGTGATCGCCGTGGGCCATTCGCTAGGGGGCCTGTCCATTTCCGGGCTCGACCCGGCCACGGTCGACCACTTGGTGTACCTGGCCGCCATCCTCGCCGCCGACGAGAGCGGAGAGGCGAACCCCCCCGATGTGGCCGAAGCAGTGATCGCCGAGAACTTCTTTCCCGCCCTCGAACACGGCGAAGACGGCTACAGCTCGGTGAAGCAAGGGGCCGCCGTCGACCTCTTCTACCACGACTGCTCAGCCGAAGACATCGCTTGGGCCGAGTCGCAGCTCCGCCCCCAGCCGCTGGGCCAAGCGCCGCACAGCTTCGCCCGAGCGGCATGGCGGGATGTGGAGTCCACCTACATCGTGTGCGCCGACGACCGCACTCTGACCGCGGAGTTCCAGCAGACCTGCGCGGGGCTGGTCGCCCACTCGGTGGTGATGGAGGGCAGCCACTCCCCCATGCTGGCCCAGCCCGAGGCAGTGGCCGCGGTGATTGCCCGGGCCGCTGGACAATAGACCCACCTCGTCGAATCATCGGAAAGGAACCGCAATGGAATACCGCACCCTGGGAGGCTCCGGAGTCCAGGTGAGCACCCTGTGTTTGGGGGCCATGATGTACGGCCCGGCAGGCAACAACGACGAGGCCGAGTGCGCGGCCATGACCCACAAGGCCCTCGACGCGGGGATCAACTTAATCGACACCGCCGACCGCTACAGCATGGGCATCTCCGAGGAGATCGTGGGGCGGGCCATCAAGGGGCGGCGCGACAGCGTGGTGGTGGCCACCAAGTTCTACGGACCGATGGGCGACGACATCAACATGCAGGGCGGCTCCCGCCGCTGGGTGACCCAGGCGGTGGAAGACAGCCTGCGCCGCCTCGACACCGACTACATCGACCTCTACCAGATGCACCGCCCCGACCCCCGCACCGACTTCGGCGACACCCTGGCTGCGCTCACCGATCTGGTGCGGGCTGGCAAGATCCGCATGATCGGCACCTCCACCTTCCCGGCCGAGCTCATCGTCGAGGGCCAGTGGGCCGCCGAGCGCCGGGGACTAGAGCGGGTCCGCTGCGAACAACCCCCGTACTCCATCTTCCCCCGGGAGATAGAACGGGCGGTATTGCCTACCTGTGAGGCCTACGACATGGGCGTGATCGTGTGGAGCCCCCTAAACGGCGGCTGGCTAACCGGCAAGTACCGCAAAGACACCGACTGGCCCGAAAACTCCAGAGCCACCCGCAACCTAGTGAGCGCCAAACGCTGGGACCGAGAAAACCCCGTAGTAGCCCACAAACTAGACCTAGTAGAAGAACTCGACGCCCTGTCCAAGGAGCTGGGCTGCTCCATGGCCTCCCTAGCCTACGCCTTCACCCTCGCCCACCCCGCGGTCACCTCCACCATCATCGGCCCAAGAACCCCAGAGCAACTAAACGCCGCCCTAGAAGACCCCGACCTGCGGCTGTCAAGCGATCTCCTAGACCGCATCGACGAATTGGTCCCCCCCGGAAAAGACCTAAACCCCGACGACGCCTTCTACATCCCCCCAGCAATATCTACCCCCGCCCTAAGAAGGATCTAGGTAGTCCGCTCCCCCGACCGCTCAATAGCCCGCACATCAGTCCCCAGATAAGAAGCAATCACCAAAGGATCATTCCGAACCTCCTCAGGTGACCCCTCAGAAATCACTCGCCCCGCCTCCAAGCAATAAACCCGGTCGCTGATGCTCATGACCAGCGGCATGTCGTGCTCGATCACCACCACCGCAGCACCCAGCTCGGCCTGGATGCGCCGGATGAGCGGACCGAATGCCTCGCTTTCCCGCTGGGCCACACCCCCG
>JAJDTA010000164.1 GCA_022827405.1 Acidimicrobiia bacterium
CGAGCCGGCCGGCCCCTGGAGGTTCACGCACTCCTCGAAGATGGACTTGTTCAGCTCGGCGTGGATGGCCTTGGCCACCGAGCCCTCCGGACCGGGATTGCCGGCCCGGCGATTCTGCGAGGCCCGCATGTTGGTGAGCCGCAGCGTCTCGGCCTGGCTCCACAGCTTCATCACCCGGTCCAAACGGGCTGAGGTGCGCTGCTGGTCGGGCAACTCAGCCCACACCTGCACCAGTTCGGCAATGCTGCCTGAGCCCCGCTTGGGTGAACCGCCGCCCCCGATCACGGTGCGCTCGTTCATCAGCGTGGTGAGCGCCACCCCCCAGCCTTCTCCCTCGCCACCGATCCGGTCGGAATCGGGCACCTGCACGCCGGTCATATACACCTCGTTGAACTCGGCCTCGCCGGTGATCTGGCGCAGGGGACGCACCTCCACTCCCTCGGCGTGCATGTCGAGCGCGAAGTAGGTCATGCCCTTGTGCTTGGGGGACTCGGGGTTGCTGCGGGCCACCAGCATGCCCCGGTCGGCCAAGTGGGCGAGGGTGTTCCACACCTTCTGGCCGTCAATCGTCCACACTTCGCCGTCGCGCACCGCCCGGGTGGCCAGACCGGCGAAGTCGCTGCCCGCCCCTGGCTCAGAGAACAGCTGGCACCAGCGCTCCTCGCCGGTGAACATGGGCCGTAGGAAGCGGTTCTTCTGCTCGTCGGTGCCGTGGGTCACGATGGTTGGCCCAGCCAGGGTGAAGAAAAAGATGCCGGGATCAGCAGAACCGGCACCGGCGTTGCGCAAACGGGTCTCGATATGGCGCTGGAAACGGGGGGCCAGCTCGAGGCCGCCGAATCCCACCGGGAAGTGCACCCAGGCCAGGCCAGCGTCGTACTGGTAGCCGCGGAACTCCTCCACCGACATGGTGGTGGGGTCGTGCGCGGCCAATAAGGCGTCGATGGCGTCGTCGACTTCTTGGGGGATTCCTTCAGTGCTCACAAGGCCAATCTAGCTTTCAATTCCTCGAAGCAGGCCATCGACCGACGGGCCGCCTCAGCCGGTTCCATGCCGTCGAGCGATTGGTAGAACACCTCGACGGCGAGCGGGGCGTCCACCCCCCGCTCGGCGAACTCGGCCAGCATCCCGGCGATGTCTCCGTGGCCCTCGCCGGGCATCAAGCGGCGGTGAATGCACTCGTAGCTGAGCTCTTCGCCCTTCGGGTTTCCTTCGGGCTCAGGCCCGGTGTCGCCCACTTGGATTTCCTTGATCATGGCCGGGTCGATGGCCGGGTCCAGCCGCCCGCGCTCCGGTCCCCGCCACAGATGCCAGGTGTCGAGCAGCAGCCCCGCGTTGGGCCGGTCGGCCCGCTCGACAATCTCGGCGGCCACCCGGTGGTCGTTCAGCGGCGACCAGGCGAAGGGCTCGATCAGGGCCAAAATGCCGTGTTCAGCGGTCTGATCGGCGATTTCGGCCAGTGTCGCGGCAGCCTGATCCAGGTGCTCGCTCGGCCGCCAATCAGAATGCTCGAGCACCGTGATCGACCGGGCACCCAATGCCACGGCGGCATCAACCGCCTCCTCGGCACCCTCTGGGGACCGCATGGTCATCACCACGCCGTCGTACTCGGCCACCCGCAGATCGAGGTCGTCCAGCAGTTCTCGCACCGCACCGTCGTCCCATCCCCGCTCGTGCAGCTTGCGGTGCTCCCAGCCGTAAATCGACAGCCGGGCGAATCCGGCGTCGGAGGCAATCCGAGCCTTTTCCTCCCACGGGATCCGGCCCAGCGTGCCGGTACACAGATAAGGCGGATGGTTCACGGGCCGAGACTAGACGCGGCATGGCCGACAAGAGCCCAACTACCGTGCACCCATGGAGTTCGATGCCCGCGACCCGGCCCACGAGATCGACGGAGTCCCGTTTCACACGCTGGCCCGCATACGCACAGAACAGCCCATCTGCCCATCGCCCAAGGGGGGGTGGTACCTCTCGACCCGCCGCCACATTGACACCGCCCTCAAAGAGGTGGAGACATTCGTGGCCGATTTGGCCGCCATGGCGGGGCTGGCCGGCACCGAGATGATTCCGCCCGAGGAGCTGTTCCTGAGCGAGATACCCGAGCCCCGCCACGGCCGCATCCGCCGGCTGTACAACTCCAACTTCGCCCCCCACCGGTTGCGCAACACCGAGGAGTTCGTCACCCGAACCTGCCACCGGCTGGTCGACCCGATGCTGGCGGCGGGGGAGGGCGACCTGCACGCGGGCTACGCCATGCCCATCCCCAGCGCCACGCTGGCCGACTTGATGGGCTTGCCTCCAGAGGCAGGCGACAAGTTCATGGGCTGGTCGTTCGACGGGACTCTGATGCAGCGCCCGGGCACGCCGGGGATCAAGCCGACCGGCCCGCCCATCCTCGACTATTTCCGCGATGCGCTAGCCGAGCGCCGGTCGTCGGCCGCCGCCGGGGACGAGCGGCCCCACGACGTGATCATCGGGCTGATGAGCGCCGAGATCGACGGGATGCCGCTCAGCGACACCGAGATCGTCACCCAGCTTCAGTTCATGGTCATGGCCGGGGTCCACACCACTCGGGCACTGCTAGTACACCTGGCCCACCGACTGCTTCGTGACCGGGAGCTCTTCGAGCGGGTATCGGCCGACCGTGATCTGGTGGCCCCGCTGGTGGAGGAATCGCTGCGCCACGACGCCCCGGTGCAGGCCACCACCCGGCGCTGCACCCATGACATCGCGCTCAACGGGGTAGAGATGCACGCTGGCGACTGGGTGGAGGTGGGCATCGGATCGGCCAACCGGGATGAGACTGTGTACGACGACCCCGACGTGTTCCGCTTGGACCGCGACGACCCCCGCGATCACTTGGGATTCGGGGGCGGTCCCCACATCTGCCCCGGGGCCACCTTGGCCCGCATCGAGGCCACTTGCGCGGTAAACGTGCTGTGCGATCGGGTGGCCGAGATGTTCGTGGTGGAGGGCGTGACCTATCCGCCGCTGCCCGGCGGGATGTCGCATCTGCCCATTCCGGCCAAGTTGATTCCTAGGTAGTCCGGGGCCGGGCCTCGGCCAACTCCGCGATGTAGGCCAGCTCCTCGTCTGTATCGGCCCGGATGGTGAGGCCGGTGGCCTTGGTGTCGCTCCAGCGGGCGAAGCGCTCTTTGATGCGCTGGCGGGAGCCGATCAGCGCTCCGTCGTCGATGTACTCGTCGGGCACTGCGGCCACCGCCTCATCCCGGCGCCCGGCCATGAACAGCTCCTGGATGCGCTCGGCGGCCTCGCCGAAACCCCTCCGCACCATGGCATCGCGGTGGAAGTTGTACTCCCGGGTGCCATAACCACCCACCAGAAAGGCGAACTGGGGCTTGGCCTCGTCGATGGCCCCCTGCACGTCGTCGGTGATGGAAACCCGGGCCCCGGCCTGGATCTCGATGTCATTCCAGCTCCGCCCGGCCCGGTCGAGTCCCTTTTGGATGGCATCGGTGTAGAGGTGGGCGCTGCCCGGCGTGTAGCCCAGCGGCAGCCACCCGTCGGCCAGCTCGGCCATAAGGGCGGTGTTGGCCGGCCCGCCGGTGGCCAAGAACACGGGGATGTCGGGGTTCATGTGCAGGATCGACTTGAGCGGCTTGCCCACACCCAGGGCACCCTCGCCGGTAAAGGGCAGGCTGATCTGCGCTCCGTCGTGGGACAACGGGCCCTCTCGGGCGAACACCTTCTTGATGATGGACACGTAGTCGCGCAGCATCGCATTGGGCTTGCCCCACGGCTGTCCGTACCATCCCTCCACGATCTGGGGGCCCGACAGTCCCAACCCGCAGATGGCCCGCCCCGGCCCGGCCAGCGCCTCCAAGGTGCCGAACTGCATGGCGGCGGTCACCGCCGGGCGGGCGGCCACCTGGCACACCGCAGTGCCAAGGCGGATGTGGCGGGTGTGGGCCGCGATCCAGGCCAGAGGGGTGATGGCGTCCACACCGTAGATCTCTGCCGACCACACCGAGTCGTAGCCCAGTCGCTCGGCCAGTTGCACCCTGGCCAGCTGCTCTTCGGCCAGCGAGGTGTCCAGCCTGGCCTGGTTCCATATGTCCACACCGATTCCCAGCTTCATATGCCCGCACTATCCCACTCCCGGTGGCCGGTAAGTGAATTGGCCGTGGGTAGAATTCGGCGGTGCCTTCCAAGTTCTTGCATGGGTTCACTCCGCCCGCGGCCGACGACTTCATCACCATCGTGCGCGCTGAGGGCTGCACTCTCTGGGATGACCAGGGGAAGCGGTACCTCGATGCCCTGGCCAGCCTGTGGTACTGCCAGGTGGGCCACGGCCGGTCCGAGATCATCGACGCGGTGGCTGACCAGATGCGGCGGCTGGACGCCTACCAGACGTTCGCCCCGTTCACCAACGAGCCGGCTGAAGAGCTGGCCTCAATGGTGGTGGAGCGGTCGCCCCATCCCGATGGGCGGGTGTTCTTCTGCGGCTCGGGATCTGAGGCAGTGGACTCCGCGCTGAAGATCGCCCGAGCTGTCCACCAGCTAGAGGGCGATACCGATCGTCAGGTGATCATCCGGCGCACCGACGCCTACCACGGCACCAACTTCGGGGGTACCACGGCCCAGGGCATCGCCGGCAACCGGGAGGGATGGGGTGACTTGGTGCCCCATTTCATCGAGGTGCCCCGCGATGACATCGAGGCAGTGAGCACCACCATGGCTGCCAACGAGGGCCGGGTGGCCGCCGTCATTACCGAGCCGCTGCAAGGGGCCGGGGGCGTGTTTCCGCCGTCTGACGGCTATCTGGAGGGGCTGAGGCGGCTGTGCGACCAGCACGGGGCGCTGCTGATCCTCGATGAGGTGATCTGTGGGTTCGGCCGCACCGGAGAATGGTTCGGGGCCCAGCACTACGGGGTGACCCCCGATCTGATGACGTTCGCCAAAGGGGTCACCTCCGGCTACCAGCCGGTGGGCGGGGTGATCGCCAGCCGAGCGGTATGCGATGTGCTGGAGCAGCCCGAATACACGCTGCGCACCGGGTACACCTACGCCGGGCACCCCGCCTGTATGGCCGCCGGAGTGGCCAATCTGGCTCTGATGGAAAAAGAAGAGCTTGTGCAGCGGGTGCCGCACCTGGCTGAGAAGCTCACCGAGGGTCTCGCCGCTCTCCAAGCTGACGGGATCATCCAGAGCTACCGGGGCGCCGGAGCGGTATATGCCGCCGAGTTGGGCTACGACGCCGCGGCCGCCCGGATGCAGCTTCTGGACGCCGGAGTGGTGCTACGGCCCGTCGGCACCGGCTTGGCCATGTGCCCGCCCCTGGTGATCACCGACCACGAGATCGGGATCCTGTTCGACACCATGGCCGACGTTTTGTCCAAAGAGCAGGCCTAGGCCAGCCGGCTCAGCCGATCACCTGGCCGGCGTCCACGATTATCTCCTGGCCGGTCACCCCCCGGCCCCGCTCGGAGGCCAGAAACAGCACGGCTTCGGCGATGTCTTCGGGGTCGACGTGGCGGTTGAGGGCCGCGGCCCGGGCCGCCCGGTCCGATACTTGCGGGGCGGTCTTGCCGGTTTGCTCGGCGATGTTTCCCCACTGCCGGTCGAGATTGTCGCCGGTGATGTAGCCCGGCGTGACGATATTCACCCTGATGTTTTGGGGGCCCAGCTCACGGGCCATAACCATGGATGCGGTGCGCATGGCCGACTTTGTGGAGGTGTAGATGGCCATCTTCTCGGGGACCGAATGGGTGCTAAGCGTACTGATCTGAACGATCGAGCCTCCGCCAGTGGCCTTCATGTGCTCGGCGGCGCGACGGCTCACCTCCAGGGTGCCGATCACGTTGAGCTCGAAGGAATGGCGGTATTCGTCCCATTCGATGTCGGCCACCGCGGCGCGGGCACCACCGGCGGTGGCCACATTCACCACTGCGTCCACCCGGCCCAACTCAGCGGCGGCGGTGTCGGCTAAGGCCGCAGCCGACGCTAGGTCGGCGATGTCGGTGGGCACCGCCATCACCCGCCGACCGGTGGCGTCGGCAATCTCGGCGGCCAACGCCTCAAGCGGCTCGACCCGGCGGGCGGCCAAGGCGACGTTGGCGCCATCGGCCGCCATGGCCAGCGCACTGGCCCGACCCACTCCTGGCCCCGCACCGGTGATGATGGCCACCTTGCCCGCCATCGACCTGTCTTTGTTCACAACGGTCCTTCGGTCCGACGCTTGCGGCGTCGGGATGTCACAGCGCTCATTCACTTTCCGGCATGTCGGGGGCCCAGTTGGCGCCGTTGATGTGGCTGCCGCCGTCCACGTACAGCGTGTTTCCGGTGACGTATTGGGCATCCTCTGACGACAAGAACAGGGCCACCGGGGCGATGTCGCCCTCGGGGTCGCCCATGCGGCCCATGGGGTTGGCCGCCTCGGCGTTGCGGATGAGATCGGGCATCATCTGCTCCACCCGGCGGGCCGATGCGGTCTTGGCCCCCGGGCAGATCACGTTTACCACGATGCCGTAGGGGGCCCACTCCCGAGCGGCGGTGCGGCTGAGCGTCCTCAGCGCCTCCTTGGCGCAGTTGTACTCCAGCGTGCCCATGTGGGCATTCACCCCGTTGAGCGAGCACAGATTCACGATTCGCCCGTACTGCTGGTCCCGCATGATCCGGAAGGCGGCCTGCATGGCCCACAGAGGTCCGTACAGCCCCACGTGCATGGCGTCGTTCATCAACTGGTCGGTCTTGACCTCCACCCGGCACAGCTCACCGCCGCCCCAGGCATTGTTGATGAGCACGTCCAGGCGGCCCCAGTTCGCGACCGCGGCCTCCACCATGGCCAACACCTCGTCCTTTTCGGCCACGTCCACTCGCATCGGCCGGGCATCGGCGCCAAATTCCTCGCGCAGCTCGCCGGCCACCCGCTCGGCAGCGTCGTTGTCGATGTCGGTGACTAGCAGCTTGGCCCCTTCGGCCGCGAACCGCCGACAGATGCCGTGTCCTATGCCATCGCCGCCGCCGGTGACCACCGCCACCCGGTCGTCCAGTTGTCCCATTGTGGTGCTCCTTTTCGATGTTGCAGCAGGGGAGAGGTTGTTCAGAAGGCGATAACCGAGCGCAGGGTTTCGCCCGCCTTCATGGCGGCGTAGCCATCGTTCACCTCGGTGATGTCGATGGTGGCCGACACCATTTCGTCCAGCTTGAGCCGCCCGTCCAGGTAGAGGTCGATGAACTTGGGCATGTCCAAACGAAAGCGGTTGCCGCCCATCAGCGATCCCTGGAGCTTCTTCTCGCTCAAAATGATCTCCCCGCCGGGGATGGTCACCTGGCTGGTCATGGGCAGCATCCCGATCACCGTGGCGGTGCCCCCGATGCCGATCATGGCCCAGGCTTGCTCGGCGGTGGCGCTCAGGCCGATGGCCTCGAAGGAGTAATCGGCCCCGCCCCCGGTGATCTCGTGGACCGCGGCCACGGGATCGACCTCGGAGGCGTTCACCGTGTGGGTGGCGCCCAGCGTGCGGGCCATCTCCAGCTTGGAGGCCACCAGATCGACCGCGATGATCGGCGTGGCTCCCACAATGCGGGCCCCTTGCACCGCCGATAGGCCGATTCCGCCGCAGCCGATCACCACCACGCTGGATCCGGCGGGGACCGCCGCGGTGCGCATTACCGCGCCCAACCCGGTGGTGACCCCGCAGCCGATAAGCGCGGCCCGGTCTAACGGCATGTCGTCGCGGATCTTGACCACCGCCCGCTCGTGTACCAGCAACTCCTCGGCGAACGACCCCAGCCCGGCGAAGGCGGTGCAACCCCGGCCGTCGTCGAAGCGCAGTGAAGGGGTGGGGCGGCCTGAGCGCATGGAATCGGCGTCGAGGCACAGGTAGGGCTTGCCCTGAAGGCAGGTGCGGCACACCCCGCACCACATCGACACACAGGTGATGACGTGGTCGCCGGGCTTCACATAGGTCACGTCTTCGCCCACTGCGGCCACCACACCGGCCGATTCGTGGCCCATCACCATCGACTGGGCCACTGGCCAGTGGCCGTCCATGAAGTGCAGGTCGGAGTGGCACAGCCCGGCGTGAGTGGTGCTGATGAGCACCTCGTTGGGATTGGGCTTGTCAATGGTCAGGTTTTCTACGACCAACTCGCCAGGACTGGTGTGCAAAACGGCGCCGCGCATGGGGTTCTCCTTGATTGTTGGGAACTAGGTAGTGGTCAGGAAAGTTTCTATCAGGCTGATCACGTAGCTGATGTCTTCGTCGTCTAGGGAGTGGTTCATGGGGAGGACTACGCCTCGTTCCATGATGGCGTCGGCGTGGGGGAGGCCGTTGTCGGGTTGGCGGAAGTCGACGCTGGCCATGAACGGCTGGCGGGTGGCGTTCCCGGTCCACACGGTGCGGGTGTCCACGCCGTTGCCGTCGAGATGGACTTGCAGGTCGGCCCGCACGAAGCCCGCATCGGGGGCGATGGTGAGCGGATAGCACAGCCAGGCGGTGTCCAACCCCTCGGTCTGGCGGGGGAGGCGGAAGCGGTCGGCGTGGGCGGAGAAGAACTCCGTGTAGAGATCGAAGCTGCGGGTGCGCCGGGCGAAGTTCTGGGGCACTTTGTCGAGCTGTTGGCGACCGAAGGCGGCACCGATCTCGGACGGCTCGAAGTTCCAGGCCAGCTCGTCGAAGATGAACTGGTTGTCGTAGTGGATACCGTCGAGTTCCTCCCAGAAATTACGATCCCGGCGCTTGGAGCCGTAGAAGTGCAGCTCGGAGCGCCGCCCCCAGCGCCGCAGCAGCAGGCCCCGGTCCCGCAGGTCCTCGTCGTCGAGCAGCACCATCCCGCCATTGCCTGCGCAGGTGATGATGTGCGAGGAGGCGAAGCTGGTGACCGTCAGGTCGCTGCGGGTGCCGGTGGGCGTGCCCCTTAGGGTAGGACCCAAGGCGTCGCAGCTGTCCTCGATCACGAACAGCCCGTGGCGGTCGGCGATGGCCCGGATGGCATCCCAGTCGGGGGCGTTGCCGATGAGGTTGGGGGCCAAGATGGCACAGGTGTCGGGGCCGATGAGGCTCTCGATGAAGTCGACGTCGATCTGGTAGGTGTCGGGGTCCACATCGGCGAATACCGGCACCAGTCCGGCTCGCACCAGCGGGGCCACGTCGGTGGAGAAGGTCACCGCCGCGGTGATGACCTCGCTGCCCGGCGGCAAGTCGGCCAGTTCCACCGCCAGATACAGCGCGGAGGACCCCGAGTTGCACATGAGGCCCCGGTGCTTGCCGAACCGCTTGGCTACCTCCCATTCAAAGGCGGTGACATTGCGCCCCGGCCACAGTGCAGCGGCCCCGCCTCGCAATACCTCTACTACCGCATCGATCTCAGCCTCATCATGCACACTGGCCGCATAGAAGATCCGCTCGCCCATCGATGGTCAGTCTGCCCTACTGGTATCGACAAGCCGTGATCAAAGCGGCGGGCCAAGCCCTTGCCGTACGGGTCAGCCGGTGGCGCTCAAACAGTGTGGCAGGGGTCGGAGTGGCCGGCGGACATGGCTTCGAGGAAGCCGGAGGCCCTTTCTTGGCGGGGATAGCGGTTGGCCAGCTCCCAAAAGGCGGGACTGTGATTGGGTTCGCTTAGGTGGGCCAGTTCGTGGACGATGACCGCGTCGAGCACCCAACCCGGTACGCGGGCCAGGCGGGTGGATATGCGGATGGTACCCCGGGCCGATGTGCATGACGCCCAGCGGTCGTTCTGCTCGGCCCAAGTGACCGACTCCGGATGAGGCAGGCCGTAGCGGGAGGCCAGCTTGACGGCCCGCTCGGCCAAATTCACACCGCCGGCCTCGGCCGCCCGCTTGCGCTCGAGGCGGGACACCAGGCTGGCCACCATCTCGGCCTCGGCGTCGGGGGTCATCCCGGCAGGAACCCGCACTTCAATACAGTCGGGCAGGATCTTGGCCGCGGCGGTCTTGCGGCGCTTCGGACTGCGGATCACGCGGATCGGAAGCGGATGCGGCGTTACCGTGGCGGCGTCGACAGAAGTGCCGACCACCGTTTCGTTTGCCGTGTCCACAAGGGCTGAACTCACGGTGCGACCATACCGACGGGGGGTGACGGTTTGGTGGATGGTGGCGAGTCCAAGCCGCTGCGGTAACGTCCGGCGACAATCCAATAGGGGGAGCCAAATCCAAGGGGGAGATAGATATGGCTGATCAAACCAAGACCCAGGTCGCGTGGGCGGAGATGGTTGATGCGTTGGGCGAGGTGAGCAAACGCTTCTGCGGCGAGGAGTGGGGAGTATCTGGCGAACAGGACATCGCCGACAGCCACCGTCTGGTGCTGCACATCCTCCAGTCGGCCCTGTTCTCCCACGCCGAGTTTGATCCCGAGCGCCCGGTGTGGCGCCGGATCGTGTCGCCCACCCGCAAGTTCACCGGTGACAACGCCGATGCGGTGTACTTCGAGGCCCCGGTGACCGGGGATCTGGCCTATCGGGTCACCGGCAACTTGGCCGGAGCCGTCTACACGTCGTTCACGGTGGAGTTGGGCTCATCCGAAGGCCGATACGCCACCGGCACCGGCGGGGTACTCAACGACGACGACATCGACGTAGACGCCGACGGCAACTACGAGGTGTTCCTCGGCGGCGAGCCCCGGGACCGCAACTGGCTAGACCTGCCCCCTGATGCGGGCCGGATCACCACCCGGCACTATTTCGAGGTTCCCAAGCCGGCCGCGGCAGACGAGTCGCTCCACATCCCCCTCACCATCGAGTGTCTGTCGCCGGTGGGGCCGGCCACCCTTTGGAACGACGAGACGGTGGCCGCGGCTATCGGCCGGGTCAACAACCACGTGCTGGGCAAGACTCTCCAGCAGCCCATCCCCGGCACCTACCCCATGCCGACG
>JAJDTA010000157.1 GCA_022827405.1 Acidimicrobiia bacterium
CCATTTCATGAAGGTGCGGATGGCGGTGGGGGCGGTGTAGAGCTGGGTGACGCCGTAGCGCTCCACGATGTCCCAGAGGCGGTCGCGGCCCGGGGTGTCGGGGGTGCCCTCGTAGATCACCGAGGTGGCGCCGTTGGCCAGGGGGCCGTACACGATGTAGCTGTGGCCGGTGACCCAGCCGATGTCGGCCGCGCACCAGTACACGTCGGTGTCGGGCTTGAGGTCGAACACGTACTTGTGGGTGAACGCCACCTGGGTGAGGTACCCGCCGGTGGTGTGCATGATCCCCTTGGGCTTGGCGGTGGTGCCCGAGGTGTACAGCAGGTAGAGCAGCGCCTCGGAGTCCATGGGCTCGGGAGGACAGTCGGCTGAGGCGTCGGCCATGAGGTCGTGCCACCACAGATCCCGGCCCTCGGCCATGTCGACGTCGGTGTCGCAGCGGTTGACCACCACGACATGCTCCACCGAGGCCGTCCCCTGGCTGAGGGCGGTGTCCACGTTGGGCTTCAGCATCGACGGAGCGCCCCGGCGGTAGCCAGCGTCGGCGGTGATGATGAGCCGGGCCTCGGCATCCTCGCAGCGGTCGACGATGGCGTCGGGGGAAAAGCCGCCGAAGATCACCGAATGGGCCACCCCGATGCGGGTGCAGGCCAGCATGGCCACCGGCAGCTCGGGGATCATCGGCATATAGATGGCCACCCGATCGCCCGCGCCCAATCCCAGCCCCTTGAGCACGTTGGCGAATTTGGCAACCTCGGTCAGCAGATCGGCGTAGGTGATGGTGAGGGTGTCGCCCGGCTCGCCCTCCCAGTGGAAGGCGATCTTGTTGCCCTGGCCGGCTTCGACGTGGCGGTCGAGGCAGTTGTACGACACGTTGAGGGCGCCGCCGATGAACCACCGGGCGAAGGGCAGATCCCACTCCAACACCGAGTGGAAATCGCGGTCCCAACTCAGCAGCTCGCGAGCCTGGCGGGCCCAGAACGCTTCGTAGTCCGCCTCAGCCTCGTCGTAGAGCGAGCGGTTGTTGGCCAGTGCGGCCGCGGCAAAATCGGGGGACGGGGCAAAGGTGCGCTCTTCGACGTAATAGTCCTCGATGGTGGCGTCGGCCATGGTCGGTCCTTTCCGATGTTCTCGCGGAACAGCGCGAGCGAGCCTACATTCTGTCGCCTGGCAGAGGATATGGTCATCTAGTGCCTTGTTTGCGAGTAGAGAGCTGATCGGCGGATATGGACATCAGGGTTGCCACGCTGTGTGATTTCGCCCAGGTGCGCGAGGGGCTGCTGTTTGTGAGCTCGGCGGGTATCACCCGGGTTTATCGAGAGTCATTTCCCGCGCCCATCGGAGTGATGCTGGCCCTGGTGCTGGAGATGTCGCCGGTGGAAGCGGCCGCGCCCAACAAGATCACCGTGAGGGTCGAGGATGCCGACGGGAAGAAGCTGGCCGAAATGGTGGGCGAAGTGCAGGTGAAGCTGGGCTCGGGCCATGACCCCGGCGAGCTGGTCAACGTCCCGTTCGTGGCCGATTTCCGGGCGATGAAGCTGCCGACGCCGGGTCGATATCAGGTGGCTATCCATCCCGAGGTCGATGGCGCCAACCCGGTAGCACTGGGGTTTCGAGCCGCGGTTCGCAATAAGACGTGATCCGAGTCACTCCGTCGGAGGCACGTCCCATTCGGCCACGGTGAATCCGCCCAGACCGGAGGGGTCGAGAAGGGCTTCGGCTTCGATGGCCCGGCTGCGGCCGGCCACAGCGGCCAGATCGCCTTGGGCAGCCCCCGCCCGCCATGCGGCAACCCCCTCAGCCACCAGCTCTTCGATGCCGTGGGCCCGCAGCCATTCAGCCTGGGTGGAGACCCTGGTGGGTGGGCACACTGCGGCGAGTTGGTCTAGTGCCACTTCGCTGGTGATGTCCTGGGTGCCGGGGGCGGTCCACGGGTCGTCACCCCGCCCGTGGCCCCGGTAGGTCCGCAGCCACTCGGGCCAAGGCCGGGTGGCCATTTCCTCGGTGGTGCTCATGTAGTCGATGACCACCACGGTGCCCTGATTCAGGATCGACAGGGCCTGGGCCAGCCACACACAGGCCTGGTCTTGGCGGGGGGTCAGGCGGGTCTCAGGATTGGGGCGGTGGTCGCCTATCTCGTTGCCGTCGGCGTCGAACAGTGACAGCGGCAGATTGTCGAGCAGCTCGTTGGCCACGATCACTCCGGTGATCGGGCCACCGGGCATGGCGGCTTGTGAGTCGCCAATGGTGTGGGCCGCGCGCCCCGCGGCACTGCGCTCCACGTTGATCCAGCGCAGCGCGGGTGCGCAGCCGGGCTCGGCCTTGGCCACAGTGCGGGCCAGGGTGCCTGGTCCGGCCCCGGCGTCGATCACGGTGAACGGGTCGGGTTGACCCAACTCGCTCCAGCGGCGGTCCAGCACCCGGGCAACGACGGCACCGAACAGCGGTCCGACTTCGGGACTGGTGATGAAGTGGCCCCCCCGGCGTCCGGCTTGGCCCGACTGGTAGAACCCGTGCTCAGGGTCATACAGCGCCCGCTCCATGAACTCGGCGAAGTTGGTCATCTCACGAGGCGAGACTCGTCGATGCTCGCAGCAAACTCCACCGCTCCAGTATGACGATGCAGAAAGCCGGGAACCCCAGCGGTGCGCGGCATTGGTGGTGTCAATACACTGTGGCCATCGAACGAGCGGAACCGCGTGAATCGCGGCATCCGGCACTGGAGGCACCATGACTGACACCCCGATGACCCGGCCCGGCGAGGTTGCCGGGTGGCCGAAGCTGACCGTTGAGTATCGGACCGAACCGGCCGGCATCGAGCAAGTTCTCCCGCCGGGGCTCACTGCGGGCGAGCCGATCGTGACCGTGGGGGTGTACTGCGTGCCCGTGCTGGGCGAACCGGAGTACGGCGTGAGCGTGAAGGTGCCAGCCAGCTGGAAGGGCGTGAGCGGCCAGTACAGCCTGGGCTTGGGCATCGACCAGGAGGCCGCCATCTTCATTAGCGGCGAGACCAACGGCCAGCCTAAGTACCCGTGCGACATCCGCTTCTATCGCCTGGGCAACCGGGTGGAGGCCCGGACGATCCATCAGGGCTATACGTTCATCGAGTTCGAAGGCGATGTCACCGGAGCAGTGGAACCCAAGGCCGGAGAGTTCACCGAGCACGAGTGGTGGACCAAGTACTCCCGGGCCATCGGCGGCGCCGAGAAGCAGTACGACTTCCCGCCCCACGTGGTGGATGTGGCCACCACCTTCGAGCAGACCCACGTCGAGGACATCGACGGAGAGCTGCGGTTGCTGGACAGCCCCTGGGATCCCGTGGCCCGTTACTTCCCCATTGTCGAGCAGCTCTCAGCGCAGTTGGTGACCAACCGGATGATCGACCGGCAGATCACCAACGCCGGCCCGCTCGATCCCGATGCGTTCTGGCCCAGCGCCGACGTCATCAGCGGCTCCCGCTGGCCCGGCACCCGGGGCGGCCCCCGCCAGCCCTAGCTAGAACCTCAAATCAACCAAGCGCTCACTCAGCTCCCACAGCGCGGCCTCGATGGGCGGGTTGTAGATGTGGGGGGCGTATCCGATTTCGCCGGTTCCCGGTTCGGCCACGTTGCAGTCGGCCAGGTACTTGCCGTTGTGGGCGGCCATTTCCGAAGCGGTTGCGGCCCACACCTGGGTGGCGGCGCCGGATTCCAGGGTCTTGTATTGGAGGCCTTGGCCTGAGGACGAGCTGGCTTTGGCTCGCTGTCTCATGCCCTCGATCATCTCTTTGGTCATGTGCCGGCCAAGCTTGGTGGGGATTGCGCCGGGATGGACCGACAGCGAGAGCAGTTCATCGCCGCAGCGCCGAGCCAACTCAGCGGCGAAATGGATGTTGGCGGTCTTCGACCGGCCGTAGGACACCCAGGGGTCGTAGGGGGTGGTCTCGAAGTTGGGATCTTCGAGGTCCACGTCGGAGATGCGGTGGCCCCCCGACGACAGGGTGACCACCCGAGGATTCTCGGCTTGGCGCAAGAGCGGCATCAGCCGGGCCGTTAAGGCGAAGTGGCCCAGATGGTTGGTGCCGAACTGCATCTCAAAGCCGTCGGCGGTTCGGCCGAATGGGCAGCACATCACACCGGCGTTGTTCAGCAGCACGTCGATGCGGTCGAACTGGTCGGCGGCCTCGGCGGCGAAGCTCTCCACGCTGGACAGATCAGAGAGATCCAATTGGTGTGTCGACAGGTTGGCGTCGGGCACCGATGAGCGAATGCGGTCGGCGGACTCGAGGTTGGCCTGGTCATTCCGGGCCAGCATGGCCACCTGGGCCCCGCGGGCGGCCAGCACCCGAGCCGACTCCTCACCGAGCCCGCTGGTAGTGCCGGTGATCATGAAGATCTGCCCCGACAGGTCGAGCCCGTCAACAACCTCTTCGGCGGTGGACTCTCGACTGAACGAACTCATGCTGTGGCCTCCTCGTCGACACCGGGAACATAGTTCGCGGCGGAAAGAACTGCTGATAAGTCTTCAAGGTCTTCGATGCTGCGGACCCGGTGGTCATTGGCCCTTGGCGACGAGGAAACCAGATGACTCAGCGTCATGGGGGGCCAGTACCTTTTCGGCGTCGAGCATCTCGACCAACAACTGGAGAAGGTCCTTCGCGACGGAGGGCTCAGAGTCGATCAAGTTTGTGGTCTCGTCAGGGTCTTCGAGCAGGTTGTAGAGCTCGTGAGGGTCGTCGGGTGATTGGACATTGTGTATGTATTTCCATTGGTCGGTGCGGACCGTTCGATGCTGGTGCTCGGTGCAGGTCGTCGCATTACGGATCTGAGTCTCGGGTTGCTCGAGGATCGGGCGCAGTGAGCGACCGTCGATCCCCGCGATCTCCGTGCCGGTGTAGTCGAGAATCGTGGCCGTCACGTCGATGAGTTCGGTTAGAGCCTCGCTGACCCCGGTGGAGATTCCCGGTCCGGCCGCGATCATCGGAATCCGCATCGACGGCTCGTAGCCGTAGTGCTTCTGGAAGAGGCGGTGATCGCCCAGCATTTCGCCGTGGTCAGCAGTGAACATCACGATGGTGTTGTCGGCCTGCCCGATCGCTTCCAACGTGGCCAGGATTTCGCCGATTTGGATGTCGATGGCGGCCAACTCTGCTGTGTACTGGCGGCGGGCTTTCATCAACTCATCCGGGGGGAGAGCAGACTGTGACTGGCCGAACCTCTTGGCCCGAGGCGTGCCTTCGTCGAGCACGGGTTCAGGGACTTCAGCGTCGCGAAATTGCTCTCCGAACTCCCTTGGCGGGTCGAACGGATCGTGAGGCCCGCAGAAGCTGACATAGAGGTGCCAAGGGAAACCACTGGGAACTTCTTCGAGCCATTCACACGCCTTTTGACCGATCCAGTGGTCCATCCATGCCTCGGTTGGCAGCACTGAGTCTCGGTACCACAGATCGGACAGCGATTGCTCGTCGCCGAACCCCGGGCGGCCGGCAAATATCTCCTGGACCCGGGCGGTGTAGTCATCTCGAAAGCTCTCCCAGAGCCCTTGTTCTCGAAGCCACATCCCGTATGGACCAGAAGGTGCGTCGCCGAAATCGAGGCCAGCGATAATCTTGCCCAGCGTCTCGATGGGGTGGGTGAACCCCCAGCGGTATGCCTTGGGACGATCGCCGCGGGAACCATGTTGAAGATCTCCCTTGTCGAGGTCGAGCTTGCCGACTACACCGACCTTGTAACCGGCATCGCGAAGCTGTTGGTAGTACGTCGGCAGGGAGGAGTCGA
>JAJDTA010000105.1 GCA_022827405.1 Acidimicrobiia bacterium
AAGTGGTGCAGTTAGGGTATCCGCCGAACCGGATCGACATCTTGACCAGCATCGCCGGAGTCGATTTCGAGTCATGCTGGGATCGGCGCGCCGATATTGTGCTCGACTCGTTGGCGGTTCCCTTCATCGGCTTGGAAGACCTGAAGAAGAACAAGCTGGCTGCCGGCCGAGCCCAAGACCTAGCCGACGTAGAAGGCCTCCGCCGCAGCCGCCCGACATAGCGCCGCCTTTCCTTGAGTGCCCGGGGTGGGAGTCGAACGCGACCCAGATTTGCGAACCTACCGCCGACTAGTGCCGCATAGGAATTTGCAAGCCTTCATCGAGCGGTAGACCATGGTCAGAGGGGACTAGGCGTCTGGGTTCGTGGCGTGGATGAAACTCACCAAGGCATCCAGATTGTGGGCCCAGAAGATCGTGAGGTGCTGGGCTTGGGCTTGTTCGAGGTTTCGGGTCTTGAAGATTCCAGAAAGGACGGCGCTGGGGACGGTGGCTCCTCTGCCGAACTCCTCGATCCAGGCTGAGGCCTTCGCGGCGGCGTCATTGTTGAGCCGTTTGACGGAGTTTGTCGACGAGTTGGACACCTTGCACTCGATGGGCATGCACCGCCCGTCGTGAAGCCTGACTATGAGGTCTGCTTTGCGCTGCCCGAATGGCGCTTCTCCGCAGAACTCGCCTGGTGACGGTGCATCAAGCAGTCCGGGTGAGACAGTCCGGGGTTCGACCTCGACCATGCCTGCTCCCCGCAGGGAGGCCTTGACCAACTCTTCTTGTTCTTTGGACTGCATTCGCCGGGAGGTTTCCACTCGCCGTGTGGCCATGAGGACCGCCGTAGCCATTGCGGCGGCAGTCCTTTCGTTGTCTTCGGCTCCGCGTCCTTGGCTGATCCACGGGAATCGCTTGGGGTCAAGACCCTGGGCGATAGTTCCCACCACACGGTCCGATGCGCCAGGGTCATCAAGCAGTACGCCAGCAGCAAGTGAAGTATCGGCAAGTTCGACAAGATCATCCGCTGATATAGGAGGCCCGACAACGTAGCGGAGGGCTTCCAACAATTCGGGGTTGCCGAGCACCTCCAAGAGTCCAGGGTCGTTTGACGAAACGCTCGGCCGTGGTTGTATTCGCGAGAGGTCGTCAGTCTTGTCCAGGAGTTCGTTGATGTATTCGAGGCACTGGGCAAACGTCTCGGAATAGACCCCTTGGGACTCGTTCAGCCGTTGGGAGCGGAATATCTGTCTGGCGAGCTCTCGCTGCTCGTCGAATTCCTCGCTGGTCCAACGAGGCGGGTCTGTGAGGCTCACGACGACATTTCAACGAGCAGAGCGGGATTGGGAACCGGGATGCGCTCCATCTCCGAAGGCTCGAACTTTGTGAGCCCGCCAGCGTAGGTGCGTCCCTGTGCCACAGAAACGCTGGACCTCAGAGAAGCGGCCAGGGTGTCCAAAGCGTCATCGGACAATGGGTCTCGGGGGTAGATCCCGTGGGCGACGTTGACGTGGCGCGCCCCGGCGAGGTTGCGGACGAATGCCGGGGGGCGTCGTGCCATGTAAGTGGCCAAAATCGGTGCGGGAGACCGCAGGCCCACTGACCACCAGGGGTTCCGGTGGCGGGCGACATACGAGGAGTGGGCGCCGCTGCGCTCCGCACAGCGCAAAAAGCGCATCACGAGTTCCCGGTCGTCTTCATCGAGTTCGCTGAGATTGGCGGGCAGGTCGATGACTGCCCGAAGGCTGTTAAGGCTCGACAGCACGCCGTCGTCTGCTTCGAAGAGCTCCCTGGCCTTGGTAACCGACGGGAACAGCGTCCTTGCTGGTAGTTGGGGATCATTGGCGGTGGTGATCCAGGTGGCGTTGGCCCCGGTGACCGCGCCCCTGTGTACCCGGCAGAGTTCCCCCAACTCGACGAATCCTTCTGGCGGCGGCGGTACGGGGGACAGCAGCGGCGACCACCGCTTCTCTTGTATCAGTCGCTGTTTACTTACTCGGCGTCCCTTAGAGAGGTCGGCAAGGTCGCTGGCCTTCGCTACCCGGCGCATCTTGACAGAGCGGGCCTCCGAACCGATCTGAAAACAGGTCACCGACGCGGTAGTAGCCGCATCCTCAAAAGCCAACACCTCGGGAGCAAAGACGTGAACAGACTCGCCGCCTAACCCGTCGGTGAGCATTCCGCGCAGGAGCTTCCCGTAATTGACGTCCAACCATTCCGCAGAGGTAATGAAGACTCCGATGTCTCCCGGCTGCGCCGCGAGAAGAGTCGCCAAGAAAAAATGGATGTGAAGCCCCGAAAGTGCGCTAACAGGCAAGTCACGGCTTGCCGCAGTGCTCGTCAGCCATTGTTTCCACCGAGGCTCGATCTGGTGGTGGCGCACGTAGGGAGGATTGCCCACAAACGCCGTCACCCCATCGCAACTGCCAAGAACGGCTTCTCGGTAGTCAACCACCAACACGGTGGACCGATCATCAAACCCCGCTGCGGTCAGGTTGGCCCGACACAAGAGAGCAGCCAAAGGATCCAACTCAACAGCGACCAACGAAGCATCAGGAAAGACCCGTCCCGCTTGCAACAAAAAACGCCCCGACCCTGCGCCAGGATCGACGACGCGAGCAGGCCGCTCCTTGCCCGCGATCCAGCCCACCATTGCCTCCACGATCCCCGGAGGCGTGTATACAGCCCCCAATGGACGCCTCTGCTTCGGGGATCGCAACCGCAAAAACGCATCCCCCAACGGGTCGCCCCCCTGATGGATTTTCGAGACAAGCTCGGCCGTGTCCGAAATGGGAATATCTGCTGCGGAGTTGACAGCCTCGGACTCGGCGAGGGTGAGACTAGCGAGAGCGCCATTGCCGACAATCGCCCATGCCACAGCAGCGAGTTCTTGCTCCGACTCCAGCCGGGTCGCCCCTCCTGCGGCGTCGTCTCGGTCAATCAGCAACATCTGTTTGAAGTTTGACATAGGACCTCTTCCGATCAGGGGAAATGGAAGACAGACCTCCATCATCCCGATCAGAGTGACAACGCAGTCGACCCCCTCCCCGCCTCGTGAAGATAGGGAGTCGGCGGGGCTCCGGTGCTAGGGCGCTTGTCGGAGGGGTAGGTAGAATTGTCGTAATCGGATGAGAGGTTCGGTGCTCTTATGGTTG
>JAJDTA010000009.1 GCA_022827405.1 Acidimicrobiia bacterium
GCCGCACCGCGGTGAAGGGCTGCACGAGTACAACCGCTGGTATGAACACGACCACGCCTATGCCGCCATGCTGGCTGCGCCGGGCTGCTTCGCGTACCGGCGCTACGTGGCCCCGAGGCGGCTCAAGGATCTGCGCTATCCCGCCGACGGCGCGGTGGCCGAACCGGTAGACAACGGCTCATTCATCGCCCTCTACTGGATGGAGGAGGGGCGAGACACAGACACATTCGGCTACTCATTCTCGGTCGGCCCCGATCTGTTCGCCGCAGGCCGGATGAACCCCAACCGCGACCACGTCAGCACCGCCGGCTACGACCTCGCCGGGTCGGTCGGCCGAGGCCCGGCACCGGTCCCGCCCGAGATCGCCCTCGACCACCCCTACGAAGGCCTGGTCGTCGCCTGGATCAGAGGCGACGACACCGACTCAGTGCTGGCGGCCGCAGCCGGATTGCGAGCGGGGCGCGACCTTGGGCTGCTGGCCGAGGACAGCCCCATCGGCCAGGTCGTCGACTTCGTCCAAGTCAACCGAGAAGGCGGCATGCCGCCCCTCACCGGCGAGTGCCCCGAGGTGATCCGCCTCTACTTCTGCGACCAAGACCCCGAACACTGCTGGGACGCCTTCGCCACCCTCGCCGAAGACGTAGCCGCCCAAGGCGCCCGCCTAGAGCTCCTCGCCCCCTTCATCCCCACCATCCCCGGCACCACCCAATACCTCGACGAACTCTGGTAGGTACTGACAGTTCTAGAGGCAGCATCCCTGGACAAAGGGTCCAGGAAAACTGTCATCCCCTGTCGGTACGATGGCGATATGGATGTTGCCTATAGCGAAGAGAAATTCGTTGAGATGGTGCTCCATGTCGCCGACCGGTTACAAGGAGATCGTGCCGGTGGCGCTACGAAGCTGAATAAGGTCCTCTTCTTCGCTGAGTTCACACACCTGCGGCGCCACCATCAGGTGATCTCCGGGTGTGAGTTCCAGAAGCTGACCCACGGACCGGCACCTCGCCAACTTCTACCTGTGCGCGACCGGTTGATTGAGTCCGGTGAGGCCAACTTGGTCAAAGAGGACTTTCTCGGCCGCCCGCAACACCGTTTGGTGCCTACCCGAGAAGCGAGACTCGACGTGTTCACCAATGAAGAACTGCAGTCCATCGAGGACGTCCTCGCCCAGCTTGCAGGAATGACCGGCACCCAAGTCAGCGAACTTTCCCATCAAGAACCCGGCTGGCGGCTGACCGAAGTCGGAGAGACCATCCCGTTCTCCACAGCATTCCTTGACTATCAGCAAGTGCAGACTCCGACCAGTGCACGAATTTCCAAGTCGGCCGCAAATCACTACGGGTTTGAGCACACGGAGTAATGCCTGAAATCAGAGTTGGCAGGTTCGCCGCCGAGAAGATCACAGCAGAGCACGGCCCCAGGCGAAGTGCGACGGGACAACCGTCTGAGTGGGACTTCTGGTCGGGCCCATTAGCCGCAGCACTCATTGGCTTCAGGGACTTCGAGAATTTGCCCTTCGACCTCCACCCGGAGATCCGCACGCTCCACATCGTTGACCCCGTCTTCGGCGTCGTGGTATTCGTCGGAGTTCTCCTCGAACAGGGAGTGATCGAGATCGCCGACTTCTCAACCGATCCCGACTACTGGAAGATGATCGGAGACGACCCTACCGACTGAAACCGGTAGCCCGATTGCTGGGGTCAGTCCGGGCCCATATGCCGCTTGACGCCAAGACATCGACCCAGAAAGTCATCATGTCTTCGACGAAGAGGGGGGCGAGGTCGGGGGTTCCGGCAATGTGGGCGCCGCGGGTGGCGAAGCCGGCTTTGGCGGCGTAGAGGAAGCCGTCGAGATCGACTAGGGCCGGGTCGGGTTGGTCGGAGGTGGGGAGGATGAAGGCGCCGTCGTCGGCCATGTAGACGGTGGGTGCTGCGGGGGCCACGGCGGCATCGGGTATGTGTTCGAGGGGGGTAGTGCGGTCGAAGCTGTGGTGTGCGCCCCCCACGATCCGCACGCTGGCGTCGCCGCCTGCGACTCGGATGGCCTGGATGTGGGCCTGGACCTGGGTGGGCGAGCACCAGTCGTCGAGGTCTCCGATGATGGCGCGGACCCGAGTGCTGCCTACCGACGGGTTGAGAAACTGGTGGCCGCACCAGGGGTAGGCGGCGTATACGCCTGCGAGCTCTGGGGCGTTGGCGGCGGCAGCCAAGTGCACCGACGCGGCGCTCAAGACCGCGGAACCGCCGCGGCTGTGGCCTTGTGCGCCGATTCGCGAAGCGTCAACTTCGGGCCGGGTCGCGAGAAACTCAGCAGTGGCCAGAACATCCCAGGCGCTGGCCGCAAAGGAATACTGGATCTGATTGTCCACCGTGGAAACGACGCCCCGAGGGCCGAAGGGATCAATGGCGCATGCTGCGATTCCGGCATCGGTGATCGTCGCCGTGTGGGACAGGTGATGCGACTGAAGGCCCAGGCTGCCGGGAACGACGATCACCACCGGAAAGGGCCCAGCCCCATCGGGGACAAAGAGCTTGGCCCACAAGTCAAGGCGCGGCATCGTCGCCGTGTCGGAAATGGCCTGATAGAAGTTCTTGGGATTGGCCGACGGAATGGTCAGCGCCTCACCGCCCAGCCCATTCTCCAAGCAGAAGTCGTCGTCGTAGACTGAGCCGTCTTCGTCCACCGAGTCACCTTAGTGGCCTCTTGACCACCGCCCCGAGTGAACACCTTCAATGCGGAGAGGGCAACATAACCGCTCCGGGACAGCCCGGAAGGGACGAGTCAAGCTCAGATCATGGAGAAAAGCGCTTGACGAAGTTGTCGAGGGTGGTGGCGATGGAGTCTTCGATGAGCGTGAACTCAGGCAGCGAGGCTGGCGAGATGAAGCCGCTAGTGGCGCGGGCGGTGTGGTGATTCGAGACAAGAGCGAGTTTGGGGGCACTGGCACAACGAACGGCCAGCGTCTTCGGCCTTTGCGCCTGCTTGTTCACCCGTCGAGGTCTCGGGTGAACAGGCGGTAGGCCAGGTAGTCCACGCTCCGCTGTGAGTTCGACAGGACGACAATGCCTTCGCCGAGTTCGACGTCGAAGCCAATGAAGGAGGCATAGCCACCGGTTGCGCCGTTGTGCCAAACAAGCTGGCGGTCATCCTCGGTTGCGGTCATCCACCCCAGTCCGATGTCCATGCCGAGCCGGGGACCATGCCGCTGGGGAAGGCGAGCCAACTCCATTGCCTGCTGGAGAGGCGACTCGCTCAGACCGAGATTAGCTTCGAGGAATGTCAGAAGGTCGTTGACTGTGGATCGAAGAGCTCCCGCGCCAGCGAGGGTCGGCACGTCCCAGTTGGCGACGGGCCTAAGCCGTCCGTCGTGCCCGGGGGCGAGGCGCTCGCGGAGTGCCTGTGTCAGCTCGACCTCAGTATTGGACATGTGCAGCGGTTCGAGAACCCGCTCATAGATCAACGTCTCGAAGCCGGCGTCCTCCCGTAGGGCGAGAGCATGGCCCAACAGGCCGAAACCAACATTCGAATACTCGACTGTGTCGCCGATGTCGCGATCTAACTCGTGGGACGACAGGAAGGTGTTGAGGTCTTCGACGGTGTAGTCGGCGTAGGGGTTGGCCGGATTCGCAGGTTCGAAGTTATCGGGCAGTCGGGGCAGCCCGGAGCTGTGCGTCGCCAGGTGGCCCAGCGTGATCTCCGCTCCGTTGCGAGTGGGCATCAGTACCTCGTCGCCGAGCAGGTTCTGCACCGGGGTGTCAAGCCCCAACTCCCCTCGCGAGACCAGTTCAGCCAACACAGTGGACGTGAACACCTTCGTTATCGAGCCAATCTCGAAGACAGTGTCCCCGTCGGGCCGAGTCGCGTCGTCTGCGCTTAGGCGGCCGTACCCGACAACGACACGACCCTCGGCGCTAGTCACGCCGACCACGACCCCGACACTCTGCTTTTGCTCGTCTACGAATTCCTCCAGAAGTCTGCGTATCTGCGGCTCACTCAGCGGCTCAATTTCCGGACTGACGGATGTCTGGGTATTCGGCCCGCTATGCGCTTCGACATCCTCCGCGTTAGGTGTCTGAGCGTCCGGCAAACTGGATGGCGCAAGATCCGGCCCGGGCTCCGTCACCGTGCTCGCGCCCGCGCAGGCAGCGCACCACAGCGCCAGCCCAACCCCAACCGCAAGCACCCTTCGCATCGCCAAACACAATGGCATCAGGTGGAACCAAACCAAAAACGCTCAAGCACTATTTATTGACAAGTCGATATATACTGCTGGTTGTGGAACCGGCGGAATTGCTGCGGGTGGCGCGGCGGCGCTTTGGCTTGAACCAGGCCGAGTTGGCAAGACGGGCTGGTACTAGCCAACCGGTGATCTCTGCGTACGAAAACGGGCGGCGAGATCCGACGACTCGGACGCTGCGTCGGCTCATTGTTGCCGCAGGCGGTCGACTGGAGCTTCGGTTGGCTGACGAACTGCCCGACATCCCGCCACCAACGAGCTTCGCGGAGCACGGCGAACGATTGGTAGATGTGCTCCTGTTGGCCGATGCCATCGGGCATCGCGATCGCGCACCTCTTGCCTATCCGCGAATCGACTCGTCGTGACCCGGCTGTCCCTACCCGAAAAGGTCCTCGCCATTGGCCATGCTCTCCAAGACATCCCTCATGCTTTCGGCGGTGCGATCTCGCTCGGCTATCACGCTGAGCCAAGAGCCACCATCGACATCGACCTAAACGTCTTCGTCACAGTGGACCGGAGCCATGAGGTGCTCAATCTACTGAGTGAACTTGGGGCTGAAATCCACACCGCAGCCGAGACGGTGGCCCGTGATGGCCAAGTGCGGATCATGTGGAACAACACACCTGTCGATCTCTTCTTCTCCTACGACCCATTTCATGATGCGGCCAATCGTGCAGCCGTGTCCGTTCCCTTTGCAGATCACACCATTCGGGTGTTGTCTGCCACCCACCTCACCGTCTGCAAGGCGGTCTTCGATCGGCCCAAGGACTGGATTGACATTGAGTCCATGCTCGCCCTGGGAACCTACATAGATGCCGCCGAGGCTTTGCGCTGGGTCGGACGGATCGCTGGCGATGAAGACCTCAGATACGAGCGTCTTTGCACGCTCCTGAGCAGCTAACCATGAGGAAGGCTTCGAAGGCCTCTTTCCGCTGGGATTAGGGCGCGCTCGGGGACATGACGGTGGTCCAGAATGTCATCATGTCTTCGGTGAATAGGGGGCGAGGTCGGGGGTTCCGGCGATGTGGGCGCCGCGGGAGGCGCGGCGTACGCCCCTCAAAAGCACTGCGGCCACCTCCGGAACCGGTGGTGCGGGTGGAGGGAACGGGTATCGAACCAGTTGGGGCCGCACTCCGCCACGCCGAGGTGCTCGGCCCCATCGAGAGGAGCACCGCATGAGTGACGCCATCGAGGAGCGACTCGCAGCGCTGGAGGACCGCCTCAGCCGTGCCGAGGACGAGCTCGCGGTGCATCGACTCATTGTCCGCTACGGGCTGGCTGTCGACGCCGGTGAGGCCGAGGCGGCCATGGCCCTTTTCACCGAAGACGCCGTATACGAGGTGGCCGCCGTCGGCACCGGCATGGGCGGCGACACCGACCGAACGTTTGTAATGAGGGGGCGGGAAGCGGTAGCGAACATGGTCCGGTCAAGCGCCCACCAGGACCTGCTGCCCAACGCCGCGCACCCGCCTGGCCCCGTCGTGGTCGACATCGACGGCGACCGGGCCCGAGCCACCGGCTACACCCGCATCTACCACCGCCGGGGCGAGGAAGACTTCATCCTCTTCCGCCTGGCGGTGAACCACTACGAGTGCGTCAAGCGCGATAACACGTGGCTGATCGCCCGCCGCCGCAGCGAGGTCCTGGGATCCGATTCGGCCCAAGATCTCATGCGCCTCGGCCTCCCCCATGAGACTTGATAGCTACTCTTTCCGTTTGAACACCTTCGTTACGGAGGAGGCGACATGACCACTCCCGGACAGCCCGGCCAGGGTGATTCCGATATTGATGCCATCAAGCGGGGGCATGTGCCGGTGGTCGATCTGGAGCCCTCCACTTCAGGCGACCCGGCAGCACGCTCGGCCATCGCCACCGAGGTCGGTGCGGCATGCGAGTCGCTGGGCTTCCTCGTTGTCACAGGGCACGGCGTCCCGAGCGAGACGGTCCACAATCTGATGGCGGCGTCGTGGATGTACTTCAATCTGCCCGAGGATGACAAACGGCGTTGGATGCCTCCAAGCCCGTATGTGTTTCGCGGGTACTTCCCAATCCAAAGCTCGGCACTGGCCGGCAGTCTCGACGTCGAGACGCCGCCCGACTTGTGCGAGGTATTCGCCGTCAACCGCTTCGATGATCCCGCGGACGCAGCCGCGGCCGGCCTTCAAGAGGGCCGCGAGGGGTTCTTCGCCCCCAACATCTGGCCCGATGTCGAGGGGTTCCGCGAAGCCTGGACCGGTTACTACAGAGCGATGGAGAGTCTGGCCGACGAGCTCATGGCGCTCAAGGCCCGCGCGCTCGGCCTCGAGGAGGACTGGTTCGACGACAAGATCGACCAGCACATCTCCAACCTCGTCGTCAACCACTACCCGGCGCAGCGCACGCCGCCCGCCGAGGGTCAGATACGGCGGGGCGCTCACACCGACTACGGGTCGCTCAGCATTCTGTACCAAGACGACAACCCCGGAGGCCTCCAGGTTCAGCTACGCGACGGAGGGTGGGCCGACGTCCCCCACGTCCCCGGCTCGTTTGTGATCAATCTCGGCGACTTGATGGCCGCATGGACCAACGACCGGTGGGTGTCGACCATGCACCGCGTGGTCAACCCCAAACCCGAGTTCCATGACATGTCACGCATGTCGGTCGTGTTCTTCCACCAGCCCAACTACGACGCAGAGATCCGCTGCATCCCCACGTGCACAACACCCGAAGACCCACCCCACTACGAACCGGTGACGTCGGGACAATGGGTCTTGGACAAGCTCTCCAAATCCGTCTACTGACCTGAGTCTAAGGTGCCCGCCTAGAACTAGCCGCCCCCTTCATCCCCACCATCCCCGGCACCACCCAATACCTAGACGAACTCTGGTAGATGCAACCGGCCTGCATGCTGCATTCATACATGTTCGTTAGTTTCTTATATTGCGAATATTTCGAACGTAGCTTACACTGACGCATAACGTGTCGCTTGGCACAACTCAGGTTTTGACTGCGTCGAAACCGATCAGAATACGGCAAATGCAATGGAGGTAATGGGTGGCACCCTCAGCAGTACTTGATCATCAACTCGCGATTCCAGACGCGGCTACAGCCAGCCAGGCCGCTGAAGCCGTCGACGCCCTAGAGCGCTTCCTTCGCAGACACCCCACAGTGAGCACCGCATCGGTCTCCTTGGAGGCGGATGACGATGACTCCACTCTGGAAATTCCCGGACACGCACTTCGGCTACTGGTGGACATCTTGGCCCAGATCGCCAACGGCAACGCCGTGACCGTCGCTCCAGTTCACACCGAGTTGACCACCCAGCAAGCCGCGGACCTATTGAACGTCTCGCGCCCCTACCTGGTGAAGCTGCTCGAGGAGCGCAAGATCCCCTATCGCCGAGTCGGAAACCGACGCCGAGTGCTGCTCGCCGACCTTCTCGCCTACAAACGCGTTGACGATGTCGAGCGCCAATCCATTGCCAACGAACTAACCGCAGAAGCCCAACGCCTCGGCCTCGACTACTGACCTAATCCACCCTCAGTGTCTTTTGACGCCACCTACGACGCCTGCGTGCTCCACCCCGCTGGGCTACGCGACCTTTTGGTCCGACTCGCCATGACCGGGCTCTTTCGAGCCCATTGGAGCCAAGACATCCTCGACGAGATGATCTCCTCAATTCTCGCTCGACGACCTGACCTCGACGAAGCACAACTCACCCGCACTCGAGAGCTGATGTGCAACGCAGTCCCCGACAGCGTCACCACCGGATACGAAGACCTGATCGAGGGTCTCAGCCTGCCCGATCCCAATGACCGCCACGTACTCGCCGCTGCCATCCGATCCGGCTCCCAGGTCATCGTTACCGAGAATTTCGACGACTTCCCCCAGCAAACACTCGGGACTTACAACATCGAGGCTCAAACTCCCGACGCCTTTGTGCTCCACCTAATCGATCTGTCGCCCACCACGGTCTCCAACGTCATCCATGCCCAAGCTGCTGCCCTAACGAATCCACCGATGAGCATCGCCGACGTCCTCGACCGCCTCGCCCGATCTGGCCTCCCCCGCTCAGTAGCAGCCCTGAAAGAGAAATAGGACCCCGCTCGCGGCGAGGCAATTTGCCTACCTAGGCGTCGATGCCATGACTTTGGTCCAGAAGGTCATCATGTCTTCGACGAAGAGGGGGCGAGGTCGGGGGTTCCGGCTATGTGGGCACCGCGGGTGGCGAAGCCAGCTTTGGTGGCGTAGAGAAAGCCGTCGAGATCTAATAGGGCAGGGTCGGGCAACCCGAAATGGGCGAGTCAGGCTCAGATCATGAAGAGAAGCGCTTGACGAGGTTGTCCAGGGTGGTGGCGATGGAGTCTTCGATGAGATCATCTTTGATCAACCACATGGTGAGGCGCGGGAATCGGAGATCTCTGTAGTCAGCCGACTCGATCACCCGGGTGCCGCCTTCCACGGGCTCCAACTCAAAGCGCCAGCGGTTCTCGACGAAGTGGCTCCACGCGATGAGCCGGTTCTCCTCGTACTCCACCACCTTGTTGGTCACTTTGTAGGGGAAGCCGTAGGCCTTCATGCCAATCCTGAATTTCGACCCCAACTGCATGGACCCCTGACCGGAAATGAGCCTCTGCAAGGTTCCAGACCCGTCAATCTCAACATGGCGAGCCGGGTCGGCCAACAGGGCGAAGATCTCCTCGGCAGCAGCCGGAACCACTCGACTGGCGGTAAAGAGTCGCTTGCTCATGACAATGGCTCAGCCTACGCGAACCCAGGCGGCGAGGGCGGCGTGACGCCCCCAGAGGCTCGAGGCTTGGTCTGGGTATTTGGGTGATCTAGGGTGCGCGCATGAGCCTTGCTGCGCCCCCACAGATCAGCCGGGGCGAATTGCAGTCCCAGTGAGGCAGCCTCTGGCCGGGATCAGAGTGCTCGATGTGGGCACCCGCATCGCGGCCCCGTTCTGCGCCGGGATCCTGGGTGAGCAGGGCGCAGAGGTGATCAAGATCGAGGACCCCGATCGCGGCGACAAGACCCGCTTGAACGGGCCCTTCACCGTTGATGAAGACGGCCATCCCTACTCCCTCTATTGGTCGGTGGAGGGCCGGGGCCGCAAGTCGGTGACCATCAATCTTCGAAGCCCTGAGGGCCAGGATCTGTTCAGACGCCTGGCTTCGGTGTCCGACGTGATGTGTGAGAACTTCCGACCCGGCACCCTGGAACGCTGGAACATCGACCCAACCCAGCTCAACCCGAGGCTGGTCACCGCCCGCATCAGCCTGTACGGCCAGCAGGGACCCAAGTCCCTATACAACGGTTTCGACCACAACGCCGCCGCATTCGCCGGGCTGACACACCTCACCGGACAACCCGACGGGCCCCCGACACGACCGGGCCTTCCCTTTTCCGACTACCTGACCGGTGTGTTTGCGGCTCAGGCCGTGACGAGCCTGCTCTATGAGCGCGATGCCAAGGGCACGGGAACCGGTGGCGTGATAGACGCCTACCTGTACGGATCGGTGCTGCGGATCATGGAGTGGACGATCGCGGCCTACGACCGCCTGGGCTCGGTGCGCCAGCGCACGGGCAATCGATCAGAAAACGCTGCGCCCCTCGACAACTTCCAGAGCCGCGACGGCCGGTATGTGTGCATCGTGGCCGTGCGCCAGGCCGTGTTCGAACGTCTCTGTGAGGCAATGGGCCAGTCAGAGCTGCTGGTCGACGAGCGCTTCGCCTCACCAAAAGCGCGACGTCTCAACCGGGACATTGTCAACCAGATCGTCGCCGAGTGGGCATCCGGGCTCGACGCGGCAACCATCGAAGAGCGCTGCCTGGCCCACAGCGTGCCCGTCGGCGTCGTCTACGACGTGACGGACGTAGCGGCCGACGACCACGTGCGGGCCCGCGGAGATGTGTGCACCGTAGACGATCCCGTCATCGGCCCCGTTCGACAGCAAGCCCCCTTCCCCCGCTTCGACGACGACCCACTTCCGGTCCCAACGGGCGCCCCCCGGTTGGGAGAGCACACCGACGAGGTGCTCTCGGGCCTGCTGGAACTCTCAGAATCCCAGATCGCAGCCCTGAGAGAGCGCAACGTAATCTGAGCGTGGCAATTGCAGCCGTGGATTGGAGCAGCTGATGAGACGCCCCCTGGAAGGATTGCGAGTGATCGACCTGGGTTCTCGGGTCTCGGCGCCTTTCTGCGCGGCGATATTGGGCGAGCAAGGGGCCGAGATAATCAAAATTGAGGATCCCGGACGAGGCGATAGCCTGCGCTATCTCGGCCCCTACGTCGACAACGACGATCAG
>JAJDTA010000089.1 GCA_022827405.1 Acidimicrobiia bacterium
GGAGCATCGGGACTGATCGGGACAGCGTTGGCCAGCCACCTCGAATCTCGCGGCCACTCCGTGGTCCGCCTTGTACGCGATCGGGCGTCGCGAACCGACGCAGCCCGATACTGGAACCCGGCCGTCGGCGACATCGACGACGATGCCTTCGACGGCATCGACGGGGTGGTGAACCTGGCCGGCGCGGGGATCGGCGACCGCCGCTGGAACGAGCGCCGCAAACGGGAGCTGCGTCTCAGCCGGGTAGACGCCACCGAGCTGTTGGTCGAGTCCATGGCTGCGGCCGGTACTCCTCCCGCAGTGCTGGTGGCCGGCTCCGCCGTCGGCTTCTACGGCGACCGGGGAGACGAAGTGCTCGATGAGCAGTCGGGACCCGGCACCGGGTTCCTGGCCACCCTGACCGCAGACTGGGAGGCTGCCGCCCTCAAGGCCGAGAGCGCCGGTATCCGGGTGGCCTTGGCCCGCACCGGGCTGGTGGTGGCCGACAACGCTCCCTTCCTCACCCGAATGCTGCCCCTGTTCAAGCTGGGCTTGGGCGGGCCGCTGGGAAACGCCCAGCAGTGGTGGCCGTGGATTGCCCTGGAAGACGAGGTGAGGGCCCTGGCCTTCCTATTGGAGTCCGGCATCGCTGGACCGGTGAACCTGTGCGCTCCCAATCCAGTCACCAACAAAGAGTTCACCCGGGCGCTGGCCTCGGTGCTGCGCCGTCCCGCGGCTCTCGCGGTCCCTCGATTTGGCCCCCGGCTGCTGCTGGGCCGGGAGCTGGCCGACGGCCTCCTGTTCTCCAGCACCCGAGCCCATCCCGCAGCGCTGGCCGATGCGGGCTTCGAATTCCGCCATCCCGACTTACGAGGGGCGCTGGAAGAGGTGCTGCGCTGATCGAAATCAGATCAGAACAGCGACTGCTCTTCCACCACGTCCTGGGTGTCGGCGGCCTCGGTGGCCAGGCGGTCGGCCTCGTCGTTCCACCGGTTCCCGGAATGGCCCTTCACCCAGTGGAAGGCAATGGATCGGGCCTCAACCTGCTCGATGATCTGCTTCCAGAGATCCTGGTTCGCCACCGGCTTCTTTTCGGCGGTGCGCCAGCCTCGGCGGATCCACCCCTCCCACCACCGGTCTTTGAAGCAATTCACCACGTAGGTGGAGTCGCAGTACACCGCCAGCGGCCCGTCCAGTGACCGCAGCGCTTCCAGCACCCCCATGAGCTCCATGCGGTTGTTGGTGGTCTGGGGCGCGCCGCCCGATCCCGACGGGCCATCGGGCACCACCCAACCCCATCCCCCGGGGCCGGGATTCCCCCGGCAGGCACCATCGGTGTACACCACAGTGGGCTTTCCAGTATCAGGCATCCGCTCATGCTGGCATGACCGCCCCAGAATTGAAAGCATTGGGCACAGTTATGTACCTCTCACACCAAGGGCATTAGACCGTGGCCGTGAACTTCTCACACCAGCTGCCCGACACCGACCCCGAAGAAACCCGCGAGTGGCTCGACAGCCTCGACGCGGTGGTCAGCGCCTCGGGCGGGCAGCGGGGCCGATATCTGCTGCGCCGGCTCCTCGACCGGGCCGACGAGTTGGGCACGGGCCTGTCGGGCACGGTGCAGACACCGTATGTGAACACCATCCCCACTGCCGACCAGCCGTTCTTCCCCGGCGACGAGTACATCGAGCGCCGCATCCGGGCCTTCATCCGGTGGAACGCCGCAGTCATGGTGGTGAGGGCCAACAAGCGGGCCGATGGAATCGGCGGCCACCTGTCCACCTTCGCCTCGTCGGCCGCGCTGTACGAGGTGGGGTTCAACCACTTCTTCAAGGGCAAAGAAGATGGGCTGCCCGGCGACGCCGTCTACATCCAGGGCCACGCCGCCCCCGGCATCTACGCCCGGGCCTTCCTCGAAGACCGCCTCACCACCGAACAGCTTGACAACTTCCGCATGGAGATCGGCGGCCAGGGCCTTTCCAGCTACCCCCACCCCCGGCTGATGCCCGACTTCTGGGAGTACCCCTCGGTGTCGATGGGGCTGGGGCCGATCAACTCCATCTACCACGCCCGCTTCTACCGCTACTTGCACGACCGCCGCATCGAGGACACCAGCGCCTCCAAGGTGTGGTGCTTCGTGGGCGACGGGGAGTGCGACGAGCCCGAGACGCTGGGATCCATCTCGCTGGCCGGGCGGGCCAAGCTGGGCAACCTCATCTGGGTGGTGAACTGCAACCTCCAGCGCCTCGACGGCCCGGTGCGGGGCAACGGCAAGATCATCCAAGAGCTGGAGGGCAACTTCCGGGGCTCGGGCTGGAACGTGATCAAGGTGATCTGGGGATCCCGCTGGGACGAGCTGCTCGCCGCCGACGTCGACGGCGTGCTGCTGGAGAAGATGATGACCACCGTCGACGGCGAGTACCAGCGATATGCCACCGAGACCGGCGCCTACATCCGGGAGAACTTCTTCGGCCCCGATCCCCGGCTGCGCAAGATGGCAGACCACCTGACCGACCGCCAGCTCGAGGACCTGCCCCGGGGCGGCCATGACTACTTGAAGCTGTACGCCGCCTACAAGGCCGCGGTGGAGGCCACCGACCGCCCCACGGTGATCTTGGCCAAAACCATCAAGGGCTGGACGCTGGGCGAGGGGCTGGAAGCCCGCAACGCCACCCATCAGATCAAGAAGATGACCACCGCCCAGCTCATGGATCTGCGCTCCCGACTCCACCTGGAAGAGGAGATCCCCGCCGAGGCGCTCGAAGACGACGCCAATCCGCCGTATTACAAGCCCCCGCCCGACTCCCCCGAGCACCAGTACCTGCTGGCCCGGCGCAAGGAGCTCGACGGCCCGCTGCCCATTCGGGTGGTTAATGTCCGCCGGCCCATCAAGCTGCCCGACGACAAGCTGTTCTCCGACTACGACGAGGGCTCCAACGGGCGCGAGGTGTCCACCACCATGGTGTTCACCCAGATGCTGCGCAACATGATGCGAGACGAGGAGTTCGGGGCCCGGGTGGTGCCCATAGTCCCCGACGAGGCCCGCACCTTCGGCATGGACTCGCTGTTCCGAGAGTTCAAGATCTACGCCTCCGAGGGCCAGCTCTACGAGCCGGTGGACCACGACCTGCTGCTGTCCTACGCCGAGGGGCAGGATGGCCAGCTCCTGGAGGAGGGCATCACCGAGGCGGGTTCTTTGGCCTCGTGGACGGCGGCGGCCACCAGCTACGCCACCATGGGAGTGCCGATGGTGCCGTTCTACTCCTTCTATTCCATGTTCGGATTCCAGCGGGTGGGCGACCTGATCTGGTCGGCAGCAGATTCCCGGGCCCGGGGATTCCTGATGGGCGCCACCGCGGGGCGCACCACGCTGATGGGCGAGGGCTTGCAGCACCAGGACGGCCACAGCCTCCTGCTGGCCTCCACCGTGCCCGCCTGCTGCGCCTACGACCCGGCGTTCGCCTACGAGTTGGGCGCCATCGTGCGGGCCGGCCTGCACCGGATGTACGGCAACGGCGGGGGCGACGACGTCTTCTACTACATCACCATCTACAACGAGAACTACCGCCAGCCCCGCCGGGCCGACTTCATCAGCGACGAGCACATCTTGTCGGGGCTGTACCAGTGGAACCACCCGCTGGACGGCGCCGAGCAGCAGGCCACGATCATCTTCTCGGGAACCGCCCATCAGGCCGCCCGCGAGGCCCAGGCCGAGCTGGCCGAGCGCTACGGCATCGGCGTGGATCTGCTCAGCGCCCCCTCCTTCAAGGCCGCCCGGGAGGAGGCCCTGGAAGCGGAGCGCTGGAACCGCCTGCACCCCAACGAGGCGCCCCGGGCGCCGATGGTGACACAGCGCCTGGCCAGCGGGCGGGGCCCGGTGGTGGCGGTCACCGACTACATGACCATGGTTCCCGATCAGATCGCCCGCTGGGTGCCCCGCCGATTCATTCCCCTGGGAACAGACGGCTTCGGCCGCTCCGACACCCGCGAGTCGCTGCGCCGCTTCTTCGAGACCGACGTCAAAAGCGTGGTCTCCACCATCCTGAGCGCGTTGGCTGCCGAAGGCAGCCTCGACCCCGCGGTGGCCCAGGATGCCGTTGCCCGCTACAACCTCAACCGCCCCCACTTCGACCCCACGTAGTGAGAGCCGCCCAGCACATGCTGAGGCAGGTCCACCCGCCACCCCCGCAGATTGCTCAGTCAGGTGTAGCCGACCCCTGCCCTGTGAAAGTAATTCGGGGGTTTTGCTTGACCTCGGGTGGGGGCAAGCGGGACAATTCAGGCATGTATTCCAGGTTTTTCGAACTGTGCCGCCGTGGTGGTGCTGATGCTGCGATCCCCCCCCCCCAAGGCGTTGGGAAGGGTGCGCTGGTGCGCGGCGCGAGGTGGCGGCTGCCGCTGTCGGCCTTGGCGCTGCTGGCCGTCGTGGCCGTTGCCTTGGCGCCGATTGAGCGGGCTGAGGCGCAGAGTGTCCCGAATGTGTTCTGGGGGGTTACATCGTATACCGCTTTAGAATCCACAGAGGATGTATTTGCTGTTCAGGCTTCCCGGGTTTCGTCGGCGGGCATAGACGTCAGCTACACCATCGGCGGTACGGCGACCTGCGGGGTGGACTACACCATTCCCGGCGCGAACTGCAACGCCCGGACCGGGACGTTCACCCTTCCGGCGCTGACGCCGGCGTTCAGCCTTGCTGAGGTCGTGTCAATCACGTTCTCCGGCGATGCGGTTTCCGACACCGGCGAGACCGTCATTCTGACCCTCACCGACGGCGCCGACTACAACCTTGGCGCTGGAATCACCACAACGATCACCATCATTGAGAGCGAAGGCCAGTCCGCGTTTCGGATCAGCGGCCGGCCCCAGGTGAACGGCGTACTGACGGGAAACCGGGTCTGCGCCGACCCCGAGGGCGAGGGCTCGCTCATGTACGAGTGGCTGTTGAGTGACGATATCAGTTCACCCGGCCAGCGGTGGCGGCAAGTAGCAGGCGCGACTTCCCAGAGCTACACCCTGAAGCAATCGGACTTGGGCAAGTACTTCCGGCTGAAGGTCCGCCACACCGACGGCAACGGGCTGAACGGAAGTGTGTACACGCAGATAGTCGGTCCCATCGGACCGGTTGCCTTCGACAACACGGTGCGGTTCAGCCGCGACGACTACAACGTGCGGGAGGGCGACCCGCTGCGGCCGACGCTGACCTTCGGCTCGCCCACGACCAAAGAGCAGACCTTTGTGATTGAATTCAACACCTGCGACGCCGAGTTGCGCGAGGACATCAAAGCTGATGCCTACACAAGGGATCAATACACGGGGGCGGAGCACTTCGCCGCCACGCACTCGGTGAGGGTGCCGGCGGGCGTGACCAGCCACACCTTCAGCCTGCCCGTGCCCTTTGACGCCGAGATCGAGGATGCCGAGACCTTCGTCATGGGCTTCAACGTCTTGCCGGCGGGGTTCACCATTGGAGGCCCGGCGGACGCCACGAACCAGGGCACGCAGGCTCACG